>CANQAL010000095.1 GCA_947589255.1 Candidatus Gastranaerophilales bacterium | reverse complement strand
TCTAATGGTGTATCTATAGTATTTTCATTCCCTATAATATAATTAACGTTTTTCATAAGTATCAGAGCAACCCCTTAATTCTGCATTTTTAATACGGCCTAATATATTAAAATATTTGCCTTTTCTACCACAAGGACAGTCATCTTCACCCAAAATTATCCCCTCATCTTCGGTTAAAAGCGAGTGCCCGGGATAAGATTCAGGTAAAAGCGAAACAACTTGAATAATACCCTTTTCCCCAATCGGAGCAAGCGAGAAATCCTTTGTGTTTCTTATTATTACGTCAGAAAATACTGAAGCATGTAAGTGTCCATACTCACATTCCATATAAACACATCCCGTCTGTTCTACCATTCCGTAATAGTCATGAACATTATTAAGCGCGCAAACATCTTTTAAAGCTTTTTTAAAATCTTCTTTAGAAACAGCTTCATTAATAAGTTTTTTCCAGCCTCCTCCGTGGATTAAAATGCCGTTTGATATATCAAGTTTTTTATTTAACTTTTTTAATTCCTTATAAAAATACTGCCAAATCATAAAAGTAAAGCCAAAAAGCAGTATCGGTTTTCCTTTGTGTTTATCTAAAAAGGTTTCAATTGCCTTTAAATCAAGGTTCATATCTTCATCAAGTGCATAAGTTCTGTCCGCACCAAAAATAGAAAACCCTAAAATTCCCGCTCCTCGAGCAGAAAACATTAATCTGTTTTTAATAACGGATGGTGAATCAATAATAAGCATCGGCATTCTTAAAGCACCCGTAAAGTCAGAAACTATTTTAACCAGTGTCTTTTGTTGATTTAGCGCCGTTGCTTTATCCAAAACTATTTTAGAAACCGCCTGACCCGATGTGCCTGAAGATGTCATAGTCTTAAATATTTCATCTTCTTTTATACTTGCAAGGTTAAATTCTTTAAATAAACGAACAGGAATAAAGGGAATATCCGAAACCGTTTTCAAAGCATCAAAATTAATATTTAAGGTGTTTAAGATTTTTCTGTAATTACCGCAATTCTCATAATGATACTTTGTTAAATCAAAAAGCCCGTCAAACAATAATTTTTCTTTTTCATTTTTATTTAAGGAATATGGAGCAATATTTAAAATCTCATCATAATTAAGCATTTATAAGCTCCAGATTTTTATATAGAGTTTTTCCTGCTTCGTTTTTAGGGATTTCTTTAATTACGATAACTCTAAATGCAGTAAAATTAAGTCCTGTTTTTTGTGATATAAAATCGGATACTTCTTTTTTACAGTTTTCATCGGTTATATAAATATCCATTTTATCATCAATTCCCGCGCAGGCACATTCGAGCATGGGGAAATGGGCTTTTATTAATCTTTCGGTTTCATCTAAGTTTACTCTGTTCCCGAAAATTTTCAAAAATCTTTTTTTCCTGCCTACAATATAGAAAAATCCATCTTTATCAAACTTTGCCATATCGCCCGTTATAAGTTTACCGTTTCTTTCGTCGCCTAAAGCCAAATCTTCACATTTTTGTGCGTAGCCTAATGTAACATTATCCCCCTCATATACAAGCTCGCCGACGGTTTCAGGGTCTTTAATTATATTCCCTTCCGTATCAATTAACGAGAATTTACCTCCCGGGATAGCTATTCCCATAGAACCGTACTTTTCTAAAGACTTTTCGGCAGGCAAGTAGCTCATCCTTGCGGTTGCCTCTGTTTGCCCGTACATAACTATAAATTTCTTATTATTATCCTGCGCCCATTTTGCAAATAATTCATGGAGTTCGGGTGATAATTTCCCGCCCGCTTGCGTCATATACCTTAAGTAAGGTAAATCCATCCTGAAAAATCTTAAACGGTTGAGCATTTCATAAGTATAAGGCACTCCGCCGAAAGAGGTTGCTTGATAGTCTTTAAATTGAGCCCAGAATTCCTTTTGCATTAGACTTTTTTCGGTCAGGATTAAACATGCCCCAACCCAAAGATGAGTATTTATAATTGAAATACCGTAAGTATAATTCATCGGTAAAGTTGTAATAGCTCTTTCCGTTTCATCAAGAGCCAGATATTCCACTATTGATTTTGTATTAGCTTCAATATTTTTATAGCTTTGACGCACAAGCTTGGGGCTTCCCGTTGAGCCTGATGTTGTTAAAAGCAATGCCAGTTCCTCATTTAATTTATATGCATTTTCAAAATTTGTTTTCAATAAAGCATAGTTTAAATTGGAATAAACTTTTTTAAACTTAAAATTTTCCGATATTTCCTCGGGCAAGTAAATATAAGAAGGTTTATAAGTTTCAATCAGATTATTTAATAAATCCTCTTCAATATCCGATTTTAGCATTAAAGGAACGATTTTTGCATTCAAAAAACCAATATAGCCGACTAAAGAACCTATTTCATTTTTGCATAAATTAAAAACAAGACATCTTTTTTGAATATTTGAAGTCAAATTTTTACAATAATTATCAAGCTTTTGGTAAGTTATTTTTTTATTATCTTCGGTAATTACTGCAATATTATCCTGAAATTTATGCAAATTCCACATATAAGTACCTCGTTTAAAAATTTATTGAGCAAAATCTACATCATATTTTTGAGATAAAATTTCTTTACCTTTTTCAAAAGAACTTAAATCAATAATATCTTCTATTTCCATCATAATATCAAAAGCTTCTTCTAAATTTGCTACAAGGCCCATATGTCCAACCGAGTCCCAAGCTTTGATGTCCTGATACTTAAGTGCAGGAGCATCTTTTGGTTCAATTTCAAAAGCTTGAACAAACGCATTTGTGTATTTTTCTAAATTTGACATTTATATTTCCTCCAATTTTTTTAATATTTTTTCTGCAATTTTTGGTGCAGTCAGCCCTGTTTTATCAAGCATATAATTATATTCACCCGCTTTTTCAAACTTATCTTCAACTCCGATAATTAATTGAGGCGGGGCTTTTTTATCTGATTTATATTCCGCAACAGCACTTCCTAAACCTCCGATTTTGAAATGCTCTTCTATTGTAACAAGAAGTTTATATTTTGAAAAGATCTTGTCCAAAGTTTCATAATCCAATGGTTTTATTGTGTGAAAATTATATACAGAAACTAAAATATTATTTTTCTTCAAGGCTCTTGCAGTTCTCATTGCTTCATAAACCATTGTCCCTGTTGCAATAACAGCAATATCCTCGCCTTCAGTCATCTGAATTGCTTTACCTATTTTAAATTCATAGTTCTCTTTAAATGCATTTGGTGTGCCGTTTACTCCTGTTAATCTTACATAACAGGGCCCTATATAATTTTTTAAAGCTTCAATTACTTTATAAGTTTCAACGCAATCAGCAGGTGAAATTACTGTCATATTAGGGATGGTTCTTGTTAGTGCAATATCTTCCAAGCCATAATGAGTATTTCCTACAACTCCTCCTGAAAACCCCGATAAAAGCCCCACTACTTTAACGTTTAAATTCATATACCCGACTTGTGTTCTTAACTGTTCAAAACATCTCATAGAAGCAAAAGGAGCAAAAGTTGAAGCAAAAACATTGTACCCTTCACTTGCTAATCCGGCTGATACACTTATCATATTTTGTTCGGCTATACCAACATTTATAAATTTATCGGGGAATTTTTTACAAAATTCTTCAAGTTTTGATGACGTCATAACATCAGCCACAACCGCCATTATATTATCATTTGCTTGCGTTATATCGCTTAAAGCTTTTCCATAAACCCCTCTTGAGGATAATCTGGATAATTCCATCATATTTTTAAAATCAAATTCCATTTTTTACACCTCTAATTCTTTTAGTGCATGATTATATTCTTCTTCGGTTATTGAAGAGTGGTGCCAATTTGGATTATTTTCCATAAAAGAAACACCTCTGCCTTTTGTAGTGTTTGCTATTATTGCCAGCGGTTTATTTACTTTAGTTGAAGCATTTATTGCATTTTTAATTTCTTCAAAATTATGCCCATCAATTTCAATTGCTTCAAAACCAAATGATGAAAATTTATTCTTCCAGTCTTTAATATCTAAAATATCTTTAGAAAAACCATCCAATTGCATTTTATTATTATCTATAATTAAAATAATATTATTTAATTTGTTTGCACCAATAAACATTACTGCTTCCCAAAATGAACCTTCATTAGCTTCACCGTTACCCGATAAAACATAAATTTTATTATCAAGCCTTTTTTTCCTTAGAGCAACAGCCTGTCCTATAGCATAACCTAAACCCATTCCAAGGCTTCCTGACGATAATTCAATATTTTTTTCTAAATTTTTAACACAATGAGAAGGGAAATCACTCCCGTTTGTATTAAAAGTAAGTAATTCTTCTTTTGTAATATAGTTAAATTCAGCTAAAACAGCATATAAGCCCAAGGCACAATGCCCTTTTGACAGAATTAATCTGTCTCGGTTTTCTAAATTTTCTTTTTTAAAAATTGAAAAAACATAGGTTAATAATTCAACACAGGACAATGACCCGCCATAATGTGCTGATTTAGACTTAAATCCCGCTTCTATTATATTTTTTCTTATGTTTTTTGCTCTTAATGATAAATCAATCATTTTTAAATTTCTCCTTTCAAAAAGTCAATAAAAAAATCGGCTTTATTTTGAGCCGATTTTTTGATTTTAAAAGGATTTTATAAATTCCTATATGCTAACAATATTTTTTCGCTAATTGCTTGAGGTGTTAACCCGTATTGTTCAAGCATATATTCATAAGACCCTGCTTTAGTATATTTATCTTTGACCCCTATAAATAAATGAGGAGGCTTATTTTTAATTTCTGATAAACATTCACTAACGGCTGTTCCCAAACCGCCTATAACAGAATGCTCTTCAATTGTTACAATTAATTTAGCCTTACAACAAGTTTTTACGGTTTCAACATCAATCGGCTTTATTGTATGTATATTAACAACTTTTACATGGAGTTCTTCCCCCCCCCGTTGATTTTTAGAATATCTTTAATTGTTTGAACAGCTTTAAGAGCCGCATTAACCATAGTACCTGTTGCAATAACAGCTATATCTTCCCCTTCTTGAAGAATTTGAGCTTTCCCGATTTCAAAATCATAATCTTCTTTATGTACTATAGGATTATTAAAACTGCCCGTAAGTCTTATATAACAAGGTGAATTCAATTTTTGAGATGCAAGAATACATTTTATTGTTTCCATACAATCACATGGGGATAATATGGTAATATTTGGAATTGACCTTATTAAAGCTATATCTTCTATCGCAATATGGGTTGCACCTAAAATTCCCACTGCAAGCCCGGCTGTTAGACCAATAAGTTTTACAGGCAGTTTCATATAGCCCATATTAACTTTAATTTGGTCTAAACATCTTGAAACAAAAGAAGCATAAGTTGTAACAAACGGATTAAGTCCTTCTTTTGCCATGCCTGCAGCAACACCGATTATATTTTGTTCTGCTATACCTAAGTTATAAAAATTATTCGGATATTCATCTTTAAAACGCGACAGTCCCGAATAAAAACATAAATCAGGAGTTAAAATAACAGTATTTTCATCATTTTCGGCTAATTCCATTGCTGCAATACCAAAAGCACCGCAAGAACCAAGTCTTGACCACATTCTTATATCGGAAGGACTGTATTTAAGCATAATTTATACTCCCAATTCAACAAGTGCTTTATCGTGCAGTTCTTTTGATAAAGCTCCGTTATGCCACTTTGGTTCATTTTCCATAAAAGAAATTCCTTTTCCCTTTATCGTATTTGCAACAATACAAAGCGGTTTTTTATTATGCCGTATGTTAAACACATGCTTAAGTTCTTCAATATCGTGTCCATTAACACTAATCGTTTTGAAGCCAAAACTTTCCCATTTCTCTTTAAACGGTTCAAGTTTCATAATATCTTCCGTTTTTCCGTCATATTGCAGAGAATTTTTATCTATAATTACAATTAAATTATCAAGTTCAAAATTTGAAGCAGACATTGCGCTTTCCCATATTGAACCTTCGTTACATTCACCGTCGCCCAATAAAACATAAACTTTGGAAGAAAAATTTTTCTTTTGTTTAAGGGCAAGAGCCGTTCCCACGCCTAACGATAAGCCCTGTCCCAAGCTTCCCGAAGAAAATTCAATTCCCAAATTTTTATTCATAGATGGGTGAGCAGATAAAAAAGAATTATTTTTTTTGTAAGTTAAAAGTTCTTCTTTTGTAATTAACCCCATTTGTTCAAATACCGCATATTGAGCCATAACTCCGTGCCCTTTGCTCAAAATAAATCTGTCGCGTGTTTCATCAGTTGGGTTTTTAGGGTTAAAATTTAAAATATTAAAATACAATACAGTCATTATTTCAACCATAGATAATGCACCTGCAATATGTGCACCTTGTAAACCTGTGTTATAAGTCATTTCTATCAAATTTATTCTTATTTGATTTGAAATTTTACTTAATTGTTCGACAGTTAAAATCAATTTATATACTTCCCCCGTCAACTCTTAAATTTTGACCGTTAACAAAAGAAGCTTCATCTGAAGCAAGAAAATATACAACAAAGGCGATTTCATCAGGTTTGGCAAGTCTTTTCATCAAAGAAGAATTAATCATATCAACAGATGCTTTTTCTTCGGTTAATTTTGCCATATTTGTATCGGTTAAACCGGGTGCAACAGAATTTACCCGAATATTATATTTTGCAACTTCTTTTGCAAGGATTTTTGTCCATCCGGCAACAGCCTGTTTTGATAAACCATATGCACAATTTCCTTCTTTTAAATCTAAACCCGAAATAGAAGAAATATTTACAATTGAGCCTTGTTTTTGCTTTGTCATAAGCTTTAGAACAAGCTGGGTTAATTCCATTTGAGAAAATAAATTTATTTCAAAAATTTCCTTAATTTTTGAAACGGGTGTCATTTGAAAAAAACCGCCATGGGCAACACCTGCGTTATTAATTAAAACATCAATTTTGATTTTTTGGGAATACAATTCTTTAATTTCCGATTTCATAGCGGAATAATCAGTCATATCAAAATAAATCGGAGTTGTTGAAATATTATATTTTTCTGAAATTACTTTTAAATATTTTTCGAAGGTTTCATCCTTTTTTCGTGCATGAGCAATAATATTATAAGAATTTTCAGCAAAAATTTTAATTATAGCTTTTCCTATACCTCCTTTTGCTCCTGTAATTAATACGGTTTTTTCGGTATTTAACATTCTTGCTCCTTGTACAATTACAAAATCAATACAACATTTTATAAAAATGTTGTATT
>CANQAL010000094.1 GCA_947589255.1 Candidatus Gastranaerophilales bacterium | reverse complement strand
ATTAACATGATTACACAAAATAAAGGGGAATGGAGTGAACTATATGTTTTCTTAAAATTATTGGGAGACGGAGTACTTTATGCTGCTGATGCAGACTTGAACAAAATAGAAGAATTATATTATCCTTTGATTGAAATTTTAAGGAAAGAAAATGACAAAATAAAACATTATGTAAAAGATGATGTAAACATCAAAATTACTGATAAAGAAGGTAATACAATTCTATGTTTACCTGCATCAGAATTTGAAAATAAAGCCAAAATATTATTAAAGGCAATAAAAGAAGCGGACAAAACATTTTCGGTACCGGAAATTGAATCTTTTATGGATGTTATAAAATGTACAAAAGTAAAAGCAGATTCAGCCGACAAGAGCGATATTACAATTGTATTACATGATTGTAAAACATATAGAAATGAAACTTTCGGTTTTAGTATAAAATCAAGACTTGGTGGTTCTTCTACACTTTTAAATGCAGGGAAACCTACAAATTTCGTTTTTGAAGTATCTGGCAACTTAACTGATTCCCAAATTCAAGAAATAAATACAATTAACACAAAATCAAAGCTTAGAGACAGACTCGCTAAAATTAACGAATTTGGTTGTGCTTTAAAGTTTTGTTATTTAGAAAATGAAACTTTTAATGCGAATTTGCAAATGATAGACAGTTTATTTCCCCTTATTGTTTCGGAATTTTTATTACAATATTATTTAGGGAATGGTAATCTTATTTGCGAATTAACACCAAAAGTAAGAAAGATAAATCCTTGCAATTTTAATACAAATTTGCAACATATGTATTATGAGCATAAAATGAAGAATTTTTTAACTGATGTTGCATTGGGAATGACTCCTGCTACAGCTTGGAACGGAGATTTTCAAGCAACAGGCGGGTATATTATTGTCAGAGAAGATGGTG
This sequence comes from Candidatus Gastranaerophilales bacterium, assembly GCA_947589255.1. Classification (GTDB taxonomy): domain Bacteria; phylum Cyanobacteriota; class Vampirovibrionia; order Gastranaerophilales; family Gastranaerophilaceae; genus Avigastranaerophilus. The sequence continues at coordinate 6,361 of CANQAL010000094.1, read as the reverse complement.
AAGTTTTGTGTTATCACATTTATAATCATAACGAATTTCAAGAATATTTATTCAATAATACGAGATTGGAGACTCCAAGCACTTCAAAGTACGATTTTGGAACTATTTATAAAGAAAATGGAAATTTATTTATAAAACTAAATTTACAAGTGAGGTTTACATAGATGAAATATTTAAAAAGTGTTTCATATATGTATAACTTTAGGGGATGGTAGATGGCTGATATTAATAAAAAAAAGTATGATTGTTTTAATGTATATTCAAAAGACAATAAATATTCTTTTTTTCATATAGATATACATGATGAAGTTTGTTTTTATAGAAAATTGTTTGAACATTTTTTTAACGAAGAAAAACTGCTAAGATATGCTGAAAACAACTTCCACTTAAAGTTCACACCTAATAGGGTAAGTTATACAAAACTATACAAAGATTTGCGCCTTTTTATTGATTATAAAAATTTATCTGAAAATGTTGACTTAACTTCTTTTGAACAAACCATAGAAAGAATATTAAGGGATGAATTAGAAATAGAAAATAAAAATGGAACAAATTATATAAGGATAGATAAATTTGGCAAAGTTGGTGAATATATATTTTCACAAATTCTTTCAGAATATTTTAAATTAGATTGTATTATACCCAAAATAAAATTAACTACCAGTTATAACATGAGTATTTTTGGTATTGACACGTTATTTTATAGTACAAAAAACAATATTATTTTTTTTGGTGAATCAAAACTTTCAAAATCAATTAAAAATGGAGTAGAATTAATAAAAAAATCTTTAAAAGAGTACGAAAATCAAATAAAAAACGAATTCTTATTAACATTAAGCAATCGTATGATTAATTGCAATAAAACTTTTTTAAGCATTTTTCAGAAACATATTGATGAATGTATTGATTTTGAAGAATTTGTTAAGTGTACAAATTTACGCACTATTGGAGTTCCTATTTTTATTGCACATGGATGTGATAATAAAAATTTAGATATAGAACAAATTTTTGACGAATTATCTAAATTACCTAACAAAACCATCTGTAATTTGGAAACAAAGTATTATTCTATATCTTTGCCAATAATTAACAAAGATAAACTGATGGTATACTTTACAAAAGAAATGCAAAACAAAGAGGAATTATACAAGAATGCAAGATAATATACCTATTCAAACAAAAAGAGAAGAATACATAAAAATGTTAGATAAGACATCTGATGTAAATATCGTAGAAAGTTTATCGGAAGATTTATTTGCATTGGATTTAACACTGTATTCTAAAAATTATACATTTAATTCAATATTATACAACTCATTGGCTACTTCATTTTTAGATGAAAAAATAAGTTTACATCCATCACAACAAGAAATTCTTGGTATAATAGAAAACAATAAGGCTTGTATTATTAGTGCTCCAACAAGTTTTGGCAAAACATTTTGTATATTTGAATATATTTACAGATTTAAGCCTCAAATGATTGTGTTAATTGTGCCAACCTTAGCATTAGTTGATGAATATAAGTGTAAAATCATAAAACATTACAAAGATAAATTTTCAGACTATAAAATTTATACAACAATTTCAAAAGAAAAAGATTATGATTTTAATACAAATAATATTTTCATACTAACACATGACAAAATTGTTCAAGATAATACATATGAAATTTTTGAGCATATAGATTTTTTGGCAATTGATGAAATTTATAAACTAGAGAAAAAAGATAATGACGATCGGGTTTTAATCTTAAATATGGCTTATTATTATCTTTCTTCTATTTCGGAGAAATACGTATTGTTAGCACCATTTATTGATAATGTAGTAAATACAGACATTCTAAATAAAAACCCATTTTTTTATAAATCCGACTATTCTCCAGTTGTAAATAAAGTTATTGAAAGAGAAATTATAAATGATAAATTCCGTTTTTCTGAAGCAAATCGTATAAATCAAGAATTACCCATAGATGATAAAACATTAATCTATTTTGGCACTGTATATAATTTAAATAAGTATATAACTGAAATAATTATTAATGAACCCATAATAAATAACATAGAACCTGAAATTCAAAATTTCATAGATTGGGCTAAAGAAGAGATTCATGAAGAATGGAGTTTAATAAAGGCTTTAGAAAGAGGCTATCTTGTTCACAACGGACAAATTCCACTGGGAATTAGAATGTTCCAATTAAATTGTTACGAAAATAATAATAATTATAACAGACTATTATGCACATCTACTTTGTTGGAAGGAGTAAATACAACTGCAAAGAATATTATAATTGTTGAGCCTTCACGTATGTACAATGAAAATTTTACAGCTTTTGACTTTTTCAATTTGGTGGGCAGAACAGGAAGATTATTTAAACATTTTGTTGGAAACGCATTTTATATAAAAGGACCTAATGATAGTAGTTATGTAAAAAAAGATGCTGAAAAATCAATAGAATTTGAAATTACAACTAATAGTGAAGATATTAATTTTCAAAAAAAAGAATATGATAAATGCAAGAAAATACTTAATTTTATAAAATTTTTAAATATTTCAATTGAAGATTATGCAGAAAATATTGGATCAAAATTACGAATTAATACTGTTATAGATTTATACAATTCATATGTTAAACATAAAGAACGTTTAATTACTGGAATTGAAGAATATAACAAATCACTAATATCAAAAAAACCAATAAGCAGAAGAAGTATTATAGAACCATTATATTATATCTGTGAAGATACTAAGATAAGAACTGATTATTCAGCTGCAATTGAAGCTTGTTGCATTAATGCATTAATAAATAAAACCAGACCCAAAATAAAGGATTGTATTGCAAAAGTACAAAAAAGTTTTAAAAATGAAAAAATAAATGATTTGATTTCAAAAATAATTAAATATAAAAATAGTTATATTGAGCATCAGTTTTATAAAAAAGTTTCCATAATAGTATTTTTTATGACTATTGAGCAATTTTGTCCTAATTATACAAATATAATAAAAACAGAGGTTTTAAATATTATCGATATGCTTTATTATGCAAATTCTCCATCTAAAAAATTGTTATATGATATGGGAATTTATGAAAAAGATATTGATTCCATCTCAAATATTATTGGTGAAGAGTTTGATGATATAAATGATTTAAAGAATAAAATCCAGCATAACATTATAAAAATTTCGAGTAGAATTAGTTATATTTCAAAATATATAATTGATAATTTATTACTAGGATAAAAATATAGCTCAACTTAATTTTATATCCAATAAATTGTTTTCTCAATTTACTATGTCGCTTTTTTCAATATTGGTGTCAATTTACATTTTTTATCAAATTTTCAAAACGGACTTTTCCGAAATAATCAAACTAAGCGTACACTTCAAACACACAGCCGAAATGCAGACAGGGGAATAGTTTTAATTCAACTTTCCGTAATAATCATACTAACCGTTTATCCAAAAAAAGTCCAAAAAGACCGTTTTGTAAACGGATAGTTTGATTATTTCCGACAGCTCAAATCCAAACAGGAAGCCAACTTTCCGTAATAATCATACTAACCGTAAATATCAAACTACTCAATTAACTACAATTTAGGTAAGAATAAAAAACACCTCTAAATAAGAGGTGTAGAAATACCTTGAGCCGGACTTGAACCGGCACTGGGGGTGAGCCCAATTGGATTTTAAGTCCAACGCGTCTACCACTTCCGCCACCAAGGCTTGTTCATTGAGTAATATAATATAAAAAAGATTTTATGTAAAGTCTTAAATAAAATTTTAATAAAAATAAATTTAAAATATAAAAGAGTTGTTAAAAACCTATATAGTATGATAGAATTACTACTATAAGTAATAAAGTAATTATATTTATGTATATGATATAAAAAATAGCTAAAATACTATAAGTATTGCATTTTGAATAATAAATGCATAAGAAAGAACGAGGTATAGGACAATTACTATCGATTTAAATACTTTAATATTTCTTTTTGTCGTTCTGGCATTTGCTTGTTTTCTTTTATGGCGTGATTCAAAAAGAGAAAAACGTGAAAAAGAAAACTTAATTGCCGAGATGGATGAAAAGAGCAGTTTATATAAAAAAGAAGCAATGATAGCTGCTAAAGAATCCGTACAAAAAGACATAGAAAAGTTTCAGGAAGAAACAAAAGAACGCAGGCAAGAGTTATCAAGATTAGAATCTAAACTTGTCAAAAAAGAAGAAATGCTTGAAGACAAACTTCAGGAAACGGCTGTTAAAGAGGCAGAACTTCAGAAAAAATCCGATGAATTAATGGATAAAGAAGATTATCTTGCGGAACTTGTACAAAAACAAATGCAAGAACTGGAAAGGATTTCTGGTTTATCCATAGATGAAGCAAAAAATTTACTTCTTGAACAGTTAAAACTGGATTTACAGCAGGAAGCCAATAATCTGATAAGAGAAAACGAAAATCATATTAAAGAAGTTTCAAACGAGAAAGCGAAAGAAATTCTTACAAGTGTAATGCAAAGATGTGTTATAGACCACGTAGTTGAATCTACGGTATCTTCGGTCAGTTTACCTTCTGATGAAATGAAGGGAAGAATTATCGGCCGTGAAGGAAGAAACATCAGAACATTAGAAACACTTACGGGAGTTGATTTAATTATAGATGATACACCTGAAGCCGTTGTATTATCTTGCTTTGACCCTGTAAGAAGAGAAATAGCAAAGCTTGCGCTTGAAAAACTCGTCGCGGACGGTCGTATTCACCCTGTTCGTATTGAAGAAATGGTTGAAAAGGCAAGAGTTGAAATAGAACAGAAAATTAAGCAGGAAGGCGAAAATGCCGCAATGGAAATGGGCATTATGAACCTGAATAAAGAGTTAATTAAAACACTCGGAAGATTATACTACAGAACAAGTTACGGACAAAATGTATTGTTACATTCTTTGGAAGTTGGACATATAGCAGGCATGATAGCTGCAGAAATCGGAGCAAATGTAAAGATAGCAAAAAGAGCGGGATTATTGCATGATATCGGGAAAGCTGTAGACCAAACACAAGAAGGTACACATATTGAACTGGGTGTTGAGCTTGCGAGGAAGTACGGAGAAAAGGAAGAAGTAATTCACGCAATTGAAGCACACCATGACGATGTAACGGCTAATACAATAGAAGCTGTACTTGTTAAATTGGCGGATGCGGTATCTGCCGGCAGACCCGGTTCAAGAAGAGATACACTTGAAATTTACATTAAACGACTTCAAAAACTTGAAGAAATCGCATTAAGCTATGAAGGGATTAAACAATCATTTGCAGTTCAGGCGGGAAGAGAAATCAGAGTTATCGTTCAGCCGGATAAGTTTGATGATTTGGCAAGCACCAGATTAGCAAGAGATATTGCAAAGAGAATAGAAGAAGAACTTGATTATCCGGGTCAAATAAGAGTAACGGTTGTAAGAGAAATCAGAACAACCGAAATTGCTAAATGATAAATACATTATAAATGTATTAAATCGGATAAGAATATGCGTTCAGATATAATTAAAATATTGTTTTTAGGCGATATAGTCGGCAAACCCGGCAGAATTGCCGTGCAAAAGTATATTTCTGCACTTGGAGCGGATAAGCCTGATTTTATAATTGCCAATGCAGAAAATGCCTCGCATGGTTTCGGGCTTACGCAAAAAAACTATAATGAACTGCTGTCTTACGGCATTGATTGTTTTACATCGGGCAATCATATTTGGGATAAACGGGAGATATTTAATTATATAGATGAGGCGGATAAACTGATAAGACCTATAAATTATCCCGAAGGCACAAAAGGCAATGGATATAAAGTATTTAAAACGGTATCGGGCAAAGTCGGGGTTATAAATGTTCTCGGCAGAACTTTTATGAACTTATTTGAGCCCCCCTGGAAGCTGTTAGATGATGCTATTGAAGAAATAAAAAAAGAAACCCCCGTTATAATAATTGATATTCATGCGGAAGCTACTGCGGAGAAAATCTGTATGGCTAAATATTATGCTGAAAAGGGAGTTAGTGCAATATTTGGGACTCACACCCATGTACTTACCGCAGATGAAACAATATTAAACAATCAATGTGCATATATAACTGATGCAGGATTTTGCGGAGATGCAAACGGAGTAATCGGCATGGATTATGAAGCTTCCGTAAACAGGTTAATAACAGCCATTCCGGATAGGTTAGATGTATCTGACTCCGGTGAGAGCCAAATTAACGGTGTTATTGTAACCGTTAATACTTTGACGGGCAAAGCCGAGAGCATAGAAAGAATTAATGAGAAAGTAATTATTAGTGAGGAAAAGATTATTATGAAAGGATAAGGAAGTGAAAGTTGATTTACA
>CANQAL010000093.1 GCA_947589255.1 Candidatus Gastranaerophilales bacterium | reverse complement strand
ATCGAGCGATAGCGAGTGAACCCGAAGTAAAGAGGGCGAAATCAAGAGGATATGTTACAAGAAAAAACAAAAAAAATATATAAAGCAAAAGTATCAAGGATAGAAAAAGTATCCTCCTCCTCTTATTTCATTGAAATTGACTGCGGAGTAAATGTAGAAGTTAAAGCAGGTCAGTTTATCTCTATTTACTGTGAAGGCTTGACTTTCAGAAGACCGTTTAGTGTTTATTCAAATGAAAACGGGAAAATCGGAGTTTTATTTAAAGAACGGGGTAAAGGCACTAATTATATTAAATCGCTAAAAGCAGGCGATATTATTGATATAACAGGGCCTTTAGGGAACGGATTTGATATAAAAAATAAAAAATCATTGCTTATCGGTGCAGGAATTGGCTCTGCTCCGATATCATTTTTAAAATCCGAACTTGATAAAAAGGGAATTGAAAATCTGTTTGCCTGCGGATTTTTAAATAAAAATGAAATACCAACAGGCATGAAACCTGATAAAATATATACTGATGACGGTTCTTACGGGGAAATGGGCAGTGTGCTTAATTATCTCGGAGTATTAATAAATCAATTCAACCCTGAAATTATATATGTCTGCGGACCTGAAATAGTATTAAAAACAACTTATGAAATAGCTCAAAACTACGGTATTGAAACTCAAGTGGCAATGGAAAAAGTTATGGCATGCGGAATAGGGGTATGCAGAGGCTGCGTGATTGATATTAAAAAAGACGGAAAAATAATTAATGCCTCGGTATGCAAAGACGGCCCCGTTTTTTCGGGAAGTGAGGTCGTATGGCAGTAATGACAAATATACTTCAAACAGACCTTAAAGGATTAATACTTAAAAACCCTATTATGACTGCTTCAGGTACATTTGGTTATAATGATGAATACGATGAATTTATTGATGTATCTAATCTTGGAGCGATAGTCACAAAAGCAATTTCTCTTAATCCCCGTCAGGGTAATAAAAATATTCGTATTACCGAAACAAAAGCAGGCATGATAAACTCTATCGGGCTTGAAAATGTCGGAATAGAAAAGTTTTTAGAGGAAAAACTGCCTGTTTTAAAATCTAAAAATATTGAATTTGTAATGAACATAGCAGGTTCAAGTTTAGATGAATATATTGCTCTGGCTAAAATCTGCGAAAATAACAAAATAAAAGCCGTTGAACTGAATGTTTCATGCCCGAATGTTAAATCAGGCTGTATAGAATTCGGAGTAGATGAAAATTGTTTATATGAGCTTGTAAACTCAGTAAGGCAGGAATATCAAGGATTTATAGCGGTAAAATTAACTCCGAATGTTACGGCTATAGAAAAATTGGCATTGAGCGCGCAAAAAGCGGGTGCTGATGCAATAAGTGCAATTAATACATTAAAGGGTACTCAAATAAAAATAAGCTGTATAAATGGAGGCATAAGAAAGAGTATAATTTCGGGCGGTTACTCGGGTGTTGGTATAAAACCCGTTGCGGTAGGAGCTGTTATGAGAATTTCAAAAACAGTTGATATCCCTGTTATAGGAATAGGTGGAATTGAAACACTTGAAGATGTATTAGAATTTATGGCAGCCGGAGCTGATGCAGTGCAAATCGGTACGGCAAACTTTACTCATCCCGACACGGCTCAACGGTTAGTATTTGAATTGAATGAGTATATTACAAAAAACAATTTCAAAAATTTAGATGAATTAAAAAGAAAATTGAGGGAATAATTATGGGAAATGAATTATTAAATTTATTAGAGCAGGCAGAAGGTGTACTGCATGGTCATTTTTGCCTAACTTCGGGATTACATTCCGATATATATTTTCAATGTGCAAAATTATATCAATACCCTGAAATTACTGAAAAATTAGGAAAAATGCTCGCTGAAAAGCTATCGGGTATTGAATTTGATACAATAGTAGCACCGGCTATCGGGGCTGTTATAATCGGTTATGAAACAGCAAAAAATGCCAAAAAGAGAAATCTTTTTGTTGAAAGAAAAGACGGAGTAATGCAATTAAGGAGAGGCTATACTCTTAAAAAAGGCGAAAGAGTTGTTATTATTGAAGATGTTATAACAACGGCAAGAACAATCAAAGAAACAATGGAAGCAATAAAAGAATATGAGCCTGAAGTTGTTGCGGTAGGCTGTATTGTAGACAGGACAAAAGGTAAGACGAAATATAACATTAAATCCTTAATGCAGATTGACCCTGTTGTATATGAGCCTGAAAACTGCCCGCTGTGCAAAGAAGGAATACCGCTTGTAAAACCGGGGAGCAGGGAAGAAAAGGTAAAAGCATAATGGAACATTTAATTGATATTAAAAATATTTCAAAAGAAGATATTTTAAATATCGTAAATCTTGCAAAAGAATTCAAATCAGGCAGGAAAAATTCTGATGTTGAGAAAAAGACACTTGCTTTAATGTTCTATGAAAACTCAACCAGGACAAAATGCAGTTTTGAAATCGCAGGTCAAAAACTCGGAATGAATATAATAAATTTTGATTTATCGCATTCATCACTATCAAAGGGCGAGAGTTTAAAAGATACCATTGAAAACCTTTATTTTCTCGGAGTTAATGCGGTTGTAATCAGGCATTCGCTTTCGGGAATAATCAATAATGTAATGAGGCTTGTAAAATATCCGATAAAATTTGTAAATGGCGGTGACGGCACGCACGCACATCCATCTCAGGCATTATTGGATTTTTATACAATGCTTGAAAAAATCGGAACTGTTGAAAATAAAAAAATTGTAATAATAGGGGATGTTTCGCACAGCAGAGTTGCTAAATCAAACATAAATCTTTTATCAAAATTCAATGCCGATATTCACCTGTGCGCTCCGTCTTATTTGAAATTTGAAAGTTTTGATGCGTTTAATGTCAAATATCATAAGGATGTTAAAGAAGCTATAAATGGCGCAAATGTCGTTATGGTGTTAAGAGTCCAAAATGAAAGGCACGAAAAAGAAGGCTATCCTGATTCTTTAGAATATAAAAGACTTTATGAGATAGATACGGATTTATTAAAGAAGTATGCCTCAAACGATGTTATATTAATGCACCCGGGGCCTGCTAACCGTAATATTGAAGTATCATCCGAACTTCTTGATAACAGGGTAGGCAAAACAATTCTTGAACAGGCTCAAAACGGAGTATATGTGCGTATGGCAATATTAAATACCTTATTAAAACAAGGAAAAGAGGTATAAATGCTTCTAAAGAATGCAAGAATAATAAATCCAAAAACAAATTTTGATAAAATATCCGATATAAGAATTGAAAACGGGATTATAAAAGAAATCGGAGTTGATTTAACCGTTAAAGATGATGAAGTTATTGACCTGACAGGTAAAATTATTACTCCGGGGCTTATAGATATGCACTGCCACTTAAGAGAACCCGGGTTTACCGCAAAAGAAACAATTAAAACGGGTATTTTATCCGCAATAGAAGGCGGGTATACCGCAATATGCCCTATGGCAAATACAAATCCGTTTGTTGATAATTTAACAACATTAACATACATAATTAACAGAGCAAAAGAAGTATCAGACATCGGCTTTTATCCGATATGCGCCGTTACTAAAGGTTTAACGGATGAAAAAATTGTTAATGTATCAGAACTTCTTGATAACGGAGCAATTGCGTTTTCTAATGACGGCAAGCCCGTTGAAAATATGCATTTATTAAAGGAAGCTCTTAAATATATAAATTCACATAATTCAATAATTAGTTCGCATTCCGAGGATTCATCGCTTGCAAACGGCGGAGTTATTAATGAAGGCAAAGTATCCGCAAGATTAGGATTGAAGGGAATACCTTCCATAACGGAATCCTTAGCTGTTGCAAGAGAGTTGGAAGTGGTAAGAGCCGTTAACGGGCGGTATCATTTTGCTCATATTTCAACAAAACGGTCAGTTGAATTAATAAGGCAGGCTAAAAAAGACGGTCTAAAAGTAACAGCCGAAACAGCCCCGCATTACTTTTCATTAACGGAAGATGATATCATTGACTATGATGCAAAATATAAGGTAAATCCGCCGTTAAGAACAAAAGAAGATTTAAATGCGGTAATTGAAGGGCTAAAAGACGGCACTATTGATTGTATAGCAACAGACCACGCACCTCATACGGTACATGAAAAATTGCTTCCAATCCAAAATGCACCAATGGGAATAGCAGGATTTGAAACAGCGCTTGCTCTTGCACTTACTAACCTTGTACATACGGAAAAACTACCGTTAATTGAGGTTATAAGAAAGTTTACTATCGCCCCTTCAAATATCTTAAACCTTAAAAATCAAGGTAATATTCAAATAGATAATGAAGCTAATTTAACAGTTATTGATTTAAATGAAGAATGGATAGTTGATGCATCTAAATTTAAATCAAAATGCAGGATTTCGCCTTTTGATGGAGTTAAACTCAAAGGCAGACCTAAAATGACAATTATAAAAGGTAAAATATATAATATAGGATAGGACAATGGAAATAAGACCCGAAATTAAAGAAAAAATAGTGCTGGCGCTTGATGTAGATACGGTTGAGCAAGCAAAAGAACTTATAACCGAACTAAAAGATTATGTCGGAGTGTTTAAAGTCGGCTTGCAAATGTATACGGGCAACGGATATGAGATATTTAACTTTATGAAAGAGCAGAATATAAAGTTCTTTTTTGATGTTAAACTTCATGATATCCCAAATACCGTAGCAAAAGCAGCGGCAAATATAGTAAGAAACGGAGCATCATTCTTTAATCTTCATACAACGGGCGGAGAAGAAATGATGAAACTAACGGCAGAAACAGCCCGCTTGACTGCCGAGGAGCTTGGCAGAGAAAAGCCTGTTATTCTGGGAGTTACAGTTTTAACAAGTATATCCGAAGAAAGTCTGCAGAATGAACTTAAAGTTCCTTATAAACCAAATGATTATGCAATGCATCTTGCAATTTTGGCAAAAAAAGCGGGACTTGATGGTGTAGTTGCAAGTGTTTGGGAAGCTAAAAAGATAAAACAAGCCTGCGGAAAAGATTTTAAAGTATTATGCCCGGGCATTCGTCCCGATTGGTCTAATAAAAACGACCAAAAAAGGCTGGCAACACCTTCTGTCGCAATAAAAGAAGGTGCTGACTACTTGGTTATAGGCAGAGCCGTTACTTCTGCAGATGATAGAGTTAAAGCCATAAAAATGATTTATGAAGAAATTGAAAATGCGCTTCTTACTCAAAATAAATCATATGCTGTTTCAAAAGGCAGACTTATTCTTGAAAACGGTATGATTTTTGAAGGTGAATCTATTGGCTCTGACGGGACTTCATACGGAGAGATTGTATTTAATACATCAATGGTCGGTTATCAGGAAATTTTAACGGATCCATCTTATGCAGGGCAGACCATTGTTATGACATATCCTGAAATAGGCAACTACGGAATAAACAGAGATGATTTTGAAAGCGGTAAAATTCATGCTAAAGGATTTATCGTAAAAAATCTTTGCGAGCATGAATCTCACTATAAAAGCTGTACTCCGCTGGATGAGTACTTAAAACAAAATAATATCGTTGCACTAAAGGGAATTGATACAAGACACTTAACCCAAATAATAAGAAATTACGGGGCTATGAACTGCGCTATTACAACAGGCGATATTACTCCGGAAATCAAGCAAAAAATGCGTGAATACCGCATAAGTAAAGATATTACTCTTGATGTATCAACTTATAAAATTGAAAAATTTGCAGGAAACGGTATAAAACTTGCAATAATTGATATGGGTATTAAAAAGAGTATTCTTGAAAACTTTAAATCACTTAACTGCGATATTACGGTATACCCCGCAGATGTTAAAGCGGATGAAATCTTAGAAGGTAATTTTGATGCGGTATTAATTTCAAACGGCCCGGGAAATCCAGAGGATGCGCATCAGGCAATAGAAACAGCAAAAACATTGCTCGGTAAAATCAGAATATTCGGTATTTGTTTAGGACATCAAATATTGTCAATCGCTCTCGGGGCAAAAACATATAAACTTAAATACGGGCATAGAGGCGGTAATCACCCCGTTATGAACTTGGAAACAAATGAAATATTTATTACCTCTCAAAATCACAGCTATGCGGTTGATGAATCAACCCTCCCCGAGAATACAAAGGTTACATATATAAACCTTAACGATAACACGGTGGAAGGGATTTGCTGCGATAAGTATAAAATAAAAACCGTTCAATTCCACCCTGAATTAACCGCAGGGCCTTATGATGCAAATAAAGTTATCATAAAATGGATTGAAGAAGTTGAAAACAGTAAAAAAGTTACAGTATAAAGGAAAGAATTATGCCGATTAATAAAGATATTAAAAAGGTACTTGTTATAGGCTCAGGCCCTATCGTTATAGGTCAGGCGGCTGAATTTGATTATGCGGGTGTGCAGGCATGCAGGGCATTAAAAGAAGAAAATATTGAAGTTGTTCTTGTAAACTCTAACCCCGCAACCATTATGACGGATGAAAATATAGCGGATAAAGTATATATTGAGCCTTTAACACTTGAAGCTCTTACATACATTATTGATAAAGAACGTCCAAACGGAATAATCGCTACATTAGGCGGACAAACAGGGCTTAATATGGCTGTTAAACTTAATGAAACAGGAGTTCTGGAAAAATATAACGTTCAGCTTTTAGGTACAAAAATTGATTCCATAAAAAAAGCAGAGGATAGGGAATTATTTAAAAATTTAATGATTGAAATAGGGGAACCTATTCCCGAAAGTGATATTGTATCAAGCTATGAAGATGCCAAAAAATTCGCTCAAAAAATCGGATTTCCTATTATAGTAAGACCTGCTTATACACTTGGCGGAACGGGAGGCGGCATAGCCAACAATTACGGAGAATATGAAGATATAGTTTATACGGGGCTTTCTCTGAGTCCTATTTCTCAAGTGCTTGTTGAAAAAAGCATTGCAGGCTATAAAGAAATCGAATACGAAGTAATACGTGATGCCAATAATACAAGTATAGCCATTTGTAATATGGAAAATATAGACCCAATCGGGATACATACAGGCGACAGCTTTGTAGTTGCGCCTACTCAAACTCTTACAAACAAAGAGTGCCAAATGTTAAGAAGCGCCGCATTAAAAATCATAAGAGCATTAAAAATAGAAGGCGGATGTAATGTTCAGTTTGCATTAGATACAGTAAGCAATCAATACTATGTAATTGAGGTAAATCCGAGAGTAAGCCGTTCATCGGCACTTGCATCTAAGGCAACGGGCTATCCTATTGCAAAAATTACAACCAA
>CANQAL010000092.1 GCA_947589255.1 Candidatus Gastranaerophilales bacterium | reverse complement strand
AGATAGAATCTATTGATAATTGTTTCCCTGTAATTGATTACAGGGTATATTTACCGATAGAAGAGGGTGTAATTCCTCAGCAGGAAGCAAAACTGGCTCCGTTATATCAATAATATTTTAAGAGAAAAGAAGCGGTTATACACCGCTTCTTTTTTATTTGTTTATAATCATACCTTGAACTTCTTTTTGAAGATTAAGAGAATCTTGTAAACTATCTTTTAGTTCCGCAGCCGTATTAGCATTATAAAATTTCCCCGAGGCAACAAGAGCAACACATTTAAGTTGATTATTAGCTTCTTCATCACCTACGGCGAGAGCAATAACGTCAATTTGTATATCATCACGGTATTTCATAAGTTCTATAACAAAGTCACAAGGGCTTTCATCGCAGTTTTCACCACCGTCACTAATTAATATTATTCGTTTTTTTCCTGTGCCTTCGCCAAAATCAAAGAAAGCAGCCTGCTTAAGAGAATATGTAATTGGTGTCCACCCGACTGCATTAATTGAGGTTAATTTGGCATAGATATTACTTGCACTGCCTGATGATATAGGAGTAATAAGTTGAGATGCAGTACAGCTTTGTTTTGGAGTAAAACCTGTTCTGTGTCCGTAAACTCTGAGCCCGACTTCTGTTTGTTCGGGTATTTGAGAAAGAATGTCTTTCATTGTTGAAAGTGCGGCATCCAATTTTGTTGTATGTCCGAATCTTTCATTCATACTGTTAGAAAAATCAACAATAAACAGAATTTTGTCTTTATCACTGATTATTGGGGATTTATTTTCTTTAATATCTGCCGGTTTATAATAATTATATTCTCTTTCCGCATTTGAATTTGCACGGCAAAAGAATAAAGAAAAAATTAAAATTATTATTATATATTTATTTTTCATAATTCACCCGTAAATCTATTAATTTAATATTATCAAAAAACACGGCAGCTGTCATTAGCTCTGTCGGGCATAAGGCTATTCATTGAATTCCATTAAATAGTTTTTGTATATAATCTTGCTGTTATTTAAAGCAGGCATTGTGTTCGTTACTTGCTGAGTTTGAGTTGTCTCTTCCACCTCGGGATAGCTTAAATTCGCCATCATAGACTTTACCGATTGTTCAATATTATATGGTGTTGGTATGTTAATAAAATTACCGTTTGTAGCAGAAGTTAAACATTTTAAACCTGCTATATCCTCATCAGAAGCACCAATTGAAATTATACTTATTTTAATATCATTTCTAATTCGCATTAATTGTCGTATATATCCGCAAGGATCGCCATTACAGTTTTCGTAGCCGTCAGTAATTAAAATTATTTCTTTTTGATCGGCATTCGGGCTAAAATCATTATTTATTGCAGTATGTAGTACATACTGAATTGGAGAAGTACCGCTGGGTATAATTCCTGCTAAGCTGTTTTTTATAAGATGTCTGTTATTTGGGCTTATATCATTTAATCTTTCCGTGGCCGTGCATAATACTTCATTATCAACAAAACCTTTCATTACTATCCGTTCAGGGTTCATTCCTATTGTTCTCAATCCTATATAATCTGTATCTTTCAGTGAATTTAGAACACTTATAACTGCCTTTTGGGCATAATGAAATTTTATATTATTAATAAAAGTCTCGTACATACTCGCAGATTGATCCAAAATTATTAATGTTTCTTTCTTTGCATAAGCACATAACGGCATAAAAAATATAATAAAAATTATAATAAATTGATAACAAATTGATTTCTTCATATATATTTAGTTTAGCAAAAAATATTTAACAGGTACATAAAAAAAGAGGAACTTATGTTCCTCTTTTTTATATATTTTTTAACAACCTATGCCTAACATTTTTTTATACCAACTGAATGTTTCAATATCGCAACCGTTAAAAGTTGTTTTTAGCGCTTGTTTTTTTAGATATTTTTCAAATTCTTCGGTAAATTTAGATGTAATATTGTTTGTATTTTTAGTTTCTACAGCAGTTGACATAGGGAGCCTCCTTTTAAAATCTAGTACATATATGACATGCAGTTAAGCGAATTGTGTATTATATAATTATTTTAGCATTTTTTTTTACATATTTCACTTTAGTCATTTAGGTTAATTTAAAATAATTATATTTTATCCGTCTTTTTGGATGTAAAAAATAATTAATTAAATTGTTTTTTTAATATTAAAATTTATTAAATTCAGGATTTATTGATAACCATTGATATGGCTGCCTTTCAGGTTCATATGGAGTTTCAATAAGAAAAGTACCGCCAAATCTGCCTCTGCCGAAAGTTATAAAACCTTGTTGAGCTAAGCTTGACATAGCCTTTCTTATTGTATTTGTACTTACATCAAATTTGAGTGATAAATCAAGCATTGAAGGTAATTTATCACCCGGTTTATATTGTGATTTAATCAGGGAAATAATTTTAGATTCAATTTTTTTATAGTTATAAAAATAAACATCATTTGCATTTGCGAAAATAGAATTTTCTTTTAATTCGTTAAACGATTTATCAAAAGGATTTTTAGCAAAAATAGTACCATATTTTCCTCTTCTTGTAATAACAATTCCTTCATCGTTTAGTATGCTTATGCAATCATGAATTGTTTTAATACTAACATTAAAAATTTGAGCTAATTGTTCATGAGTAGGAATTTTGTCACCAATAGCGCATTTATTACATAAATAAATTTTAATATCACCCGTAAGTTTAGAAACAAGTGTATCTGTTTTAAAGTTATCTATATTAAAATAGTTTTGATTTGTATCTTCAGGCAGTTTTTTCAGTATCCAGTTTGAATCATTACCTCTTGTTTGTCTTGAATCAATAATACCTTCTCTCATAAGATATTCATATGCAAGCCTTGTTGTATTTTGCGATACAGAAAGTATTTCAGACATTTTTCTTGCGGAGGGTATACTTTTTCCGATTTTATAATTGTTTGTAAGTATGTGTTTTTTTATTGCAAGAATAACCTTATCTCTTTTCGAAGTAGATTTTGTCGTATTTGTAACCGGATTTGTAAAATTAGATATTAAAGTCCCTTTTTTTTGTTTAGACTTTAAAAAACCTTCATCTTCTACATATCTGATTGCATTTTGTACAGTCCCGACACTTACACCTAAGTAATTTGAAATATCAGATTTCTTTGGTAATATGTCATTTTCTTTAATTTTATTATTTTTAACAGCAGATAATATCCAATTTATAATCCATTTTTTTATTAATGAATCTTTAGGTTCATAAGTTGAAGTAAAGTCAGGAATTTCTTTTGGTAATTCATTAATATCAATTTTTCTTTGATTTTCAATATTTAAAGGCATAAAACACTCCGATTTATACCAATTATAAAACATGACATTAATTTTTTTGTTATTTTCAAAGAATAATTTAATATTTCGTTACTTTATAAAAATAATTACTATACGATACCTTCTTTTATTGCTTTAACTGCAGCTTGAGTTCTGTCATCCACCAAAAGTTTTTGAATAATGTTACATACGTGAGCTTTAGCCGTATGTTCGCTTATACATAATTCCTGCGCAATATCATTATTAGATTTGCCTTCAACAACAAGTTTCAGTACTTCATATTCTCTTTGTGTAAGATTAGAATGTGCATTTTTAAACATAGCTCGTGATGTATGTTTTTGTGGAATAATCTTATCGTTTCTTTCTCTTAAAATAGGTACTATTTTAGGATCAATCCACATTCCGCCTTTATTTACTGTATTTACAATATATAAAAGCATATCAGTACTAATATCTTTAATAACGTATGCATATACACCGAGAGAAAATACTTTGCATATTTCATCATCATTCATACGAGAGGATAGTACTATTATTTTAAAATTTTGGTTTTCGTTTAGAATTTTTTTTATAACCGTAATCCCGCTCATATCGGGCAATCCGAGGTCAAGCAATATTATGTCAGGCTTTATTGTCATAGCTTTTACAATTGCATCTTTGCCGTTATCCGCTTCAGCTACTACATCATAGCCGTCCGAATCATCAAACAGTGTCTTAATTCCAACTCTAATAAGCTTATGGTCTTCTACAATAAGTATTTTAATAGGGTCTTTCATATCCGCCTCCTAAAATATATTAAATATTATGCTTATTATATTTATCCCTCTGTAATTGACTTGTTTGTATAATTAATTTTTTTTAAAAATATATGTTTAAAATTTAAAAATTATTTTTATTTTTTTTATAAAAATTTTTTGTTCATATTTAATATCTATTAGATATATACCTATAATATTTTATGTAGTTATATCTAAAAGATTTATAACGATAACGTTTTTTGCAAAAAAGAAATAAATAATATAATAAAAATATGAAGAATATAGATTTTTACATGACCGAAGACGGTTCTGCCGGATTATATGATGAAAATATTAAAGATATATATCATTCTAAAACCGGAGCATTAAAAGAAGCATATGATAAATTTATAGAACCGTCATTTCTATGCGAGTTATCAGAAAAAAAAACAGCTATAAATATTTTAGATATTTGTTATGGAATAGGATATAACAGCAAATGCGCATTAATGTATAAAAACAAAACTAATTTACATATAGACTGTTTAGATATTAACTCCGATTTAATATTTTTATCTCCATTTATAAAGGATAATATTTATGATATTAATTTAAAGTTATTCCTCCTTTCTGAAATTTTTAAATTAGGTGATATTTCTTATATATTTTACGAAAGAAAATTCAACCGGATTTATGAAAATAATGCCGATTTTTTTGAGCCCTCTATTGTGCGTTTAATTCAATTTTTAATTACCAAGGGGTATATTTATAGTGGTTCAACATTAAATCTTTCGTTTTTACATAATATATATTATAATTATATATCGACTGATATGAAAAACGATGTTAAAAGCCTTAAATATATAAATTCATCAATTAGCTTTAAATTTGGTGATGCAAGATTAACTCTTCAAAAGCTTAATAAATTTTATGATGTAATTTTTCTTGATGCCTTTACCCCGCAAAAAGCGCCTGAATTATGGACAATAAATTTTTTAAATTTAATAAAGAATAAAATGAGTAAAAATTCAGTTCTTGTTACATATTCAAAATCTACTCCGTTTCGGAGCGCATTAATTGAACTTGGTTTTTTTGTCGGTAAAATTTATATTAACGATATTGATATGGGTAGTGTTGCTTCTTTTGATAAAAATAAAATTATTAATCCGCTCACTGATTATGATTACTCACTAATTAATACAAGAGCGGGGATATTTTACGAAGATTATAATCTTTCTCTTTCACCCTCTGAAATTATTAATAACAGAGAAAATAAAATTTCTCTTTCTGACAGAATTTCTCACACTGCATTCAGAAAATCGCACTAATGATTATCGCTATATATCTATTAGATACTATTTTAATAGTATTAATTAAAAAAATTTACAAATATATTTTTTAAACTTAATCATATATAATAAATAAAGTTAATAGTAATTATAATAGGTATAAATCATGAAATATGAATTAATAGTTTTTGGCGGAGGAACATCAGGTGTTGCCGCAGCATATATTGCATCAAAAATTGGAATTAAAACACTGCTTGTAGAAAAATCGGATGTCCTTGGCGGCTCTATTACTCAAGGGCTTGTTTTGCCGGTCATGAAGGTCAATTCCTGCTCAATTAATACAGATTTTTATAATGATTTATTGACATTTGCAAATAAATTTTCAGCTAACCACACATATTCAGACGGAAATACAGGTTGGTTTAACCACGAAATTTTAAAAATTGTCTTTGATAAGATGCTTAAGTCTGTTAATTGTGATGTTTTATTTTCATCATACCCCGCTGAAGTATCTTTATCATTTAAAGATGGCTTTTTTAATACAACAATAAATCATAAATTATTATCGCTATATATTGAAACGAAATATATTATCGACGCAACTTCAAACGGAGAAATTTTTAAAATATTAAATTGTGATTTTCAAAATACTGATGAGAATAATCAATCACCGTCTTTAAGGTTTATAATTGGCAATGTCAACACAAAAAACTTTGCAGACTGGATTTTAAACATTGATAGTGACAGAAATGTAACATCTGTTGAATATACAGAAGATCAGGTATATTTGTCTACTGCTTGTACTTGGGAGAAAGGCAAAAATTGGGCTTTAACCCCCATGTTTAAAAAGGCTATAGCTGATGGAATACTCGAATATGAAGATACTGCTTATTTTCAACTATTCTCAATTCCTGCGATGCCTGATTGTCTTGCAGTTAATGCCCCAAGGATTATATTGGAAGATGAAAGAGATCCGTTTGTATATTCAAGAGCCTTAATGCAAGGCAGGGATAGAATTTACAGGCTGGCAAAATTTTGTAAAAAATATTTACCGGGCTTTGAAAACTCATATGTTACGCATATATCAGATGTCCTCGGTGTAAGAGAATCATACAGAATTAAAGGTCTTTATACTTTTACTAAGGATGATATTATTAATCCTAAAGAGTTTGACAATGTCGCTTTTGCTTGCGATTACCCTATTGATATTCACTCAAATAAGTCTGATACAGACAGGCTAGAATATAATCAAAAAACTTATTATGTACCTATTGAGTGTTTAATCTCGGAAAAATATAAAAATTTATACTGCGCAGGAAGAATTATCAGTGCGGATTTTGAAGCACAAGCAGCACTAAGAACACAAATGAGTTGTTTCTCAATGGGTGAGGCTGCAGCAAAAGACATTTACAAAAAACTTAAAAATAATTAATCTAAGTAAAATGCTGTAACAACCTTGTGAGAATCTTCAGCATGCTGTATTGCTTTATGTAAAGTATTTGATGTATGAGAAAGGAAGCAAATTAACTGCTGGCATTCATCAATAATTTCTCTGTTGCAAATACGGCTTGCATCAGCAAGTGTCATCATAGACCTATCAGGGTGTTCTATAATATTAGGAACACCAATTAATTGATCTTGAACGTCAGAAGGCTGCTGACCTATAGTTTGAGGAAGTATAACCCTTAATTTATCGGGGTTTGCTTTCATTGCGCCGCGAATTGTTGCGGCATTTGTACCTGATGAACCTCCGCTGGTAATAACCGTATTTCCTTGTATTACAAGCGCATAAGATAATATTTCTATAATTTGCTGATGAGTTATTGGGAGGTTTCTGCTTCCTATTATCGCTACTTTTTTTGCTGATTGCTGAATAGTTGCCAGTTCCATTGCCAGTGCATCTAATTTATTAGGGTCCGAATCTTCTACTTTATCTAAATCATCAAGCGGAACCATTATCTGTTGTTCATTTTTACTTTCTTCTGACATATATTTCCTTATTTGTCTTAATTAATTTTATATTTATAATATAATAATAATAACACATTTTTGAAAAAATAAAAGTACATGTCAAATATTTTAGAGGGATTAAATAGGGAGCAGAAAGAAGCGGTACTTC
>CANQAL010000091.1 GCA_947589255.1 Candidatus Gastranaerophilales bacterium | reverse complement strand
TTTTCAGAATCAATAAAAAATACATTAACTCTATAATTATAAAAAGATTTATTATTTAATGGATATAGAGAATGTGTAATTTCGTGTATAATTAAAATTTAATAAAATATATGTAATATAGGCAAAGAAAAAGACATAATCTTATTTTGTTTATGGGATCATAAAAAAAACGCTACAATTTTGTAACCTATTAAATTATATTTTGTGTTAACATAGAAAAAAGGAGTTATATGAGTAACAATATAAATTTTCATAATAGAGATAAAAGACCTATATTTAATTGTGTATATGAAGGCGATGATAATTTATGTTATGCTCATGAAAAATTGAGAGCTTTTGTTGGTTATTTTTCTATGTCTCCTTATGTTGAAAATTTCAAAATTACAGATAATAATTATGGTGAAGTATACTTACATGTAAAAAATAAGTATGCAATTATAAAAATTAACAGCGCTAATCGGCACATTATGATTGCTCCTGCTAACAAAGAATATGAAATGACAGGAAGTTATTATAACTATGAGTTTTATTTAAGACACACTATAGATAAATTAATTATTGAAGCATCATATTTGTTAGTAAAAGCTTTAGAATTAGATTCTATTCATCAGTTATGGTCATAATATTTAATTTTGTTTTACGATAAATTTGAATTCTTCTCGAATTGTTTCTGTTTAGCAATATAAAAAAAGATTAATGAATTTAAGTATTCCAATTATTTAAAATGGATAAATTGTCAAAAAAAAGAGGTTAATTATGGAAAAAACAGCTATTAAAACTACCAAAGACGAAATTGTAAATTATTGGTTTTTTGAAAAGTTTATAGATGAATGTGGTTTGAGTGTAGATGCCTCTGAAGCAAAAGAGAGGTGCTGGTGTTGTGGTTGTAAACACAATTTAGAAAGATGTCATATTGTTCCTGAATCATTAGGTGGCAAGGATGAACCATCAAATTTGGTATTGCTATGCCATCGATGTCATTTGGATAATCCTAATATAACTGATCCTGAAATAATGTGGGATTGGCTTCGTGCGTATGGAGTACCGATGTATGATACGTTCTGGGATTTAATGGGGTTAAAAGAATATGAATTTATTTATAAAAGAAGTTTTTATTCTGAATTATTTGATTTGGGAATAAAAAGTCATACAGAAGCTAATGAATTAATAAAATCTTATTTACCGGAAATAATTAAACAAGTAGGTCATCATTACGGGCATCCATATATGAATATGGCTACAATAGCCGGTGCTTATAGGATGATTATTAAACGAATTGCTAAAGAACGCAATAAAGAATTGAAAAATTTTAGAAATATTCCTCGTAAACCTTGGTATTTAGGGAATGAAGAAAATGAAAAACAAAAAACTTAATAAGATTTTTAAAAAATATTTAACTTACATTGGAAAATATAGGAATTAATGATAAATGCATAAATGCGGAATTGTATTAGTTGAAAATATTGAATTATATAATAAAATAATGTCTATTTTTGAATAATGATATGTACTTATCTCCATCTCATAGTTAATTACATCATGTTTTGAATGTTAAATTACAGTAAGGACAGGCGAGAACGAGCGACAGAGCGATACAAAGCGAACAGCTGAGCTATAGCGAAGCTTGTGAACCTGTATCCGAAACGAAGTGTAGTCTGAGCAACTTTACGGTTACGAGGAGTAAGTCTAATGGTGTTGCGACACTAGATTAATTTATATTTTTCGCAACATTTTTGGTATTACCATTATTTGAATAATAAATCGTTAATATTTTTTTATCCGCTAAATACTCCCATTAATAAAGACTTTATCCTTTAACTTAAAACCGGCATATTTGACTTGAAATTATTATAACACGGTGTTAATTTGCATATGACAATGATACTATATTAGGAATTTAAAACATGGAGAAATGTTACTTTCTTAATGAATCCTTAACAATATCTTCCAAATTATTTTCTGCTATTTCTTGTAAAGAAAGGAATTTGTGTTTTTTAAATATAGAAGGTTTATGGCAATCAACACCTCCCGTATGTAAAAGTCTGAATTCAGGTTTATCGGCTATTTCTTGCATATATTTCTTCCAATGTTCACTCATATCTGAATTATATGACTGGTAATTTATTTCAGATGCTTTAAATAATCCGTTACTTGTTTTCTTTAAATAATCAAATACTCTGTATACCAGATTTTCTTCGCAGTTAAAATACCTGTCTTTACAGTATTGAAGTCGTTCGGGAGATGAATTATGAGAATAATTATTTGCAATTTTATCAAATTTCCCGTTTAATTGAATTAACGCAGGATGTGCCATTCCAAAGAATCCTGTTTTAGTTCCTTTTTCCATTGCTTCAAATAACTGAGAAGGTTCTATTATTATTCCGTTAGTTTTATTTATTGTCGGTAATGCATTTTCAACAGCCGTTTTTATTATTGATATATCATTTGATGAGAGTGTCATATCAAAAATTTTATTGAATTCCGAAATATTTCCGTTATTTAAAATATTGCGTTCTTTTAAAATTTTACTCAGAACATCTTTATAGAAGCTTGAAATATATTTGTTTCTATCTATATTTGCAAATTTCCCCGAATCTAACTGCATATAAAATTCATCGCCTAAACTTCTGAATATCTTATTTGTATCGAGTTTTTGAGCATTTGCAGGTATAATTTTACTGTTTATTGAATTAATAAATTCGGTAAATAATGCTTTATGTTCCAGATATTCTCCGGCTAAATTTAATACACCATTTGTTCTGACATTCTTTAAATTTGCGTGGAAAAATTTTGTATCTTCTATATTAAAGTCGTATTTAAACCCAAACTTTTCTTTGCAGTTATTTAATAAATCAATTATTGCGTTCAATCTTGAATTTTTAAGATTATCCAATAATTTATTCAATTCTTCATCAAACGGATTAAGTCCATAA
Source organism: Candidatus Gastranaerophilales bacterium (assembly GCA_947589255.1). GTDB lineage: Bacteria > Cyanobacteriota > Vampirovibrionia > Gastranaerophilales > Gastranaerophilaceae > Avigastranaerophilus. The sequence goes on along the minus strand of CANQAL010000091.1, from coordinate 4,535 downwards.
CCAATTAATTCAAAATTAACAGGGCGGATTACATCTTTTGGATTAATGTAAGAGACACTAATTTCAGACCCTAATACAACACTTAAGTTCTTATATTTATCAGGATTTTCACTGATAATTTTAACTGCTTGTTTACATCCATCAAGAGTATCATGATCCGTAATGCCGATAGTAAAGGCAGGTTTATTATCATTAACCTTTGAAGCAATTCTGTCTGCCCATTTACGAGATTGTTCCAAAAAAGCTTCTACTGATAATTTTCCATCGGAAGCTTGGGTATGATTATGCAAGTTAACACGATATATATTATTTTTTACCCCTTCTAAGTTTTTACCGACTGTAAAATCCTGCATTGTAAAATTATTAATTAATTTTTCTAATTGCTTTGAACCTACAACAGAAGATAATTTAAATTCTTCTCCGGGGTTTAATCCTATTGATTTTGCAAGTGTTTCATAATATTGTTTATCCTCGGGAAATTCATTTATAATATTATTGTATTTTGTTTTTAAGAATTCGATAGTTTCATCAGTTTTTTTAACTTCGGGTTTAATTTTACCTTGTTTAAACAATTTTGTTAAAAGAAGGATACCTGCAGCAAGCGCAACAGCACTAATTAAAACAAGCTTTAAATTAATTTTAAACTTTTTCTTGCTGTTATTGTTTATAAAGTTTACTGTATTTGTATTTTGATTATATGAAGTTTGGAATTCATTAAAAATACTTGAAGAAGTTGAACTTTTTAAAGCCGGTTTATTTATAGGATAAGAACTGCGGGAAGAATATTTTTTTGGACTATTAATTAAATTAATAACATTAATTTTCATAGTTTACCCCGCATTATACTTCAATGTGTTAAAACTAAGATAATATTTTTTTTGCGTATTATCAATTTAAAATATCAAAATTGTTACATTTTAAATTTATTATTAAATAAAAAAAGCCTGCGGCATTAAATTATTTGAAATACCACAGGCTTATATTTTAAAATTACTAAAAACTTATTAATAATTACATATTAAATTTTCTAACCATAGCTGACACGATTTTATCCCAAACTTGTCCGTTTTGATTTTTATCTGCTTTAAGATCATTTTCAGATAAAGTATAAAAGCCTAATTTATGCAGTTTATCAAAAGTTTCATCAAAAGACGGATTATCATAGAATAGTACTATAAATTTAATATTATTATCATTCCAATGTTTTCTTGCTTCTTCACGTGAGGCTTTTAAATATTCTATTATCATATTTTCTCTTGATTTATTATAGGAAACATTTTTGTTAAGTATAGTCCTTGCTAAATAATTGGAAATAAAATGCTGTATTATGCACTTATCGGTTAAGAATGTTCTTCTTTTTAATTCAAAACCTTTTTTAGGATTATACTTATAGAAAACCGTATAAGCAGGAGGAAAGTCAAGGGATTCAGGTGTAGTAATTGTTTGAGGCTGTCCGTTTGTATATACATATATAATATATTCCGGTTTCGGTACAATATCATAGAATTTATTATTTTGAAGTTGATAAAGCATGTGTTGTATACCGAATGCACCATATGCTCTGTTATACACATTTCTTTGAGTTGATTTACCAAGCTTATAAGTTAATGTATCTTTTTCATCTGAATCACCATACGCAATAGTAGAACCAAATACTATAACAGGTCTTTTTTTAAATCCTGCATTTTCAAATTTTCTGTAATTTTCATCATTTATTACTTGTTTAATCCGATTTTCATTACTAATATCTCTTTTTAAGAATTCTTTATATTCTGAAAAGTAATCATTTAAAGGTTTATAACTGTTTTTATAGAAAATAAACCAATTTAAAATATTTAAAATAATAAATACTGCTAATAAACTTACAATAACTAAAATAATATTTTTTTTCATAATTAACCTAACCTTTCTTCCAAATTTTAGCATAAAAAAACATTAGGTCAATTACAATATTTCATTTTGTTGCAAATGCAACATATTTATTTAATAAAAAACGGGACGGATATTTTAGGGATATCAACATTTTCACCATATAATTTGCAGGTTTTTTCTATTTCTAAGTCCTGTTGTTTACGCAGTTTTTGAGCTTGTTTTGCATAAATAATTCCATCAATAGGATTTATACTTTTTTTTACGGCAATATTAATTTCATGATTTAACTTTGAAATATTTTTAAATTCCGGATATTCTTTTGCGATTATTTTAACAGCATAATTAACACCTAAAGAAAGAGTATCATTATTATAACTTGTTAAAAGTTCATCCTGTGGTATATTTGTAACTTTTGATAAAAAAGAAGCAGTGCTGTTTAGTCTGCCGGATGCTGCGTCTGCAATTTCTTTTGTTTCTATTAAAGCTTTAAATGAAATACCGTTAACCTGCATTTTTAATTTCCTTTTCCTCTATATAAGTTAAAACATAAAAAAATTTTTTTTGCCGTTTATTCATAATCCCAGCATCCGATGTTACCGCAGTATCTGCAAACGGCATGAGTATTCATAAACCTTATATCGGGAATAAAAGTATAACCGTCAACAGTTATTTGAATGTCCTTATTTTTTGTATATTGAACATTAAATTCTTTAGCTCCTTTATAATTGGGGCTGAACATAAGTTCAAATTTATCAACGGAATTACATTTTTTACATTTGAACATAATCAGTTCTTTCTTTTTTTACCTGTCGCCCTTTTAATTATTTCATCGGATTGTTTTGAATTTTCTTTAATTTTTTCGGAATCGTACAATTTATAAAGTTCTGTAAAGCAGCAGCATCTAAATGGTAAAGTAAACGAAGTAATGATAAAAGTAATTAATCCCTGATAAGTGCCAATAGCAATATCCAAAGGTTTTATTTGAGTATCAATAACGGAAAGATATGAATTAAAATAATCAAGTTCTATAATATTGCAGAAGGTTTCAAATTTATCAATTAAGAAAGTGGAAACAGATATTTTATCAAAAGCCCATAAAAAGAGGTTAGGAAGAAAAATATATGTAGAAACTATGCATAAGACAAGCATAATCAAAGTCGGAATAATGTTAGCTTTAACCATTTCAAAACTTCTGGATATAGCTTTAGGAGCGGAGATATCACCTTCAAGCGCAAGAACTTGGAAAGTCAAGCATAAAAACAGCCAAACAATAGGAGAAACCAGTAATAATATTAATAATAGCAGAGAAACTATAAGCATTAATAAGATATAATTGGGGAATTTTCTTTTAATAACATTATCATTTGCTTTAAAATCAATATTTTTAACTTTTGATTTACCGCTTGTTGTATAAAATAAAATGTTTAAAGAAGCAAAAGCCAAAATATAGTTATAGATTGCTTTCATAAGTATTATAAAAAACGGAGCAAGAATAATAAAAAAACAGGAATACAAATTTGTATCGTTTTCAAAAAAGGAATTAAAAGCTCTTATATTATCAATATTGGTTTTAAACAGGTAAGTAAGCCAAAAGATAATTATAATACTTACAATTTGACCGAATACGGGGAAGGCAAGATATTTTGCACATTGATCAAGATATAAAAAATAAGATTTTATACTTGAAAAGAATATATTAAATACTGCTAAAATTTTATTAGATTTTTTTCTTGGCATGCTTTCCCTTTTTCTTATTTTATATTAGCATATTATAGTATATTTGGAATTTATCGGACATGAAAAAAGAAGAATTAAAAAATAAATTATTATCCTTTAATGAAAATGATTATTATTCGTCAGTAGATTTGCATATTCATTCAAATGAATCCGACGGGGAAATGACTCCCGTTGAAATAATAATAAATGCGCAAAGAAAATATTTAAAGCTCATTTCCGTTACTGATCATAATACTATAGACGGATATTTAAATACTAATATATTAAAAGATGACATTTTAATAACGGGAGCAGAATTTGACTGCCTGTATAAAGGGGTTTTAATACATATTTTAGGTTACGGATTTGATATAGATAATGAAGAATTAAAAAGTTTATATGCTAAGAATAAATCAGGTGCAAAACATAATATATGCAGATTATTTAAGCTAAGAAATCCAAAAGAAGTAATAGAAAAAATAAATAAAGCAGGCGGAATAGCAGTTTTAGCACATCCTTGCTGCTATTGGGCATATGATTTGAATAAAATGGTTAAAGAGCTGGTTGATATGGGTTTAGAAGGAATTGAAGTTTATTACCCGTATAACGGGCTCAGAAGAATAGTAAAATTTCATTCCCGCAAAGAAGTTACGGAAATAGCCGATAAGTATAATCTTATAAAAACAGGCGGAACAGACACTCACGGCAGAAAATTATAATAAAATATTAATTATTTTGTCAGTTCTTTTAAATAATTTTTAATACCTGAAGTTATTATTAAGTTAGGTTCTTTATCGCAAAAATCATCTAAAATAGTAATGCCTGTTGTTACTTCGCCTTTTTGAATATATAATAATCCCACTATAATACTATTTAAAGGAGAACTTTTATCAGATTTAAATTCATTTAATTTTTGCTCAACAAGTCCGAGTTTTTTATAGTTTTCC
>CANQAL010000090.1 GCA_947589255.1 Candidatus Gastranaerophilales bacterium | reverse complement strand
AAAAAAGTAAATAACCAAAAAATTCCCGAAGAGTTAATTGCTGTTCTTGCAAAAGAATATACTGATGAACAAATGCAGAAAACCGCTGATTTTGTTGATTCGGTGAAAAAAATAACAATTGATTACAGAACACTGCTAACGGTTAAAGATTTAGATGATGAACAAATACAAAGATTAACGGAACTCTCTAAATCACTAACATCAAGGTATGCAATAGCACTTTCAAGATTATCAAAAGAAGAATATCAATCAGCGGAAAAACTTATGGATGATTTGGGCATGGGAACTATAAAAGCCGTTCAAATCGCCTCTATGGGAATTGATGCAGTAAATAATACCATAAAATTAATCGAAAATAATATTAATCCCGACTTTAGTTTAATATCAGCGGATAATGAAACCATTGAAAGAGCAATAAAAATCAAAAAAGATTTTGGAAAATATTATTTGCAGGATTATTATCTCGCCGATATTGCAAAAAATAAAAAAGGATATGAAAGACTTAGTGAAATTTTTCAGGACAAAGATTCTATCTTATTTAATAAAATAGCTAATAGGGATATAATAACTATAGAAGATGATAAATTATATCATAAAGCATTAAGATTAATAAAAGAAAGTCTTGTAGATGCAGAAGATGCCGAAGATTGTGCAAGAAGCATAAGTGATGAAAATGAAGAAAAAGAATTTCAACTGCTGAGAGAAATTTATAATTACATACACAGTCTGCCGGGGATTACTTCTTGTCAAGCATATATGGCAGGAATAATAAATCAAGGCAGGATAAACGAAAAAACACTTTCAGATGCTGAAAAAATATATGATAATTATATTTCACGGCACCGAGGTTATTTTTTATATAACTTTGAAGGCGAACAATTAGATATTGCCTTAAAAATGGCAAAGGCAGGAATTCCAAGAGAATATATAACTCAAGAAAAAATTAAAGGTTTAAAAAATGATGCACAGTTTGATGAAACTTTAAAACAATATGAAGATTATAATAACAATTCATATGATAATAGAGAAGGAAAAATATTTATAAGCGAACAATATTTCTCTCTATATGCATCTTTAGATACGGAACAAAAGAAAACCGCAACAAAATTGTATGAAGAATATAATATATCCCAGGATTTAGCTGCAATATGGGCTAAAAAATATAATAAAGAACAAATTGCAAGAATAATGTACTTAGATTATTTTATAATAGATGAAATACATATTCCGGATATAGTAGAGATGGATGAAACAAGTTATGAACACTTTTTATATTTGGAACAGAACTATGAAGTAAAAGATACTCCTTTACAAATAAAAATAGCAAAGCTTGATGATAATAAACTTGAGAAATTATTAGATTTATGTGATGAAGAAGACATAAGCTTTAAAACCGCCTATGAACTTGTTAATTTAAATGATAAATATTATAAGCAAAATTTAGATTTATGGAAAAATTACAATACAGATATTAATACCTTAATTTTATTGGATCAAATTGGTGATAGTGCATATAAAAGACTTCCGTTAGCCGCAAAAGCAGCTTCTTACGGACAGGAAATGCTGGAAAAACTGTTAAGTTTAAATAAAAAAGAATACCAAAAAGCGCAAAAATTATATAAAGATAAATATACATCTGATTTTTCAATTATGGGAGCTAAATTAAATGATAAAGATTTAAATAATGCTAAGAAACTTGTTCGCTATTTTAATACCTCGGAAGTATTTTCTATTATTGAAAAATATAATGATGAAGAAATTGAAAAAATAATGTATTGGAAAAAAAAGGGTGTTCCTTATTCTCTTTTACAAGAGTTCTTAAACCTTAATGAAGAAGAAATTAAAAAAGCACAGATTATACTTGATAAAGCACATGAAATATCACCCGAAAACATGTGGGTTATTAAATCTGACGATGATACTTTTAACAAAACTTGTTCATTCTTTTTTACGGATAATTTATATTCTTTTAACGAAACAAAAAAATTAAATTTGCAAGATTTTAATGAACAGAAATATCAAACGTGTAAAAATATAAAATCAGACCATCAATATCAAATTATGGAATATTTTTTGGAAATGACCAATGAGGAGATAAAGAATTTAATTTATTTTAACCCCAGATTATCAATGTCAAAAAATTACATAATGCCTGAGGATATAATTAAATTTGATGAAAAAACAATCTCACAGGCAATAAAATTAAAGGCATTAGATTATGGTGATTATGAAAATAATTTAATTCCTTATTTATGCAGGCTTGATAATGCAAGATTAGACAGAGTTTTAAATAGTCTTAACCTTTATGATTATAATGCATCAGATTTTAAAGAAATTGCTTTATATATAAATAATCTTGAGGATATTAAAAAATTGCCTTTCAGCAAAAAAATACAATTAAAACAAGATTTAATTACAAGAAGATACCATTTTGAAGATAACCCGAACATGGTAAATGAAATGAAAGATATTGATACCATTTTAAAAGCCATTGATAAATCATTTGAAACATCAATAATACCTACCGATGTAAATACAGAAAACATAAAACAAATGATGAAGGGGTTCTTTGCAAATAATGAAGAAATCGAAAATACACTTAAAAATGCAAATATAGAAAAATACGGGAAAAACGGTCTGCCTTTAAAATATTCAAGAAATCAATTTTTAAATGATTTATCAAATATATTAAATTCCCTTGATGAAAAAGATAAAAATAAATTAACAAAAAAACTCCAAATTCAGTTAAAATACGCAAATAATGTAATAATCGGTTATGACGGGATTATTGCATTCAATGAGTTGGATTTAAATGACAAAATTGAAAAACAAATTTATGATACAGCTCATAAATTTATATATGAAAATAAAATAATAACAGGTAATAAAGATCTTGATAATTGTTTAAATTCACTGATAACAGGCATGCCCGAGTTTATTAACGTAATAGGCAAAAAACAGCATGCCGTACAAAACTATTCGGTAGATGTGCATATATTAAAAGTTTTAAAGGGTGTTCTAAACGATGAAAATTATAAAAATCTTACAAATGCAGATAAAACCGCATTAAAATTTACTGCAATATTTCACGATATAGCAAAACCTGACGGAGTAAAAGACCCAAATCACCCTGCTTTATCAGCTGTTTATGCAAAATCAATAATGAATAAATATAATTTCTCTGAAAGTTTTAAAGACAGAATATATGAACTTGTAAAAAATCACCACTGGCTAGCTGATTATAATAACAACAAGAACGATGAAACTTATACGGCAAGTTTATTCAGATACAGAAACGATTATGAAATATCAAAAATTCTAACAAGAGCCGATTTAAAAGGTGTAAGCGATTTTGTTTATAATTCATATATATCGGCACTTTCCAAATCAGAGCAGAGTGATATCGTTGAAGCTTTAAATAACATTAATTCAACGGGACAATTACTGTATACAAGTAAAATAATAAATAAAGATTTAATCCCGATTAAACAAGATAGAAGAACAGGTAAACAATATAAAGTTATAAATTTTTCAAATTTAGATTATAATTTTGATTTATCACAATACGGATTTACAAAAGGTACAACACCCGAAAATTTAAGACTTTTGGTTCATTCAAGCAAACTTGCTGAAAATTTAAAAGTTGTTAATTTGTTATCTGATATAGAAAATTCAGGGTTTATATGCACTTCATTTATTTCTTTACATAACAAAACATTCTATCAGGATAATTCTTTTGGTTTAAGTATTGAAGCAGAACATAAAAATATAGCCAATGCTTCAAAATCAAACCAAAGTTCAGGCAGAAATAAAGATTTTAAAGACTTCAGCAAAATCATAAACGGGAAAAAAACTAACTCTTACAGAACATTAATTCCTACGGAAATAAAAAAGATTTTATCACTTTCTAAACAAGAATATAAAATTTTATACGAAAAATTATCGGGTAAAAAATATTTATCTCAAATAAAAGATGATGAGGTATATACAATCGGAGATAAAAAATTAACGGGATTACAAATAAAATCGGCAATAAAAAAAGCAGATGATTTGTTAATTAAAGATAATAACAGTCATAATGAAGTAAATGTATATAATCCTAAAGTTAATGCTCTTATTGTAAAAGTAAACTCTTTGGAAGAAATTCCATATGAATTGCTTGATTTTGCGGAAGAAAACGATTTAACCATATATATTTTAGGAAGATAATATTTGCAATAAATTAAATAATTTTATATTATTTTTTTATGAATAAAATATTATTATTTATACCTTGCTATAACTGCGAAAAAGAAATAACAAAAGTTTTATCATCTTTAAAAGATTTTAAAAAATATTTTAATGAAATATTAGTAATAGATAACATAAGCAAGGATAATACACTAAATAATGCAATAGATTTTGCAAAAAATAATCCCGAATTATCTTTAAAAGTTATGCAAAATGAACAAAATTACAATCTTGGCGGTTCTCATAAAGTTGCCTTTGAATATGCAATAAATAATAATTTTGATTATGTTGTTATACTCCATGGAGATAATCAAGGGGATATTTCTAATATAAAAGAGATATTAAATTCTGAAATATATAAAAATTATGACTGCTGTTTAGGAGCAAGATTTATGAAAGGCTCAAAACTTATTAATTACTCTATGTTCAGGATTCTAGGAAATATCGGATTTAATATACTTTTTTCATTATGTTTATTTAAAAAATTATATGATCTGGGAGGCGGTTTAAATATTTATTCCGTTAATATGCTAAAAAACAAATATTGGTTTAAATTTCCGGATGCATTGACTTTCAATTATCTTATGACAATGGCGCTTGATTATTATAAACAAAAATATATTTTTTTCCCGCTTACCTGGAAAGAAGACGGTCAAATTTCTAATGTTAAAGTAGGTTCTCAGGCTTTGGATTTACTTAAGAAATTATTTTTATTTCTAAAAGATAAGAAAAAATTTATTTTAAGCGAACACAGAACAAATATTATTCAAGAATACAGATCAAATGTTATTTATTCAAATACTTAAATATTTTCATATAACATATTTTTACCTAAGAAATAAAGCAGGTGACAATACGGATAATGATGAAGCGGAGCAATATTTAAGTATATCAAAGCACAAAGCTGTTTTACCTTTTTAATATCAAAATTATTTTCTTTAAGCCATAAATAAAAATATTCTTCGCAATGCACTAAAACAGGTTTTCGCTCAAATGAATAATTAACAATATTTTCATTTATTTCAACAGAATATTTATTTTGTGCAATTAACTCATGACAAATAATAAGACCATGTAATAATTTAGCTAAATCATAATAAATATCACCAAAGTCAAGCCTTCCTCCAAAATTTTGACGCCAGTCCAAAAATAAAAATTTATCATTCTTATTATCATATAAAATATTTTCAAAATGAAAATCACCATGAAATCTGCCTATTAAACCTTGTGTTATATTTTGCCAATCAAGTTTATCTAAAATTTCACTTAATTTAGGCAGACTTTTTCCGTTTATAACAGTTGTTTTATCCTCCATTGACAAATTTTTATAATATAAATTTATTCTGTCTATAGTTTTTTTACGGTAAAAATTATTGCAAATCTCATCAAATTGATTATCTTTTCTGACTTTTCCCCAAAATTTCAATGAATAATTAAGAAGTTTTTTAAATACACCGATATTAGCGGATTTTGATAAAACAGTTCCCTCTTGTTTATTATAACAGTACATATTTTCTGTAAAATCAACAATTTCAGGTACAAATCCTTTAAGATATTTAACCCTTTCAACCCTGTCTTTAATAAACTTTTTATTATGACTGAATTTAATAACTTTATTATTAACAAACCAAATAGCTTCATCAGGTTTAGGAAGGATATTAACAGTTGCTTCGCTGTTAAAATATTTTTGTGTATTTTCAAATTCTTCAAGATTCCCTGTATCAAACCAAGTAACATTTTGAGCATATAAATTATTTTCTTGAGCAAATATGGAAAGTACATAACTTTCTCCTGTATCTATCGCAATTTGCCCGCCATTATGCATATTTGTCCAAAATTTTTTATAATCATAAATGCATGCAAGCCCTATATAAGGCTTTGCAGTTTTTGATGCCAAACCTTTTTCATAAAATTTTACAGCCTTATTATCCTGAATTTCAACGGTTCTATACTGATTAATGTTATTTCTTTCCCCGTAAAACACTATATTTTTGTCAGGAAAAGCAATGTGTTCTTTTATTAAAGTATCGCAGGAACAAAAAACAAAAGGTTCAGCCAGATATTTTTCACAAGATAATATTGAAAGTCCCAACCCGGAGCCTTCACCTTCAAATTTTTCAACTGTTGAAAAATAAAATACTCTATCAGGATGTGCAAGAGATAAATACTGTTTTACCAAATCACCTTTATAACCCAACGCAATAACAAACTCGCAATTTTCAGGGAACATATCTATTATCCTTGATAGAACGGGTTTATTTGCAATACTGACAAGAGATTTATTTAAATATTTTGTTAAATCTTTAAGTCTTTCGCCTGTTCCTGCTGTCGGAATTAATACTTTATATTTATTTTCTGTTATAGTCATCGGATAATCTCACCGTATCATCTGCATCAGGAGTAGATGCTTCCAAATATTTACAATCGGTTACTCCTTCCATTCTATGAATCATTTTAGGAGTAATTGTTACAGTTTCACCTTGTTTATATATTTTTGATTTTAAATTTTCTGTACTATCCCCTTCAATTATTTTCAATTCTCCCGATAAAACATATATAGTCTCACACTTCTTATTATGATATTGAAGCGAACACCTATTATTTTTTTTCATAGTAAGCCTTTTTAACATATATTGTTCGTTTATTTCAAGTATTTCTTCACTTCCCCAAGGCTTTTCTATGAATTTATACATATTAATTCCTTATTTAGCATTTTACAGTGTATACGGTTCAAAAAATTTTTCCATTAAATGAAAACATGCTTCCGCAACCGCCCTTTTTCCGCCAATTCTTTTAGTAACATAATCAGACATTTTTTGCGCATTTATATCGGAATCAGCTGTCGAAATTGAATAACCGACTTGTTTCATAACTAACCCGTCAAAAATCCCATCTCCCATATATATAACTTCTTTAGGATTATATCTTTCTTTTATCCATTCAATTCTTTTATCGGTACTTACAAAATCAATGGGGAATTTCATGTCTTTTATTCGTTTTTGAGTAATCTTAAACCCTCTTTTATCCCCTGATATAAACCTAATTTCAATAAAAGGCGACAATAATTTTAAAGCATCATTATCATCAGGTCCGAATTTTTTCAAAACTTTTCCTGTTTCGGAATAATAAAAACCCCCGTCAGTTAATACTCCATCAACATCTAAAATGAATACTTTAGGTTGAATATCCAATTTCAATCCTTTTTATATCTAATCTAGTGTCGCATCATTACGCTTGCCGTCTTGAAATTGCTTTATGCTCGGTCGCTTCGCTCCTTCGGCTTT
>CANQAL010000089.1 GCA_947589255.1 Candidatus Gastranaerophilales bacterium | reverse complement strand
TTGAATTTTATCATAAATGTTGATTATGTACTAATTACTAAGAATAAGATTTAATAGTAATTATAGCCTTATCAGGTTCAAAACTTGTCATTGCAACATCAAACCAACTGTTCAAAATAATCAAACTGCAAGTTCTTGTACACTCACCTTTTCAATATGTTATCTTTTAAGTATAGAAAAGCTTAATTAATAATTCTGACAGGGTAGCTTCTTACATATTTAGTCTTAAGTCAAATTTATTTTGTAATTTCTTATTTTTTTATCATATTTTCCTATTTGTCCAAAAATTCATTATACTTTTATATTGTCTGCGGATTTTTATTTTGATTATTTATTAACCCCGGTTCATACTTATTTTTTGTAATAAGATTTCTTAGAAAAAATTGAATTTTTGGCAGACAAAAAGCCAGTAAGAAAGAACTTATAACAACATTTAAGAGAATATTTAAACATTTAGCCGTTTTAGCTTTTTGGGCGAATTGTTCAATTTTTCCTGAGCTCATTGCATTTTCGCTAAAATCTTTGATATCGTTTATAAATTTATCCATTTCTTTTATATCAACAAAAGCCCTCGGGTCACGGGTTTTCTCATCAATCATCTTAATAAGATTTACTTTTTTTGCTAATTGAGTAAATATTTCTTTTGGATTTGTATCAATAAAATTGAGAATATCCTTAGCTTCATTTGATTTTGGAAGTTTTAACGAACCTTCTTTAATTGCTGAAATAAATGATTTATCATTTAAAATAATCGGATCTAATTTTGGGTTAATTTTAAATATTTTTTCTGTAAAGAAATCTAAGGCTTTGGCGATTTTTTTAGGTGCAATATAGTTTAAATACATCATGCCCGTCATTTTAATACCGTTATCAAGTGCTTCATTTTTGTTTCTTGCCGTGGATACTCTGCCGATACTCAGCCCTCCGTCTGTTATTGCCATTTTTTGAACTGTTGTAAGTTTATTTAATGCAATAAATAAGTTTGATTTAAAAGAGGGTTCATTTGAATTTTTCTTAGTAATTAATTTTTCAAAATCATTAATATCAACGGAATAATTAAATTTTTGTGCTTGTTTATCGGGGTTTTTCATTATTTTTTTAGTTAAACCGAAATTGAGCTTTGGCAGAACAAATCCCATAACCAGAGTAGGAATTAATATAGAAGCCAATAATTTAATACCGAGTAATTTTTGATATTGCGCCTTATTATTTTTAATTTTAAGTAAATCCTGAACAGCTTGGGGTGCTTTATCTTTAAATAATTCAATATTTAAATCGATATTTTGCAAACTGTCGCACTTTAATAAATCCGTACTGATATTCGGGTTAAATCCTTTTTTGTTGATTATTTTGTCACAGATTTTACCTACAAGCGGAATACCGCCAAGCCATACTGCAGATGTTGCATATTCATCTATTATTCTTTCTCTTACCGCATTTTTAGCGATATATTTATCAGATTTATTCTGATTATAAGTCATAATTACTTTTGTAGGGTTTTCTATACCGCAATCTCTTATAAATAAGGGGTAAACACTGTTATTGTTTCCTATAGCCGAAATTATTGATGTTAACATTTTAATATTCTCCAATTCTTAAACAATACAAAAAGCGGTCTTTTAACCTGAAAAGACCGTTTTTATAAGAATTGAAATATTAAAACCGCATTACCAATTCAACAGCCTTTTCAGGTTGCTATGGCAATGATGAAGTTTTAAAAATCCGTTAATCATTTACTTCCCTTTTTATATTGTAATTTTAACACTTATTATTGTGGTTTTCAAGTGACGGTTAAGTTTTTTTAATAAATACCGGTTATCTGACAAAAAGGTGTGTAGGTGTGTTATAATATATTTGAAAAGGGTGGTCTCAATTATAGGTATTGTATATGAAAATCAGCAATACATATTTTTCGGGTGTAAAAAACTATAACAGTAATTTTTGCCGATACAAATCAAATAAAAAGTATAATGCTTTAAGTTTTAAATCGAATATACTTAAAGAAAAAATAGAAATTCAATCTATACAAGCAAAAAAGAAAAAATATATTAAATACCTAACATTAGCGGGAATTATAGCTGTATCTGCCGGAGTTATATTTCTTATATCAAAAAAGGGACTGCCAAAACTAAAATCATTATCTGCAAAAAAGGGAAGTTCAATAAATCAAATGTCTCAGTCTGCGGCAGCTTCGCAAGTACAAGAGTGTTCATCAGATAAAATAAAACAGATTTTTTCTGAGGGAGATTGCGCATACAGAAACAGAATTGCACAAGGAGCAGGGTTACTTCCCGAAGAAGCATATAAATTAAATTCTATTGCCGGACTTGATGAATTTGTTGAAAGAACTTCAGAATTGGCTTTAAATCCCGAAATATACTCACCCGGAGGAAAAATCTTTAATCCTAACGGCTCAATAAAAGCATTTGATAATAAAAATATTGAAAATCTAATATTTGGTGCTAATTTTCATATTCATACCCAAAACTCGGACGGAGCATTAACCGTTGAAAAATTATTAAACGATTCCGCTAAATATGCCGATAAATATTTTGAAAAGAACAAAAAACCTTTCTTTATCGCCATAACTGATCATGATAGTGTTCAAGGATGTATTGAAGCAGTTAATATAATAAAAAGCGATCCCGAAAAATACAAAAATCTTAAACTTGTTTTAGGAATTGAAAATACAACAAAAATAAAAAATTCTCCGTTTCTTTATCAGGATGGAGAAGCTCATGTTCTTTCGTACTGCATTAATCCGTTTAGCGACGACATACAAAATTTCTTAATAAAAAGAGTGCAAGCAAATAAACAAAATGTTGTTAATGTATTGAATAATGCAAATGAAAAATTTAACGGAATTATTAACCAATATGATTTTAAATATGATATTGACGATATGTCGCATATTGCTCCGATGATAAAAGGAAGTGTTAAAAATGCCTCTTATTATATAAAAGACTATCTTCAATTTAAATTAATATATTCCTTTGCCGTCAGCAGAAACAAACAGCTGCTTGATATTTTGAAGGAAAAAGGAATTAACATCAATAATATAGATTACTCAACTTTTATAAAGTATATCCCTAAAAATCTTGATTATTCACAAGGTCAGAAATATTTTGATTATTATCTTACAGCTTTAAGGGAATATTTTGAAAAACAATTATCCTGTGATAAAGCAGAAATTAACAGATTAATTCCGCAAATACCGTCATCTTTAAAATCTGTTTTACAAGAGATGGAAAATTTAACTCTTACGCCTAATTCACCATTATATGCTCCAAATAACGAATTTCCTCTCTTTGAAGATTGTATTTCAGCATTAGCAAAGTTTAAAGATGGTGCAATTTCAATGGCTCATCCCGGGGTATTATTCCCTTATAAAGCCTTAAAATCAAATGAAGATACGGTTAAATTATATGAAAAATTATATGAAATATTTAATCTTAATGGAAAATCAAAAAAATTATTCTCGGAAGATTTTTATGGGTCATATTATAACAATAATGAAAGTTTATACAAAAAATTACATGAAATTTCAGAAAAATACTCATTATTAAAAACAGGCGGTTTAGATACTCATTCAACAAATATTTTTTCCGTATAAATATTGTTATATAATAATGAAGTTTGATAAAATATTAAGAGAAAACGGAAAATATTTCCGTAACTGATTATAAAAAGGGGATATTATGCGATTTGAAACAATAGCAACACAAGGGTTTACGGATTTAAAAAAACAAAATCATGCCATATCAATGCCGATATATGCTACAACGGCTTATAGTTTTGACAGTGTTGAACATGCAGTAAATTTATTTGATTTAAAAGTAGAAGGCGATATTTACTCAAGATTAACAAACCCGTCTTGCGAAATGATAGAAAAAAGAATTGCACAGCTTGAAGGCGGAGTTGGAGCATTATGCGTATCTTCGGGGCAGTCTGCTATTTTAATCGCCATACTTAATATTGCTGAATGCGGGGATGAAGTTGTAACTTCCTCAAAAATATACGGCGGAACATACAATTTGTTTGCAAAAACATTTAAACAAATGGGAATAAATGTTAAATTTATAGATTCTGATAATTTAGAAGACTATGAACAAGCCATAACGGATAAAACAAAATGTATATATGCGGAATCCATAGGCAACCCGAGCATAAAAGTTGCGGATATTGAAAATCTTGCAAAATTAGCCCATAAACACGGTATTCCGTTAATAATAGATAATACCGTAGCAACCCCTTATTTATTAAGACCATTTGATTTCGGGGCGGATATAGTTGTTCATTCAACAACAAAATATTTATCGGGACACGGTAATGCAATGGGCGGAGTTATTGTGGATTCGGGCAAATTTGACTGGAAGTGCAACGATAAATTTAAAATGCTCACAACCCCCGATGAAAGCTATCATGGAATAATCTATACAGATACTTTTAAAGAAGGTGCATATATTGCAAAATCCAGAACCCATTTAATCAGGGATTTAGGCTGTTGTATGAGCCCGTTTAATGCATATCTTACAATGATAGGACTTGAAACCTTGCATGTAAGAATGGACAGACATTGCGAAAATGCTTTAAAATTGGCAAAGCACTTAGAAAGCCACCCTCATATAAATTTTGTAAAATATCCTATGCTTGAAAGCAGCAGTGATTATGCTCTTGCAAAAAAATATCTGCCGAAAGGTGTATCATCACTGCTCGGGTTTGGAGTAGACGGCGACGGAACAAAATTTATCGAGGCTTTAAAATTATTTATTCATGCAACAAATCTTGGGGATGTCCGCTCAATTATTACATTCCCTGCAGGCACAACCCACCGCCAGCTTTCTGATGAACAAAAAATCAAAGCAGGCATAACAAATGATTATATGAGAGCTTCAATAGGGCTTGAAAATATTGATGATATTATTGAAGATATAGATAACGCAATAAAAGTATCAAGAAAATGAGTAATATAGGAATAGTTCAAACACAATATTATACTATCGAAGAAAAAATTAAGCTTGAAAGCGGAGTTGAGTTTTCACCCGTTACTGTTGCATATGAAACTTACGGGAAACTGAATGACGCGGGCGATAATGCAATACTTGTAATCCATGCCCTGACGGGTGATGCACATGCAGCAGGCTATCATAATGAAAACGATAAAAAACCGGGCTGGTGGGATGAACTTATAGGCCCCGATAAAGCATTTGATACCAATAAATATTTTATTGTATGTACAAATATTTTTGGCGGGTGCAGCGGTACAACGGGCCCCTCGAGTATAAACCCCGAAACAAATAAACCCTACGGAATTACCTTCCCCGTATTTACCATAGAAGATACAATTAAAATTCAAAAAAAAGTTTTGGATTACCTCGGGATAAACAGTTTATACTCTGTTGCTGGCGGTTCGATGGGTGGAATGCAAGCAATGCAGTTTGCAATTACTTATCCTGATTATGTTAAATCCGCAATACTTATTGCAACAACTTCAAGACTGTCCCCGCAAGCCATTGCATTTAATGCTGTCGGCAGAAACTCAATCATTTCAGACCCCGCCTGGAACAACGGTGATTATTACGATAAAGAGCAAAAACCTGACAGGGGGCTATCTAATGCCCGTATGATAGGGCATATTACTTATCTTTGCGAAGAAGCAATGTACAATAAATTCGGGCGAAGACTTCAAGATAAAGACCACTATGACTTCAATTTTGATATTGATTTTCAGGTGGAAAGCTATCTTCAGCACCAAGGGCAGATTTTTGTCGACCGCTTTGATGCAAACAGCTACCTTTATATTACAAAAGCCGTTGACTATTTTGACTTGGAAAATAAATACGGCTCGCTCCAAAATGCTTTTAAAAATACAAATGCCAAATTTCTTGTAATTTCTTTTGATTCTGATTGGCTTTTCCCTTCTTCTCAGGCAAAAGAAATAGTTAATACCCTTATGACACTCGATAAAGATGTTTCTTACTGCGAAATTAAATCAAATTGCGGGCATGATGCGTTTTTACTTGAGTATGACCTTCAATCTAAAATAATATCAAGCTTTTTAAATACCCATATTCAAGGAGAAATTAATGAATAGCCACTATTTAAAATCAAAAGGATTACACGTTAATTACTCGCTGATTTCCGAAATGATAGATGAAGGCGCTAAAGTTTTAGACCTCGGGTGCGGGAACGGTTATCTGTTAAAGCTTTTAAAGGATACTAAAAATATAAAAGGCAACGGCATTGAAATCTCTCAAAAAGAGGTTATTTCCTGTCTTGAAAAAGGATTATCGGTTATTCAGGGTGATATTGATGAAGGATTAAAACAATTCAGTGATAAATCATATGACTATGTCATATTAAATCAAACATTGCAATCAACTGTAAATCCTGATTATGTACTTGAAGAAATGCTGAGAGTAGGGAAAAAATGCATTGTAAGTTTCCCGAATTTTGCATACTGGCGAATAAGGTTTTACTTCTTTTTTACGGGGAATATGCCTAAATCAAGGGTGCTTCCCTTTGAATGGTACAATACTCCAAATATCCATTTGTTAACCATAAAAGACTTTTTTGAATTTGCAGATAAACATAATATTAAAATTTTACAAGGCATATATACAACAAGAGCCAATATCAGAAAAGGAATTCAGTACAATATGTTTTCAAATCTGCTGGCGGAAGAAGCTATATTTATAATTTCAAAATAAAAAATTCAAATTTAAGAGTAATTATAATAAATTGGTTATTTTTATACATACTTAGCATTCTTGACTAAGGGGTATGTAGGCGATAAAATAGGTTTGAGTTTAGATTTAAAGGGATTGTATGAAGAATTTAGAACCTGAATATATAGAAAAACTGATTGATATAATGAAAAATAACGAACTGACCGAGGTTTTGCTTGAAGACGGAGAAATGGCGCTTACAATTAAAAGCAGCGGTTGTAAACCCGTTATAAAGGATAAAACAAGTCAAGCTGAAGCTGTTATTGAAGAAGAGCAGACGCAAGCACTTGAACCGGAGGAAGAAAAGAAAAAATTAACTCCTATAATATCAAATATGATAGGGATGTTTTACTCAAGACCCGCTCCAAGCGAAGAACCGTTTGTTAAAGTCGGGGATGAAATAAAAGAAGGTCAGGTTATTTGTATAATCGAAACTATTAAATTAGTCAATAAAATAACCTCCGATATTTCGGGCAGAGTTGCCGAAATCTGCATTGAGGACGGCAAACCCGTTGAATACGGTCAAGTTATTATGTATGTAGAAGAAAATTAACGGTAAGGATATGTTTAAAAAAGTATTAATAGCAAACAGAGGCGAAGTCGCGGTCAGAATTATCAGAGCTTGCAGAGAAATAGGGATTCCGACGGTTGCTGTATATTCGCAGGCGGATGCAAACTCTTTGCACGTAAGCTTAGCTACAGAGGCATACTGTATAGGTCCTAATGAAAGTTCAAAAAGCTACCTCAATATTCCTGCAATAATATCAGCGGCTTTAGTATCAGGCGCTGATGCCATACACCCGGGGTACGGCTTTATGTCTGAAAGAGC
>CANQAL010000088.1 GCA_947589255.1 Candidatus Gastranaerophilales bacterium | reverse complement strand
TTCCATGCTATTTGACCGTAGCCGACATCTACGGAGTACACTTTTTTTGCTCCGCTTTGGAGCATGCAATCGGTAAACCCGCCTGTTGATGCTCCTGCATCCAGACATATTTTATCTTTTATGTTAATTTTAAAATCTTTTATTGCTTTATCAAGTTTATATCCGCCCCTTGATACAAAAGGCATGGACTTTATTTCAAAATTTGTATCTTCTTTTACTTCAAGAAGATACCCTGCTTTTGTTATTGTTTCGCCGTTTACTTTCACGTCGCCTGCCATTATTGCAGACTGCGCCTTGCTTTTTGTTTCAAAATATCCTTTATCTAACAGTATTTTATCTAATCTTTCTTTTGCCATATTAAAAATTAAATATCCTTTTTGCGTTTTCGGTTGTAATATTTTTAATTTCTTCTACGTTGGTATTTTTCAAATTAGCAATCTCTTGAGCGATATATTTTAAATACTTTGGAGAATTCAATTTTCCCCTATACGGAACAGGCGCTAAATATGGGGCATCCGTTTCAAGCAGTATTCTATCTAAAGGAACGGCTTTTACTGTTTCTTTTAAATCTTTTGCATTTTTAAATGTAACAATTCCGCCCACTGCTATATAGTATCCTTTTTCTATACATTTCAGGGCATATTCTTTTGTCCCTGAAAAGCAATGATATACAACAGTTTTTAAATTGTAATCCTTAAGAATTTCAAAAGTATCTTCGTGGGCTTCTCTGTCGTGGATTAGAACGGGGACATTTAATTCCTGCGCAATTTCAAGCTGAGCTTGGAATATTTCTTTTTGGAGTTCTTTTGTTTCGGTTTCCCAATAATAATCAAGTCCGATTTCACCTATTGCAATTATTTTATCATTTTGCAGATATTCTTTTATCTGCTCTGTTGTTTGCAGAGTATATGTTTTTGCCTCGGATGGATGTACTCCTATTGCGCCATATAACATTTCATATATATTTGTTAAATCTGATATTTCCTTAAATGTCGCAGGCTCAACCCCGGGGATTATTACTTTTTCAATTTCATTAGCTTTTAAATCATTTAAAAAGTTATCAAAATCTGCTTTATATTCTTCAAAATTAATATGTGAGTGTGTATCAATCATTAATTATTTGCCTTAGTATTTAATTTATTTTATTCTAATATAACAAAAAAATTTATTTACATGTTTTTAGCCGAATGAAAAGTATAATAAAGGGTAAAAAGTGAGTTTTTCTGATTTGGTAATTGAACCTCAAAGATATAGCACAGTTCAACAGCCTGCAGTTAAGAAAAACAGCCGTTTAAATAAGGTTACGGCTTCTTCAATAGCAGGCAGCGCAATTGGTATTGCCGCCGGGGTCGGGGCTGTTTATTCACTCGCTAAAAAAGGTAACCCTTTAACATCATTAAAAAATTTAACATACTCTGAAGGCGACGTTCTTTTAGTCGGCTTAGGCTCTGTCTTAGGCGGGCTTACGGGCGGATTAATTGCCGATAAAAACAAAAAAAATGTTAAACCAAAATTAAGAGAAGCATCCCAGCAATATATAGGGAATATGGTTTTCCCTGTTTCTATTCTGGCAGGCGCTAATAAAATCTTGGAAAAATATGTATTTAAAACTTCTGCCACCCCGACGACTTGGCAGGGAATACTTCTTAAAACAGCAGTTTGTATTGCCTCTTTAGTTGGCGGTATGGAACTTGGCAACAAAGTTATGAACAAAGTTAATAATAAAATCTTTAAAGAAGAAGTTAAACATGATGTTGAACCTGAAGATTACCTCGTTCATGCCGATGATTTATGCTTAACCGCTAATATGGTTTTAAAAGATTTTAAATCAATCTCCGCAGTTACATCTAAACTTCTTCCTTTGACTTTTATTGTTGCAGGCTCTAAAACAGGCATGCAGAAAAACGATTAATTTATAAATTCACATAAAATT
The DNA here is from genome assembly GCA_947589255.1 of Candidatus Gastranaerophilales bacterium. Lineage (GTDB taxonomy): Bacteria > Cyanobacteriota > Vampirovibrionia > Gastranaerophilales > Gastranaerophilaceae > Avigastranaerophilus. The sequence continues at coordinate 5,647 of CANQAL010000088.1, read as the reverse complement.
TCGTTACTTAATAAAATCCCTTTTTCAGTTAATTTTAAGTTGTCCTCATTTATTTCCAGAAGGTTATATTCGCTATATTTTTTTATAATTTTTCCGTAGTTTTTTATAAAATCAATTTTAAATTTTTCATTTATGTTTTTTATATTTATGCCTTTTTTTAATCTTAATCCTAAAAATATTTCTTCTTCTAAAATATTTTCTTTGGAAAGTATTGTCGTTTCTTCTTTTTTTAAAGGATTTTTAATGTATTCTTCAAAATCTGATAGATTTTTATATCTGATATTACCTTCATAGCCTGAAGCATTAACCCCAAAACCGTAATAATTTTTATTCTGCCAGTATGCACAGTTATGTTTTGAATTATAATCGGGTTTTGAAAAATTACTTATTTCATAATGTTCAAACCCGTTTTTCTTTAATTTTTCACATATTTGAAGAAACATTTTCGCTTGAAGTTCATCATCAGGGAGGTTTTTTGGGGGATGTTTTGCAAAGTATGAGTTTTCTTCTATTTTTAAGCCGTAAGTGGAAATATGCGCTATATCAAGTTTTAAGGATTTATCTATATCCGTATTTAATAAATCCAAATCTTGATTAATTAATCCGTATATTAAGTCAATGCTAATATTTTTAAACCCTGCATTTTTTATTATATCTGCGGCTTTATAAACAGTTTGCTCCGAGTGGTTTCTGCCTATTAATTTTAATATGTTATTGTTAAAAGTTTGAACTCCTAATGAAATTCTGTTTATTCCAATATCTTTAAATCCTTTGAACTTTTCCGTTTCAACTGTTTCAGGGTTAGCCTCAAGTGTTATTTCAGCACTTTGACAGTAATTAAATTGAGATAATAATTTTTCAATATCATTAAATTCTAATAAAGACGGAGTTCCGCCGCCTATATACAGAGTTTTTAATTTTTCGTTTTTGTAATTATTTTTTATTTCTTTTAACAAAGAATTGATGTAAATATCTTTGTTTTTTATATTAAAGCCCGATACAAAAGCGCAGTATTTACATTTTCTTATGCAAAAAGGAATATGAATATAAGCATGTTCTGTCATAATTGTTATTATATGTTAAAATTCAATTACGGGAAAAATGAAAAAAGTAAAAATAACAAAAATGACAACAGAAGATGTGGATGCCGTTTACCAAATTGAAGAAATGGTAAATCCTAAACATCATTGGTCTAAAGACTCTTTTTTTAATGAACTTGCAAATAAGCTGGCGAAGTATTTTTGTATTAAAGATGAAGAGGACAAAATCTTAGGTTTTATAGGGTTTTGGCAGATATTTGAAGAGTCACACATTACAACACTTGCTATTCATCCCGATTATAGAAGGCTTCAATTAGCTCAAATGCTTTTATTAAAAGCAATAGAGGAATGCTATAGTGATATGATTAAATATATAACTCTTGAAGTTCGTGAAAGCAATATTCCCGCAATATCTTTATATGAAAAGTTTCTGTTTGAATCAATCGGAGTAAGAAAGAATTATTATCAGGATAACGGAGAAAATGCAATTATAATGTTTACTCAAAATATTTGGTATGATAAATTTAAAAATAATATAAAGATAATAAAAGAAAATCTTAATAAGGCTGAACTTGTTATATGATTAACAGACGATTAAAAGAAGGAATTAAAAGCTTTCATAAACCTGATAAGCAAATAAAATTTTGTTTGGGGGCTCTCGCTATTTTGTGCGTTTGCTTGCTTTTACTTGTTATTTCAACTTTTACCCAAATTAAAATAAATATTAATCCATATGAAAATAGTGCAGGTTCATATTTAATGTTTGAGTATATTCCTCAAATTCCGATTGTAATTTTTATTGCGGGATTATTAGGAGAAAGCTGGGGACTTGCTTGTATTTTGATTTACATAATTTTAGGATTAACTCCACAATTTTCTTTATTTGCTTTAGGCGGAGGCCCCGGGTATATTTTTCAATATAATTTCGGTTATATTTTTGCTTATATATTTGCCGTTATATTAACCGCAAAAGAACTTAACAAGGGAAAATCTTTAATAAATATTATCATAGCAGTTTTATACGGAGTTCTTACTATTCATGTAATCGGAATAATTTATATGATAATAGCGGCACTAATCAGGCACGACGGGCTTGATTTTATTGCTAATTGGATTTATTATCAGTCACTTTCTAAGATTTTATATGACATAGTTTTTTCAATCATTGCACTGATTATTGCAAAAGCATGTAAAAAAATAATGTGGTTTTTTATGAGTTAGTTACAGCCCGAAAGAGGATAAAATCCGCACAAGTAACTGTTCAATAATTTGAAGAACTATAAATGCTATTAAAGGCGAGATATCTATCATTCCTATTGGCGGTATAACAGAGCGAAAAGGCGCCATTATTATATTATAAAATCTTACAAGTGATGCAACCGGTTCTTTTCTTACATCAAAAATAGGTATCCAGCTTAATAAAACAACTATTAATATTATTAAATATATTAATCTGAAAACTATGGAAATAATATAAGATATCATTTTTAAATCCTTTTATGATGTTTGTGATGTGTTATAGCATTCACAATTATTTCTTTCAATAGGAACATTTTCTATAATTGCCAATAATAATTGTTTTAATCTGCTTATATTGTTTTTAAATACATGGATTACTTCCTGATGAGTAACGGGAGGAACATCCCCTACTAAACCGGCATCATAATCCGTTATTAAAGCTATTGTTAATGGACACATATCAAGTTCTCTAACTAAATGAACTTCAGGATATTGGCTCATATTAATGACTTCCCAGCCTTGATTTGTAAAGAATTTAGATTCTGCTTTTGTTGTAAATCTAGGGCCGTTAATAATAACAACAGTACCCGTTTCATGAACCGTTATACCTTGTTTTTTAGCTTGTTCTATTGCAATTTGTCTTAATTCGGGGCAATAAGGGTCGGCTGCAGACGGATGAATACAATTTGGACCTTCAAAAAATGTATTCTTTCTGCCGTCAGTCCAATCCACAAATTGATCGCATATTACAAAATCACCGGGTTTTACGTGTTTTTGCAGACTGCCTGCCGCACATGGTGATATAACCCTTGTAACACCTAAAGATTTTAAAGCCCAAACATTGGCCCTATAATTTACTAAATGCGGTAAAAATCTGTGATCTCTGCCGTGACGGGGAATAAATGCAACTTTTTTTCCGTATAATTCGCCTATTGTTATAGCATCAGAAGGGCTTCCGTATGGGGTATCTATTGTTATTTCTTCAAACGGCATGCCTGAATTTTCAAAGAAACTGTAAAAACCGCTTCCGCCTATTATACCGATTTGCGCACTTTTTATATCACTCATAATAATCTCCTAAAACCTCATAAGTAATATTTACCATAGAAATGAACTTATTACAATAAAAAAGAAATACTCTGTTTTCAAGAGTATTTCTTTTTTTGTTTTTGTATAAATTTTATTTTTCTACAGTTACACTAAGCGAATTTTCAATAAGTTTATCTTCGTAAATTTCAGTATTATCTCCATTTTCGTTAGTTTGAGGAGTTGTAATTTTTCCGTCATAATTAACTTGAATTCTAAGTCCGGCATTTTTAGCCAATCTGTTTTTGGTAACAGCATCAAGACTTGATTTGTTCATCGGACGGTCAACATAAATTATACGGCTCGGAACTGTTATTTTTCCGGTTGCATCATGAGCAAATACTTTACCTTCTAATCCCCAGAATCTTATACCATCTGTGGTTACAAAGTTTGGTGAATCGTAAGAAGATTTGCTTGTACAATCAACTCTGCCGGTAGTATTTAAAGATTCGGCAATAGATGTACAGAAATCACTTTCTCCTACTAAGTCATCTGCCCAGTATGCAGCTGAATTTGCCGCCATTGAATATACTGTTGAATCCATTGCATTAGATACAGCACCTTGCATACTGTATAATGCTTTTTTATATGTTACTTTATCTTTATCAGGTCGTACATTATTAAGAACAGGAATTAATATTGCTGCCAGTACTCCTAATATTGCTAATGTAACCAATGCTTCTGAAAGAGTAAATGCTTTTTTCATTTTTTGTTCCTTATACTCACATAAGTTTTATTATACATAATATAATAATACCACAAAAATAAAAAAATATCTCAATTATTAAGATTAAAAATTTTTTACAAAAAATTACTTGATATTAATTTTTTAGCTGTTTATAATTCAATAGCTATATAATATTAATAGAGGTGAATAAAATGAAAAAAGACATACATCCGGAATACAAAAAAACAGTTATTAAATGTGTATGCGGTAATGAAATTGAAACAGGCTCGGTACTTGATAATATTACGGTTGAAATTTGCAATCACTGCCATCCGTATTATACAGGCAATCAAAAAATTGTTGATACCGAAGGCCGTATTGAAAAATTCAAAAAACGTTATCAAAAAAATACAAAATAGCTTTATGCAGTGCTTTATTAAAGCACTGCTTTTTTATACCCGTAAAATTACGGGTTTTTGTTTAAATGGAGGGATATATGGCACAAGAAGATAAATTTGCAAAGGTCAGATTAATTTCAAAACCTGAAAATATGTTAAAAACAATATATACTGCCTGCAGAACCTGCTACAGCGCCGACTCTCCCCTTAATATTTATGATTGTGAGTCCGCTCAAGATAACGAAAAAATGCTTAAACTGATAAATCGTGTTATCTCTTCAGGTCATTACAGTACGATAGAGCATATACAGGTCAGTTTTGCAATAAGCCATATATCAAGAGCCTGCTCTCATCAATTAGTCAGACACAGACACATGTCTTTTTCTCAAAAATCGCAAAGATATGTTAAGGAAAAAGAACAATTTGAATATATAATTCCCGAAACAATTGAAAATAATCCCGAATTAAACTCTAAATTTGAAGATTTTATGGGGAAAATATCGGATTTTTATCTTGAATTAACTCAAAACGGCATACCTGCCGAAGATGCAAGGGCTGTTCTGCCTAATGCAGCATCAACCTCTATGGTTGCCAGCTTGAATTTAAGAGAAATGATTCATCTTGCTAATTTAAGATTATGTACAAGGGCTCAAAAAGAAATTAGAATTCTTGTTAAAAGAATGTGTGATGAACTTATTAAAGAAGAACCCTGGTTAAAAGAGTATTTAGTACCTAAATGCGAAAGATTAGGGTACTGTGATGAAGATAAATCTTGCGGAAGAAAAGAAACAAGAAAGCAGTAATTTATGAAAGAAATGTTAGATAAAATATTACAAATTGAAAGTAAATACACGGAATTGGGTCAGATTTTATCAGACCCCGAAGTTATTCAGGATTATAACAGATTTAAAACTCTTTCAAAGCAGAGAAAAGCAATGGAAGAAACCGTTGAAGTTTATCATAATTGGAAAGATTCGGAGCAAGCTGTTAAAGATGCTCAGGAACTTTTAAAAAATGAAACTGATGAGTCAATGAGAGAATTTCTTCATAATGAAATAACCGACAACGAAAATAAAATGTCGGAGCTTGAAGAAAGAATGAGAGTATTGCTTCTGCCTCGAGATCCTATGGATGATAAAGATATTATGCTTGAAATAAGAGGTTCAGCCGGCGGAGATGAAGCAAATATATTTGCGGGCGATCTTATGAGAATGTAT
>CANQAL010000087.1 GCA_947589255.1 Candidatus Gastranaerophilales bacterium | reverse complement strand
TTTATTGTAACTCTTGAAATAAAAGGTAAAATGCTATCATCTGAAGAATTTGCGTTAAAAATAAAAGAAATATCAAATTCAGGCATAAGCGACCTTATTTTTATAATCGGCGGAGCAAACGGGCTTCATCAAAAAATATCCGATATCGCCTCATTTAAACTCAGTTTTTCAAAAATGACATTTACCCACCAAATGATAAGAAGTATTCTTATAGAGCAGATATATCGTGCTTTTAAGATAAATGCAAATGAACCTTACCACAGGTAAAATGTAACAAAATGTAAATATAATTCTAGAAGATATATCGTATTGAAAGAAAATGTGTTAATATAAAATTAAGATTTGAATTAAGACTTGAGTAGCGGATTTATTTAAGGCGGATTTGAAAAAGAATAAAAAAGCCTGCTTCGTTGAGATAGAGAATGGTTAGACAAAAAACGAAGGAAACAAAATCCGATGAGCGGGGATAACAATTTTTTGCCACTATATTATGCAAAAAAATGTTAGTATAACTCTTAAATCGAAAAGGTGACTGGATTCGTTAAGTCGGGGGATTTGTGTATGATTTTTTGCTGCGGGGGTTTTCATACCCCGTTTAAAACGGTTATCCTGCCCGATACTTTGAAATATCGGGAAAGAAAACTGGAAGTATTGATTTGCCCTAAATGCGGGGCTTTAGTTGCCGAACTTCGGCAGTTTAATATTAAAAAACAAAAATATGAACTGTATAGACCCAAACGAAAACATACCTCGGTCTTTCTTAAAAAGATAGCATCCGGTAAATGGGATGAAGTTAAAGTCCAATATGGAACAAAAGAAAGAGCGGGGTTTGTTTTCGGGGTTAACAGAGAGTATAAATCGGGAAAAATCTGTCAGTATTCGGTCGATTTCAACGGACAAAAGAAATTAGTAAAGGTTATTAACGGTTAAATTATGGCTGAAAAGAAAAAACGTACTAAAAAAAATGAGTTAAATTATTCTAAAAACGAATCGTTTGAAAATTTGGAGGCTGTTCAAAAAATGGCTTTGAACAGAAAAGGAAAAGATGATGAAATTAACCCGGATATTTCAATTTTTCTTAAGGCGGAGGAGTTAAAAGGTAAACTCTGCGGACTTTATAACGAAAAAGACAGTTTAACTCATAATGTAAATGTTATGGGGAGTGTCAAAATTGACGGGAAAGAACTTGAAATAAAGACGGGAGAAAAGGCTGAAACGGATAACAAAGATGATAGAATTACCTGAAATTTTAAATATACCTGATAAATTAATACCTGTAATAACAAATATCAATAATTACAATTACTTTTTGATTGAAGGAGGGCGAGGTGGTGGCAAGTCTCAAAGTATAGCAAGAATTATTCTCTGGATAACCGAACAAAGAAAAGTGCGGGTTTGCTGCGGAAGAGAAACTCAGGCAACTATTTCGGACAGTGTTTATAAAATATTTAATGACTTAATTAGTGAATATAACTTAGACTTTACGGTAAAATCAAATAAAATAGTTCATAATAAAAGCGGTTCAAGTATTATTTTTAAAGGATTTAGAGAACAAGGCAGAGTTAATATTAAGGGCTTAGAAGGTGTTGATATCCTTTGGATAGATGAAGCACAGGCAATTACTAAATCTACCTTGGATGTAATAGTCCCTACCATAAGAAAAAAGAACTCTATCGTGGTTTTTACAATGAACAGGCTTGTACGCAAAGACCCTGTATATTCCGAGTTCGTTTCCAGAGATGATTGTTTTCATATTAAAATTAATTATTACGACAACAAGCACTGTCCTCAAAAGCTTATAAATGAGGCTCAACGGTGCAAAGAACGGAATATTCTTGATTATGAGTATATCTGGGAAGGTAATCCGTTAGATACGACAAACGATTTTCTGTTTTCTGCAATAAAACTGGATAAGGCGAAAAACCTCAAATTTAATGAAGAAAATTATCGAAAAATCAGGTGTATGTCGGTCGACTTAGCAGGTAACGGCGGGGATTTGTGTGTTGCGAGTTTGATTGAATCAAAAAGCCTAACTCAATGGGCGCTTGAACGGCAGGAACATTGGAATGAGCCTGATACTGATGTAACCAAAGGCAGAATTATTAATTTGTACTCCCGCTGGAAACCTGAACTGTTAATTCTTGATGCTGACGGACTTGGCTATTCCATATATGTCAGCATAAAAAATGCAATATCCAATGCACTCAAATTTAACGGTGCTGCCTCAAGCAATCGGCCAAATGCCTTAAACAGAAGGGCTGACGGATATCTCACTTTAAAAGATTATATTGATAACGAATGGCTGAAAATATCTTCCGATTTGACTATATCACAGCTTGAATATATCAAAAAATCCTATAAACCAAACGGGCAAATATTTATTCAATCTAAAAAGGATATGAAATCGGAACACGGCGAAAGTCCGGACTTCGCCGACAGCCTCATGATGGGTATTTATGCAATAAATTACTACTCTTATTTAATTGATGAGAAGGAAGAAACAGTAATACTGGATTCCAATTTTGACCCTTACGCATAAGCCTCTTTTTTACATGTACATATTCCTTAAAACCTTCAAAATTAATGCTTATGCGGTGCATTATTATGTAAAACATCATATTTTACATAATAATGTATTTTCTTTATATTTTATCACATTATTATGTTAATAATATTCAGATTTTTAAATAAACTTATTAATTTTCAAATATTGGTTTTCTGAATTTATGTTTTTCGTACCATTTGGCGAAACGTAATTTTTTTTCGTTATCATAAATATATTGTTCTTTACCGTTTTTTAGACAAGAATACACCCCGCCGTTATTTTTAAAGATTTTATGACTCCAATAATAACTTTTCATTACCTCAAAACAGTTATTATCTTTGGCAAATTGTTTAACATTATCAGGGATATCCGGTCCGTCAATACGGTCTAAAACGTAATATTTATATGCTTCATCCGCAGTAATTGTCGGAACTTCAGCAAAAGCGAAATTAGAATAAAAAGCGAGATAAAAGATAAAAGATGTAATTAAAAATGTTTTCATTAAATTATTATAAATTAAATTAACAATAAATACAATATTTAAACAACATGTTGTAATTCATTTATATTGTATATGCAAAAAATTGTAAAAGGAGGATAAAAATGTTTATAGAATCAGAACACCCCCGTGATGAAGAAGGGAAATTTACTTACAAAAACGGAGGAGTATCTTCACAAAACAGAGAAGATATATTATATCCGACAATGAAAAATGAAACAGAAAAAGAAGCATTAACAGGCGGAGCTGCAAAGATAGTGAGAGATGAAATTGCAGGAGTAATAAAAGGTACACCTATGACAATAGATGAAGCAATAAACGGAGTAAATCCTCATTATGAAATATTTGGAAATACAACATATAAAACAAATTGTCAGGCTAGTGTAGCAATATTGGAGGCAAGAATGCGGGGATATGATATTGAAGTAAATATCGCTTTAGGCAGTGATTTAAAGGATAAGTTATCAGATAGACCCAATATTGCATATATAGACCCTTCTACGGGGAAAATACCTGAATTTACAAAACTAAAATCAAAAAATGAATTTGACTGTATAAATTACCTAGATGAAACAGTGCAGAAGGGAGAACGATATATATTTACATTCCAATGGAAACAAAAAGGGGTTGACGGATTAAAAAAAGCTCATATTATAACAGTGACAAAAGACTCAAATAATCAACTTAAATTTTATGATCCGCAAATAGGAAGAGACCGTGATGCAAATTTTTTAAGCAGTATTAAATATAAATTTGATTGGAGCGAAGAGCCATTTCCACCAATGATATTAAGGGTAGATGATAAGGAATTAAATTCAGATATCCTTAATCAAATATCAAAGCCAACAGAGAAGATAAATTAAAATTCAAATATTGGTTTTCTGAATTTATGTTTTTCGTACCATCTGGCGAAACGCAATTTTTTTTCATTATCATAAATAAACTGTGCTTTACCGTTTATTCCGCAAGAATACACCCCGCCGTTATTTTTAAAGATTTTATGGCTCCAATAATAGCTTTTAACAACTCCCACACAGTTATTATCTTTAGCAAATTGTTTAACATTATCAGGAATATCCGGTCCGTCAATACGGTCTAAAACGTAATATTTATATAAATCATCCCCGCCAAATGTCGGAACTTCAGCAAAAGCGAAGTTAGAATAAAAAACGAGATAAAAGATAAAAGATGTAATTAAAAAATTTTTCATTAAATTATTATAAATTAAATTAACAATAAATACAATATTAAAACAATATATTGTAACTTATTTATATCTTTAAATACAAAAAAAGGTTAAATATTAATTTAAAAATACAATAAAATGTAATAATGTTTATAAGTTTATGAAAAATATTGTATAAAACCTTTATTATTATATATCTTTTTGTGAGAGGTATTATAGCAAAATTAAAATGTATATAAGTGCAAATTAATGTATTTAATTTATAAAAAACATTACAATAACAAGTTAAAAAATAATTAAACATACAAGAAAATGTAAAAACAGAAAGGATAAAAAATGTTTGACAACTCAGAAGATAAATGGGAAAGAAGAGCAAGAATTTTATACCCGACAATGAAAGGTATTAAATGGGTTGGTTATTAGAAGAAAAAGAGAAAAAGAATTATTTTTAACTCCTGATAACTAATTGTTATCAGGAATATCAACATAACAACCCAAAGTGCCATTTTTTGCGGTATCTCTCGGATCGCATCCTTCTCTTGGTTCAATACGTTCAGCTGCAAAAAGTACTTTAAGTTCAATCGTAGTATATGCAGTATCTCTGTTTAAAGGTTTGCCATTATCAGTATATAAAACTTTTCCTTTATATTCTACATTACCATTTTTGTTTATATGTATTAATTCAAAACGATTTGGATCTTCATCGTACAAGTAAAAGTCAATAGGAGCTATATTAAAACCATTAATAATATTATTAAGCCTTGTTTTTGATGATTGAAGGCTATCAATTTCTGCCTGTAAATTTTCTTTTTCAATGTTTAAAACTACATAATTTTTATCATCAACAGATTTTTTCACAAAAAATCCTAAAGAAAAGGATAATGCTAATAAAAGTAAAGCGATTAATGTAATAAATAACTTTTTCATAATGGTAATTATAACAAATTTAAATAAAAAAACAATAAAATTTTAATGGAACTAAAATGTATATAAGTGCAAATTAATGTATTTAGTTTAAAAGTAATATTACAACAACAAGTTAAATTTTAATTAAATATGCAAAATAATGTAAAAATAGATTTAGTTCTTTTCAAATTTGCATAAAGCATTATAATATATTTCTCCATTAATAACCCCTGAATAATCAGGACAAACTCCATAATCATTTATTTCGTCAATCAATAATTTACCATTTTTATCGTATTGTTTTATATGTAAAAGACATAAAGCATTTACATTACAACCCACCTCATATTTTATTAATTCATAATTTAGCGGAACCCCATCTACAGCATAAAGCGGATTTTCGACTGAATTAAATATTTTAAACCAGCCGGAAATTGAGTATTTATTTATAGTTATTGATTTTTTATCCAAATAAATATCTTCCGTTAATTCTAACCAATTTTTATTAAATTCATTTTTCATATGATTAACAGACTTTGAAAGTTTGTAATTATCTTCCGAAAAACGATTAATTTTATTTTTAAGATATTCTTGTTCCAAATTGTAAAAATAAAATTTTTTATCATCGACAGATTTTTTTACAAAAAATCCTAAAGAAAAGGATAATGCTACTAAAAGTAATGCTATTAAACTAATAAATATTTTTTTCATAATGATAATTATAACAATTTTAAATAAAAAAACAATAAAATTTTAATGGAACTAAAATGTATATAAGTGCAAATTAATGTATTTAGCTTAAAAGTAATATTACAACAACAAGTTAAATTTTAATTAAATATGCAAAATAATGTAAAAATAAATTTAGTTCTTTTCAAATTTGCATAAAGCATTATAAGCTATTTCACCATTAATCCATCCACCTGCACCGTTATAACATACATCATAATTATTTGGTTCATCTGATAATATATTATCATTTTTATCATATTGTTTTATATGTATAAGACATAACGTAGGATTGTTACAATCAGCTTCATACTTTATTAATTGATAAAATACAGGAACACCATTAATATTATCATTAAAGGTGTTTTCTGTATTATACATTTTAAACCAGCCGGAAATTGAGTATTTATTTATAGTTATTGATTTTTTATCCAAATAAATATCTTCCGATAATTCTAACCAATTTTTATCGAATTCAGTTTTCATATGATTAACTGACTTTGAAAGTTTGTAATTAGTTTCAGAAAAATGATTAATTTTATTTTTAAGATATTCTTGTTCCAAATTGTAAAAATAAAATTTTTTATCATCAATAGATTTTTTTACAAAAAATCCTAAAGAAAAGGATGATGCTGATAAAAGTAAAGCGATTAATGTAATAAATAACTTTTTCATAATGATAATTATAACAATTTTAAATAAAAAAACAATAAAATTTTAATGGAATTAAAATGTATATAAGTGCAAACTAATGTATTTAATTTATGAATAATATTACAATAACAAGTTAAAAAATAATTAAAGATGCAAGAAAATGTAAAAACAGAAAGGATGAAAAATGTTTGACCAATCTGAAGATAAATGGGAAAGAAGAGCAAGAATTTTATACCCGACAATGAAAGACAAAGAGGATCCAAAAGAAATTATAAAAAATAAGCTTGTAGAAGCATTAGCCCCTGGGATAAAGCAATTAAGGGAGGATATCTTATATCCGACAATGAAAAGTAAAAAAGAAGAAGGTATCTTCACCGGAGGAGCCGCAAGTTCAAAAATTTCAGAAACAATAAATAATAATTCAAATAAACATAATATATTATTAAAAGGATATATATCATATGATAAAAGTGATAAAAATTTTAATGATTCATTAGTTACTATATTTGGACACGAAGGTGGATATACTAATGATCCTGATGATTTAGGAGGTCCGACTAATATGGGAATAACCCAATCAACATATAATAGTTATTGTAAAAAACATAATATCAAAACAAAGGATGTAAAAAATATTACAAGAAAAGAGGCTATACAAGTTTATTATGAAGATTATTGGAAATCATCAGGAGCTGATAAAATTGAACATCCTATTGAAGCATTAATTATGTTTGATACTGCAGTATTACACGGGGTAGGTCGAGCAAAACAACTTTATAAAGCTTCTAATGGTGATTTTAATAAATTTTTGGAATTAAGACAACATCATTATGAAAAAAGAGTAAAAGAGAATCCATCTCAAGTAAAGTATTTAAAAGGTTGGAACAATCGTGTAAAGAATCTATCTAAAAAACTTAATGATTTTAATAATATGCACAATTATTAATTTTTAAGTTCTCTATTTTCTTCGTAATAATTAAAATATATGGATTTTAGTAATAATGCATATTGTTTTTTTATTTGAACAATATTATTTTGCCCATCTGTTTGATGAATTAATCCTTCTTTG
>CANQAL010000086.1 GCA_947589255.1 Candidatus Gastranaerophilales bacterium | reverse complement strand
GAAGGTGCTAAATTTTTATATGAAGAACTCCCTAAATTAAGACAATTAATACCCTGTGAGGTTTCTGAGATTATAGATAAATTAACACTGGAGCAGAAGCCGCCTATAAATGTAGTTACAATGGGGCTGGATTATGACGGAGCCTTAAAGGCTGAACTTGAGTTTGACTATGACGGAACAAGAGTTGCATATTCAAAAATGGCTTCAAAAAGTCCTTATGTAACAATAAAAAAGCCGAAAGAAGATTTATTATACTGGGTAAAAAGAAATATTGCCCATGAAGAAAGAGCATATCAAATGCTTTTAGCCTGCAAATTTGCACCAATGCAGACAAATAATCTTGCAATAGAAAAAGAAAATGCAATTGATTTTTATAACTACTATTTAAAACGAGCAGGCGAAGGCTGGAAATTTGAAGAAAAAGATGATATGAGCTTTTTTAAATTATCGCCAAAACCGTTTGAAATGGTTGCAGATATTGATTTTGCCATTGATTCAACCGATAGCTTTGAAGTTACTTTATACGGTAAAGTCGGCGATGAAGAAATTTCTTTTGATGAAATTTATAATCTTATCGTGGAAGGCGATAAATATTTAAGAGTTAAAAATTACGGATTTGTAGAAGTCCCCGGGCAGGATATTTTCTCAATTTTAAAATCATTTAACACTTTTGATGTTTATAAAAATGAAGATAACAAATATATAGTAAAAACCTTTAGAGCAGGGCTTTTGTCCGAAATGCAGAATCTTGGTTTTAAACTAAAAATGAGCAGAAGATTTTCGGCATTTTGGAAGCAGATTTCAACATTTTCAACAATGGATAATGCACCTCTGCCAAAAGATATTAATGCGGAATTAAGAGAATATCAATATAAAGGGTTCAGCTGGCTTTGGTTTTTGTATAAATACGGATTAAACGGAATACTGGCTGATGATATGGGGCTTGGTAAAACACTTCAGGCTCTTACACTTTTACAAAAAGCTAAGGAAAAAGATAAAAAAGCGCCTAATCTTGTTATATGCCCGACTTCAGTTGTATTTAACTGGGAAAATGAAGTTCAAAAATTCATTCCGTCTTTAAAATGTCTGAAATTAAGCGGAACGGAAAGAAAAGAACATTTTAAAGAAATACCCAAATACGATATTATTATTACCAGTTACGCACTTATAAGACGGGATATAGAAAAACTTAAAAAATTTGAATTCCGCTATATAATTCTTGATGAATCCCAAAACATAAAAAACCCCGAATCCATAACGGCAAAAGCGGTTAAAATGCTGAACGGGAAACATAAATTAGCGCTGTCCGGCACCCCGATTGAAAATAAATTGGAAGAACTTTGGTCTGTCTTTGACTTTTTAATGCCGGGATTTTTGCTTAATTTATCAGAATTTAATTATCGTTATGTTACTCCGATTGTAGATAGAGGCGAAAAAATCGTTGAAAAACGATTAAAATCACAGATATATCCGTTTATTTTGCGCCGTATGAAAAGAGACGTTGCGAAAGACCTTCCTGATAAAGTTGAAAATATTGCATACTGCGAACTTACACCCGAACAAAAAGACTTTTATCTTGAAGTACTTGATTCAACAAAAGAAGAACTCTTTAAATCCATTGCGGAAAACGGACTTGAAAAGAGCCGTATGAGCATATTCTCTGCACTGTTAAGACTGCGCCAGATATGCTGTCATCCAAGGTTGTATGATAAAGAAAACAAAAAAGGCATAGAAACTTCGGGCAAATTTGAACAGTTAAAATCAATGCTTGAAGAAATTATTTCGGAAGGTCACAGAATACTTCTATTCTCGCAATTTGTTGATATGCTTGATATTGTAAAAGAATGGCTAACTAAAGAGGGTATCAAACACGAATACTTAACAGGTTCAACCAAAAACCGTCAGGAAGTTGTTGAAAGATTTAATACTGATGAAACAATACCTATTTTCTTAGTCAGCTTAAAAGCAGGCGGAACGGGCTTGAACCTGACGGGTGCAGATTATGTAATCCACTATGACCCATGGTGGAACCCTGCCGTTGAAGATCAGGCAACAGATAGAGCTTACCGTATCGGTCAGACAAAGAAAGTATTTGTTTACCGCTTAATTACTAAAAACACGGTTGAAGAAAAAATTCAAAAACTTAAACAGGATAAGAGAAATCTTGTTGATTCCGTTATAAGTGTAGATAGAAACATCGGTAAAACTCTTACCTATGCGGATCTGCAAGATATTTTCTCTATTGAATAATCTATTCCTTATCAAAATCTAAATTGTATAAATTAAACATTTCTAATGATAATAAATTATCTATAGGAATATTGATGTCTTTTGAAGTATCATGAGGATTTTTTAAAGTTACAATTCCGTCAGCTACTTTTGCAACACAGTATGCGTGCGGGCCAACCAATTCAATCGTATCTCCGTTTTCATCTATAACATTTTCCATACCCATAGTTGCAAAAACAAGCATTGAATTATCATTATCATTTTCAAAATTATTTAATAATTCAAGTGATTTTTTATTGGCTTCATCAATATTTGGAAGGTATATATCCGATAAAAATTCTTCTGTCGGCAAAACTATATCATTATCCGCATCATCAGGATTTTTAATATATATATAAGATTTATCTTCGGTTATCCCTTTTGCTGTATATTCATTGCCTTCTTTAAAAGTAACGTCTTTTCCATCCGCATCTTTGACATTATATGTAGAACAAGGAATAAATGTCTTTTTCAAAGTACCGTCATTTTTAATAACAGTCTCAGATTTTTCTCCCGTAAATAAATATGTTACTGCAGCAGGATTAACCCCGTTTAATTTATCGTCTTTATTTAAATTAGTATAATTATCAACTAAGTTACGGAGTTCTTTATCCTTGGATTTTTCAAAACATTTTTCAATCGCAAGTTCTATTACTGTCATATCGTCATCACCGCGGCTATATACACGTTCAGTTTCATAATTTCCGTGATATTCTTTTGCTTTTTCAAGTTCCTTTTGAGTTATATTATACGTTTCATCAACACCTTCAAAATATATATCATAACTTTCAACTTCACCTGCTGAATTTACATTGATTGTTATAGCATCTTTAATAGCATTAAACCCTTCTTCAGACAATGATAAAGAATAAACAGATGATAATAAAGCACAATCACCTATATTACCTTGAGAAAAATCAACATCAATCTCACCGTTTGCATTGCTGTTATTAAATTTAAAAATAGAATCAACTTCACCGTTATCTCTTGGTATTTCGTTATTTCTTATTAACCCGTTAAAATTAAAATTATTTAATGCGTCTAACATCATATTATATATCCTCTATATATATAAAGTATATACAATAAAATTATTGCTACATTTTTAACTTTTGTTAAATTGACTTTAAAAAAAAGATTATTATAAATAAAGTATGTTACTTGATTTCCTGAAACAAAAACACGAATGTACTCATACACATATAAGCCCCGACGTTGATGAAGCTTATTGTCCCGATTGCGGTGCGTTAATTAAAAATAAATGGTACTTGGTAAGATGCAGCTGCTGTAATATTAAAAGGACAGCACATAGTGAATATGACAAAATTATACCGAACAGTAAATTTTGTCCAAACTGCGGCGGAACCGATTTCTATATTGAAGAGCTTAACAAGATAAATTTCATAGATGTTAATTATGCAATTTATAAAAAGGAAATAATTTCCCCAAAAACAAATACCACAAGTCAAATATGGATTGAAAAAGAAGATAAATTATCGGATAGAAAGAATCTTCTTGAGTGCAAGGACTAAAAAAGGAGGCTTAACAGCCTCCTTTAAATTAAACATCCGCTTCCTTTATTTTATCTATAAGATTTTTTAAAGTTTCAGAAGCATTATTATTATCAACTTGACAGGTTCCGGCATTCATATGTCCTCCTCCGTCAAATTCAAACATCATAGCACCGATATCTATAGGACAACTGCGATTTACAATTGATTTACCGACTGCGAAAACGGTATTCTGATTTTGTTTCCCGTTCATAATATGAACAGATATATTACATTCAGGGAATAAAGCATAAATCATAAATCTGTTACCTACATGAATAATTTCTTCATTTCTTAAATCAAGAATTGCTATTTTCTCATCAATTTTAGTACATTTTTGAATTTGCTCAGTAAATTTATCTTTTTCCGCATTATATAATTCAATTCTTTCAATTACATCAGGATCCTGCATAATTTCATCTATTGACATGGAAGAACATAAATCAACAAGCTTTAACATTAAGTTATAGTTAGAAATTCTAAAGTTTCTAAATCTGCCTAAACCTGTTCTTGGGTCCATTAAAAAGTTTAATAAAACCCATCCTTGAGGATTTAAAATATCTTCTTGAGTAAAGCTTGTACAATCGGCTCTATCTACAGCATCCATTAAATCATAAAGAGAATTTGAAAATCTGCCGTTTCCGCCGAAATATTCATAAATTATTCTCGCACTTGATGGAGCACCCGGTTCTATAATATAATTATCTTTAACATCTTTTGTTCTGACTGCTTCACTTGAATGATGGTCAAATGCCATATACACACCTTCGGTATATGGCAAACTTGCAGTAATATCATTACCGGTTAATTTAATTTTACCGTCTTGAACATCTTTTGGATGTACAAATTTAACTTCGTCAATCAAGCCTATTTCTTTTAAAAGCGCAGCACATACCAGTCCGTCAAAGTTAGAACGAGTATATAATGTATAAGTTTCACTATTTTGGTCTTCTTCATTTAAAAAATCATTTAATTCATCATTTATATTTTCGCTCATGTTAATCCTCTCTGAATACTTATCCAGTTATAATATAACATTTTTTTTCAATTTTTCAAAATTATTTTAATGAATTTATAAGTTCGTTAATTGCATTTTCCTGAACAGTTATTTCTTCTATACGATTTTTTGTTTGTTCTATTAATTCGGGTTTTGCATTATTCATAAACTTTTCATTGTTAACTCTTGCAAGCAGACTGTTTTTTTCGTTTAAAAGCTTTTCAAGCTTTTTATTCTGCCTTTTAACTTCTTCTTCCAAATCAATTAACCCTGCTAAAGGAACAATAATTTTTGAATTACTTACTATAGCCGAAGCAGACTGCTTTTCGGTTTTATGATTTTCATCAACATATTTTATATTTTCAACCCTAGCTAAACGATGAATATATGCTTCTACTTTTTTAAATATATTTTCTTCATCTTTTGATGCAAGTATTTCAATATTTAATTTTGTTGAAACAGGTATATTAAAACTTTGTCTTAAATTTCTTAATGATTTAATAGTTTCAAATACAAGTTCCATTTGGATATTTTCTTCATTGAATTCCAAATTATTTTGATAAATCGGGAATTCAGAAAGCATTATTGCTTTAACATCCGTATTTTTAGGTAACAGCTGCCAGATAGCTTCCGTTATATGAGGCATAACAGGATGTAAAAGCCTTAAGGTCATATCAAGAACATAACTTAAAACTCTTTGAGTATTGAGTTTTAAATTTTCATCCTGAAGCTGGATTTTAGCTATTTCAACATACCAATCGCAATAGGAGTTCCAGAAGAAATCATACAAAGTATGAGCCATCTCGCCTATTCTGTAATTTTGGATATTTTCATTAGTTTCTTTTGCCGTTTCGTTTAATTTATTTAAAATCCATTTATCGGCCAAAGTTAAGTTATTAAAATCGATTTCTTTATTATCGATGCCATTTAAGTTCATCAAAACAAAGCGGGAAGCATTCCAAATTTTATTTGCGAAGTTTCTTCCGTATTCAAATTTTTCATCGCTTATTTTAATATCCTGTCCACCGTATGTGCATAGGGATGTAAGTGTAAATCTTAGGGCATCACAGCCGTATTTGTCGATAATTCCGACGGGGTCAATCGTATTACCTTTAGATTTAGACATCTTTTGCCCGTTTTCATCTCGAATTAACCCATGGATATAAACTGTTGAAAATGGTGCTTTTTTGGTAAATTCTTCACCCATGGTAATCATTCTTGCAACCCAGAAGAAAATAATATCAAACCCCGTTACAAGAGTTGAAGTCGGATAGAATTTTTTAAAGTCCTCGGCATCAGTATTAGGCCAGCCCATAGTTGAAAACGGCCACAAACCTGATGAAAACCAAGTATCAAGCACATCTGAATCTTGAGTATATTTATCAGGATCAGGATTTTCTTTTGCTACAACCATTTCACCCGTTTCATTGTTATAATATGCGGGTATTTGATGTCCCCACCATAATTGACGGGAAATACACCAATCACGAATATTTGTCATCCAGCCCAAGTAATTTTTTGTCCAGCGCTCTGGTACAAATTTTATTTTGCCCGATTCAACCGCTTCAATAGCTGCTTTTGCTAAAGGAGCCATTCTTACAAACCATTGTTCCGATAATAACGGCTCTATTGTTGTATTACATCTTTGGCATTTTCCTACGTTATGCTCGATAGGAACAATTCTTACCAAACTGTTATTGTATTGTAGAAGTTCTATAGTCTTTTTACGAGCTTCTTCTCTGGTTAAGCCCTGAACATCAGGATGAACTTCTGCGCAGTGTTTCATTCTGCCTTCTTCATCAATTACCCAAATAGGTTTAAGATTATGTCTTTTCCCTACTTCATAATCGTTAGGATCATGTGCGGGTGTAATTTTTAAAGCCCCCGTCCCGAAAGATTTATCAACATAGTCATCGGCAATAATCGGGATTTCTCTTCCGGTTAAAGGTATTAAAACCGTTTTACCGATTAAATCTTTATATTTAAAGTCGTTAGGATTAACTGCAACAGCAACATCGCCATAGATTGTTTCGGGTCTTGTCGTAGCTACAACGATTGCCCCCGGCTCATCTTTTAATGAATAGCTGATTTCCCACAGATTGCTTTTTTCCGTTTCATAATCCGTTTCAATATCAGATATGGCACTCTGACAGCGAGGACACCAGTTTACAATATATGCACCTTTATAAATTAAATCTTTTTCATAAAGTTTAACAAAAACTTCTTTTACCGCATCAGAACATCCCTTATCAAGTGTAAATCTTTCTCTTGAACGGTCAAAGGAAGCTCCGAGCCTTTTAAATTGATTTAATATAGCACTTTTATGCTCATTAGCCCATTGCCAAGTGAGTTCAACAAATTTTTCTCTGCCAAGGTCAAAGCGGGTTTTGCCTTCCTGTCTTAATTTTTTTTCAACAACATTTTGAGTAGCTATACCTGCGTGGTCAGTTCCGGGCATCCAGAGTGTTTCATAACCGGACATTCTGTGATATCTGACTAAAATATCCTGCAGAGTACCGTCTAATGCGTGCCCCATATGCAAAACACCTGTTACATTCGGCGGAGGAATTACAATCGAATAAGGCTCCTTTTCGCTTTTTGCATTAGCTTTAAAGCATTCATTATCTTCCCAGAACTTATAAATTGCTTCTTCTGTTTCTTTTGCACTATATACTGTCGGTAAATCTTCTATCTTTGCTAAACTCATCTTAACCTCTATTTTATTAAAGAATTTCCTGTCATTTCAGTTGGTTTTTGTATTCCCATTATATCAAGAACGGTCGGAGCAATATCACATAATGCGCCTGTTTCTTTTAATTTTATATCACCTGCATTCATAACAAACAGCGGAACAGG
>CANQAL010000085.1 GCA_947589255.1 Candidatus Gastranaerophilales bacterium | reverse complement strand
CCGTTAATCGGTTCAGCAGGTGTATCTGCTGTTCCTATGGCAGCTCGTGTATCAAATAAAGTAGGACTTGAGGCTAACCCTCAAAACTTCTTGTTAATGCATGCAATGGGCCCGAATGTTGCAGGTGTTATCGGTTCTGCTGTTGCTGCAGGGGTATTGCTTTCAATTATCCCTCACTAGGTTAATTTTATATAAAAAAAAGAGCTTATCATTTGATAAGCTCTTTTTTTTATGCTTTTGGAATGAAAACTTGGTATGATCCGCCTTTATCAGCAAAACTTGTAATTATTGTTGATCTGTAAAAATCACTGTATTCTCCGCCTTTACCATCTGCAATACATATATGTCCGTATTTACCGCCGTTATATTTACTCCAAACAACTATTGCGCCGGCAGGGAGATTTTTCAAATCCTTAGCACTCTTATAATCGCCTGTAATGTTTGCCCAGGTATCTTTTTCACTGTTAAAGTAATCTGCCCACTCATATGCATCACCCGAAAATAGAGCATATCCAAAGGCTTCTTCCAGTGCTTCACGAACTCCTCTTGCACAGTAGCCTGTTGATTTCGTATTTCCGCCTACATAATTTTTAGCTGCTTTAAGTATAGCATTGGCAAGTTTTTTGTTATAATCAGTATTTGAATTCCCATCTTCATCAGAAGTATTTATTCCTAATTCATCAAGAACTTTAGAAATCCCTGAAGATTTTTTATCTTCCGTTTCATAATCATTTATGTGTTTTTCAATTTCGGAAAGATAATCAGCGGCTTTATTTACTTTTTCTTTAGCAGATGAAATAGCATTATTTTTATCCGTTTCATATTGGGATTTTGCTTCATTATATTGGTTCATGTATTCTTGAATTTCAGGATATTTTTGAGCAAGTTCCGCTTCCCATTCGGATTTTTGTGCATTTATTTCATCTAATTCACCTTCAAGCTTTGTTTTCTCTTCTTTTAGGCTGTCTAATTTATCTTCAGCATCTTCCATTGCATTTTTAGCATTATCTTCTGCCGTTTTTGCGGCAGAAAGTTGAGATTTTAGTTCTGAAATCATTGCTTGTATTTGTGCGGCTTCTTCTTCTGAGGCTCCTGATAGTGAAGATTGAAGTCCTGATATAGAACTTTCTATACTTTCTCGTGATTGAACAGCTTGTTCATATTCACTTTTTGTACTTCTTACAACTGATTCTTGGTTTGTTATTTCTATATCTTTATTATCTATTTCTTTTTCTTTTGCATCAATGTTTTCTTTAAATCCTTTTAATGTTTCTGCTTCTTCCTCATCAAGTTTTGCCAGTTCTTCTTCATATGTATCATATAATTGTTGAACTTTAGCTTCTTCTTGAAGTAATTCTGCATTATTGCCGTTATAGATGTCGTTCAATTCGTTATTTGCATTGATATAATCGGCTTGTGCGACGGATTGAGTATCTACCAATTCATCGTATGTCATATTGCTTAAATCTTTAGTGCTTAATTCCTGTTGCTTTGATGGAGAAACGTTTGCTTCATAACTTCCTGTTGAATTTTGAGCAACATTACCTGCAGGGTAAGATTGATTTGCAGCTTGGATATTTCCGCTGATAAAATTATCGGAACTTAAATCATTATTCCCGATATTTAAATCATCTTCTTCATCTTTTGACGGATATAATATTTCATATAATGCCGAAAGATCATCAAGCGAAATATCTTTTAAATCGCCGTCTTTATCACTTATTGATTTTAATACGGCTCTTATTTCTTTTTCAGTTAATATTCCGTTATCGTCTAAATCGGAAAAATCTCTTACTTTTTCATCTGAAAAGAACTCATTAATTAAATCTTCCGTTGAAGGGGTATTTGGTGAATTTTCGGTATTTTTATTACTTCCTGTTGTGAATGAAACAGTATCTCCCGCGAGTTCTAAACTATCAAGGTCTGTTATATCTATAGATGAAGGCATAACATTATATTTATCCCCTAAAAATTCCTTAAATTCCGAGGCATACTTAAATATGCTTACATTATAATCAATTTGCCCTTGAGGATCTTCTTTAAGCTGCTTTTGAATAATGTAATCTTTAAATTCAGACTTTATATTGTTGATATCCATAATACCTTTCCTTCATATTTAATAAGTATATCGGCATTTTGGATGTTAACTTTAGGAAAAAGCGGAATTAATGTAAAAATTTGTTACAAATTATTTATTATTGCAGTTGTATATTCGACCGTAGTAGATGTTCCGCCCATATCAGGAGTTAAAACGTTTGCTTCTTTTATTGTTTTATATAAGGCTTTTTCAATTTTTACGGCAACGGTATTTTGATTAATGTATTTAAGCATTTCAATAGCGGATAGTAATAAAGCTGTAGGGTTTGCTTTATTTTGTCCTTTTATATCGGGGGCGCTGCCATGAACGGGTTCAAATACAGCTGCATTTAATCCTATATTTGCGCCTTGCGCTATTCCAAGCCCGCCGATTAAACCTGCACATAAATCTGAAACTATATCGCCATACAGATTAGGAAGTACCAAAACATCAAATTTTTCAGGATTTTGGACTAACTGCATGCATAAGTTATCAACTAAAATTTCTTTATATTCTATTTTCGGATATTTCTGCGAAATTTCTCTTACGCAGTTTAAAAATAACCCGTCAGATAATTTGCATATGTTTGCTTTTGATACCGCCGTAACCAGTTTCCTGTTATTTTTAACTGCATATTCAAATGCAAATTCCGCAATTCTTAATGATGCTTTTCTTGTTATTATTTTTATACTTTCAGCAGTATCTTCATCTACTTGTCTTTCAATACCTGCGTATAAATCCTCTGTATTTTCGCGAACTATTACCAAATCAACATTATTAAATCTTGTTTTTATGCCTTCTATGTTTTTACATGGGCGAAGGTTCGCATAAAGGTCAAGAGCCTTGCGCAGTTGAACATTAACACTTCTGAATCCTTTCCCTATAGGTGTTGTTACAGGAGCTTTTAATGCCACTTTGTTCTTTTTTATTGAGTCAATAACCCTATCCGGTAACGGAGTGCCTTCTTTTTCAATAACGTCGGCACCTGCATTTTGGATATCCCAGTCTATTTGCGCTCCTGCCTCTTTTAATATCCGTGTTACCGATTCCGTTATTTCAGGCCCTATCCCGTCCCCGGGAATTAATGTTACAGTCTGCATATTATCTCCTTAAACCAAGTCAAAATTACCGTGTTTTTTTATGTGTTCAATAAGTCCGCCCTCGTTTAACAACTTAATCATTACGTCAGGCAGGGGAGTAATAGGCATTTTTATGTTTTGAGTAATATTATGTACATATCCTTCTTTTATGTCTATTTCAAGCTCATCGCCCGCATTAATTTTATCGGTATCGCATTCAATTAGTAAAAGTCCTATATTTATTGCATTACGGTAAAAAATTCTGGCAAAGCTTTTAGCTAAAACCGCTCCAACTCCTGCTATTTTAATTATTTGAGGGGCATGCTCACGAGATGAACCTAAGCCGAAGTTATTTCCAGCAACAACAAAATCACCTTTACTCATTTTTGAAGCAAACTCGGGGTCTGCATCTTCAAGTACGTGTTTTGCCAATTCAGGCAAATTGGAACGCAGATGAAATAATCTTCCGGGGGCTATATGGTCGGTTGAAATATCGTCGCCAAACTTAAATGCTTTTCCTTTTAATTCCATTATAAGACCTCCCTAACATCTGCTATATATCCTTTTATTGCACTGTATGCCGCAGTTGCGGGAGATGCCAAATATATAAATCCTTCAGTATTTCCCATTCTGCCTTTAAAATTTCTGTTTTGAGTTGCAAGGCAAACTTCTCCGTCACCAAGTATTCCTGCGTGTACTCCGACGCATGCTCCGCAGCCTGATGTTACTATTGCAGCTCCCGCCTCAACAAATGTTTCAATTAAGCCTTCTTTTAAAGCTTCTAAAAATACTTTTCTTGATGCAGGCGCAACAAGCAATCTTACACCTTCTTTTACTTTATTGCCTTTTAAAATTTTAGCCGCAATTCTTAAATCCTCTATCCTGCCGTTTGTACAGGTACCTATATATACTTGATTTACTTTTACTTCGCCAAGTTCATCTATTGTTTTTGTATTGTCTACTGTATGCGGGCATGAAATTGTCGGTTTTATTTCGTTTAAATTAATTTCTATTACTCTTTCATATACTGCGTCAGGGTCTGCTTTAATTTCTTTATATTTATCCGCCCTGTTATGCTCTTTTAAGTACTCATAAGTTTTTTCATCCGTTTCAAAAAGCCCTGCTTTAGCGCCTGCTTCAACCGCCATATTTGATATTGTAAACCTGTCTGCCATCGGCATATTTTTTGCACCGTTACCGGTGAATTCCAATGCTTTATAGGTGGCACCATCTGCTCCGATTAAGCCTATTAAATGAAGTATTAAATCTTTTGCATATACTCCTTTTTGAAATTCGCCTTTTAGCACAATTTTATACGTAGAAGGGACTTTTAACCAAGTTTTCCCAAGCGCCATAACTACCGCAATATCGGTTGAACCTACACCCGTTGCAAATGCACCTAATGCTCCTGATGTGCAGGTATGTGAATCGGCACCTAAGAGAACTTCTCCCGGGTTTATAT
Source organism: Candidatus Gastranaerophilales bacterium (assembly GCA_947589255.1). Lineage (GTDB taxonomy): Bacteria > Cyanobacteriota > Vampirovibrionia > Gastranaerophilales > Gastranaerophilaceae > Avigastranaerophilus. The sequence continues at coordinate 3,387 of CANQAL010000085.1, read as the reverse complement.
AGCTTTCAACCAACCTTTGATGACAGACACCGTCTCCGACTTCTGATAACACCGCACCGTATTCTTTTGCAAAATCTCTTAAAACACTGTGCGAGTTTGAAAGCTCTTTTCTGGGGCTGGGCGCTGCATGGTCGATAAACAGTATTGTCCTTTCGGGATTAAATAATTTTGTTTTGTTTAATTTTTTAAATTCATTAACCGCTAAAGGCCCTGTTCCATCTTGAACCATTACCGCATCAATTTTTGATATAATCAACTCACCGGGTTTTACATTTTTACCGGCATGAGCCGATAGTATTTTTTCCGCTATTGTCTGTCCCATAATCTCTCCTATACAAATAAATGAGGCTGTGTGATAAAGTTATTATCAACTCTCTTTTTTAAACTGCCCGTCGGCATATAATAAGGCGTAACCGTCATTATTTTAGCCGCAATATCGGGATAATAGTATATGAATTTTAATTCACTTTGTGTTAACGGCTTTTGAGTATGAACATTAGCATATCTTGCAAGTTCAAGAATATTTCTTGCTTCATCTTCATCGGCAAATTCTATTTCCATTTTTTCATATACATTTCTGAACCCTTTAATACCGCCATATTCGCCTGTCGTAATCATTCTTCCCGTTTCAACTATTTCAGGCTCGCCTCTGCCGAGTTCCTCAAATGCATATAATTCATAATTTAATCTGTCTTTTAATGCACCATCCGCATGAATACCCGATTCATGCGCAAATGCATTTGCCCCTGTCGCAGGCTGGTTGATTGGTATGGGAACATTAAATGCATAAGAAGTATATTTTGCAAGCTTCCAGGTTTTAGATAAATCAATATTAGGATCTATTTCGTATTTACCATGCATTCCGCTTGATTTTAAAACACCCAATAAACACGAAATTAAATCTGCATTGCCTGCCCGCTCTCCCATTCCGTTTATTGCGGTATTAATATATGCATTTACACCTGCATCAATAGCGGCTTTTGCCCCCATAACAGAGTTGCCTGCAGCCATTCCGAGGTCATTATGAAAATGCAGTTCTATATCCATTTGAGTTGCCTGTGCTATTTTTGAAATTCTTTCGTATGCGCTTATAGGGTCGTCATAACCTAAAGTATCGCAGTATCTGAACTTTTTAGCTCCATGTTTTTTAGCTTCAAGCCCAAAATCTATTAAATAATCAATATCGCTTCTTGATGCATCTTCGGCATTTACTCCTATATCCTGCGCTCCGCATGCTACTGCCGTATCAAGTGCTTTTGTTGTTGATTTTATTATGTCTTCACGAGTCTTTTTTCCGCCAAACTTCCCTTTTATCATCTGGTCTGAGGTGGATACGGATAAATTTATATATTTTAACCGAGGTACATTTTGAAACGATAAAAGTACATCTTCTTCAATACCTCTCATCCAGCCTGAAAGCTTTGTTTTTGTAATTACTCCTCTATCAACAAGTTCTAAATTTCCGTTTAAATAATTTATTTCATGTTTTGTTGTCGGAAACCCAAATTCTGATTGAGTTACTCCAATATCATCAAGCATTAAATTTATTATGGTCTTTTGTAATTTCGCCAGACCTAATCTTGAAGTTTGTACTCCGTCTCTGTTTGTTACATCAACAAAATATATATACTTTTTCGGCATAATTTTTCCTTCTTACAACTATAAGAATTATTATACCATGGTTATATTTGTCTTTATATAAATTTAATTTTATTTTGAATTATTGGTATTTTATTCTGTTACGATATTCTTTATATGTTTGTCCCGAAATTTTCCCTTTGAAAAAACCTATCAAAACAGTTATTAATGTAAATATTATTATTAAATATCCTGCAATTTCATATAACAAACTCATATAATAAACTGGTATTTTTAGTGGTATTAAGTGATTTATTGCGATAAAAATTTCATAAAATATAATAAAAGTCATAAGTCGTGATATTAATATGTAGAAAATTGAATCTCTATTTCCCGTAATATCGTATAACCTGCGATCTATAAGTGAAAAAAATGTTACCAAATAAATTAAATATAAAAAATACATTATTATTTTTGATATTAAATAATATATTTCTGTTTTGGTATTAGGAATTATATAAGTCGGAAAAACAAAAAGAGTTAGAATAAAAATTATTGATAAAATGATTAAATTTATAAAATACCATTTTCTTCCTATCGGATTATTTGAAGCAAAAAGTCTATCATCACTCATTTTATACCATCTCTTCTTTTATTTCGCTTTTATAAAACTGAAAATTATTATACCTATTATACCAAGAGGAAATAATATATATAAAACCGTAAAGTCTAAGGCAGTAATTATAAATGGAATAATATCAAGAAAATATCTTATGCAAAATAAATATAATACGGGAAGAACATAAATTAAAACGAAAATCCTTTTCATTGCAAGATTAAAATCGTAAGATCTGAATGCCGAAATATCTGCAATTCTTCGGTAAATTACGGAAAGAGCCGACATTAAAATTACAAATTTAAATAAACTTACAACAAAAATTAAAACAGGTAATATAAATTTTAAATTTGTATATTGTGTAAATGTTTCAAACCTTACAAAAAATAATGCAATATATAAAGCAAAAAGTATAAGCATATTAATGATGTAATTTTTTCTTCCGATTACACCATTGTAGCTGAAAAAGTCATTATTGTAATTTTTGTTATCCATTTTATAAGTGCTTATTAATTGCGGATGAAATTATTGATTTCGGAACAAGATTAACAATTCTTTCAACGACTTCACCTTTTTTAAATAATAGAAGACAAGGTACTCCGCTGATAGAATATTTTTGAGCCGTTTGAATATTTTCATCTGCTTTTATTTTAACAAATTTTACCTTTCCGTCAAATTCCTTAGCAAGTTCGTCAATAACAGGAGATAATTTTCTGCATGGTCCGCACCAAGTTGCCCAGAAATCAACCAGGGTAAGACTATCCTGCTCCGTTACTTCCCGGTTAAAATTATTATCATCAAGTTCCATAATATCAGACATGTGCTAAACTCCTTTTTATTTACCGATTTATTAATAAAGCAATAAATAAATATAGTAAATTGGTAAGGTATTGAATAATGATAACTAATAGAAAAAAAAAAGTCCAGACGGAGTAAAAAATAATTTTTTCTTGACAATAGAGTATGTCCTTTATATTATACAATAAGTGTTAAATGAGCCGGTGTAGCTCAACGGTAGAGCAACGGTTTTGTAAACCGTAGGTTGTAGGTTCGATTCCTATCACCGGCTGTTTAAAAATATTGAACATTAACAATTAAATACAGATGGGTAGATGGCCGAGTGGCTAAAGGCGACAGACTGTAAATCTGTTGACGTGAGTCTACGGTGGTTCGAATCCACCTCTGCCCATTTT
>CANQAL010000084.1 GCA_947589255.1 Candidatus Gastranaerophilales bacterium | reverse complement strand
TAAACTTCCGTCTGATTGTTTAATAGCTTTGTTTAAATCTATCTTAGAGCTTTTTTGTTCAATCAAAACTTTTGTTTTTTCAATATAAGCATCTATAAAACTTGTATGGTCTAATTTTACTTGTTCTTCAAATGTAATAAATTGTTCAGGATGTTCAACACCTAAAACATTTCTTAATAATGAAATCCAAAATGGCTGACTTTCTCCTTTTTCGTATCCCTTATCTTTCCAGAAATCAACAAATTCTCTGACAGATGTTCTTTGTTTTGTATCAGACATTAAAAATTCCTTATATAACATAAAATAAATATAACATATTTTATTTATTTTGTACTATATCAAGCAAGTCATTATAAACATCTACCGTTTGAAAGCAGATAGGAAGTTTGCGTTTTAATAGGCTTTTTATTGTAATTTTAAAGCTTTTTAAAAGCGCAGAATCAAGGCTGTTTGTTTTATTCAAAGTTTTTTCTATTTTTTGGCGGAATTTCGGCTCTCGTGTCCGAGTTTCAATTTTATCGGCAAGGAAGATTATTTTTTCAAAATCGCTCATATCTTTTTTGCCGACGGTATGCCATCTTATTGAAGATAAAATTTCTTCATCCTCGACCCCAAAATCTCTTTTTGCAATTACGGCACCAACAGGTGCATGCCAGGTTTTAGAACTTAATTTTTCGCATTCTTCAAACGAGTTATAATATTCTTTCAATTCGTCATTAGACAGGCATTTTGCGCAGTCGTGCAATAACCCTGCAACAAGTGCTTTTTCTTCATCAAGATGAAATCTTTTGGCAAGTTCAACAGCCATTTCCATTGTGCCGATTGAATGAAGATATCTTTCTTCACTCAAACAAGCTTTTAATTTATCTTTTATTTCTTCAATACTAATTTTTGTATACATTGTTATTTTTTATATATTCAGCAACCTTTAAGGGTACTATATCACAAATATCTTTATTTTGTTTAATTCGATTTCTGACTTCGCATGCTGAAATGTCGTTAAATGGCATTTGCATTAAATCGTAGCTGTATCCTTTTTCTTTAAGCTTTATATAAGGAGTCTCATCAAAATTATTTTCCCTTATAAACAAAATAAAATTAACAAGTTCTTTCAGCTTTTGGGGTTCATACCAAGACTCAATCTGCCTGAAGGCATCCGTACCGATAATAAAGTTTATTTTACCCTCGGGTTTTACGATATCATTAATCTGAACAACGGTATCATAAGAATATGAAGGTTTATTTCTCGTGTATTCGATAGCCGACACATCAAAAAACGGATAATCTTTGACCGCAAGTTCAACCATATTAAGTCTGTGGAAAGCATTTTCCGCATCAAACCCTGCTAAATCCTTATGAGGAGGTCTGAATACGGGAATAAAAACAATTTTTTCAAACTTAAATTTTTCATGAACATATTTTGCAACTTCGATATGAGCATTATGAATGGGATTAAAACTCCCGGGGTATATGCAGACTTGCATAATTAAATAACCGCCTGCTTTGAAAAGTGCAGATGTTCAACTATTGATAAAATTTTATTTAAAAAGATTTTATAATCAGCTCTATCCGCTTCACCCGATAAAACAATATCCGCAATATTTCTGCAAGGTCTTATATAAATTTCTGCTTTATTTGAAGCATTTTCATATAAAGCACCGGCGCCATCGCCGAGCCCTCGTTCGTTTGCTCTTATAAAAAATCTTTCCTTTTGTACATCGGAATTTATATCAACATAAATTTTAAAATCAAAGGCTTCTTTTACATCATCCGTTAATGTAAATAAACCTTCCGAAATAATTACCTTTGAAGGCATTGCAAGTGTATGATTATCCCATCTTATTGTTGTTCCTGACATATCATACTTAGGTAGCATAACAGACTTACCTGACAGCAGTTCTTTAATATGTTTATGCATTAAGTTAAGTTCAAGCGCATCAGGCACATCAAAATCGTAATGTTTAGCAAATTCAGCCATGCCTCCCGCTTTTTTGACTTCTTCAGACCTGTCATAGTAATAATCATCGGAATTAACCCTTGTTATAACTCTGCCTAAATTAAAAACATCGGCAAAAAGTTCAATGGTTTCTATAATATCGAAAGTAATTGTGGATTTTCCGCTTGCTGTTTCGCCCGCAATTCCAATCGATGCAGGTCTTGTTATCTCGCCTGAGATAAATTTTGCAAGTCTTTTTATAACATCAGGGCTATAACCTAATAAAACCGAGTTCTCCGAATTTAATTCTTCCTCAAATATTTGAAATAATTGAAATTCAATGTTATTTAAGTTAATGATGGGAGAAGAAACGTACTTATTATTAAAATTTGTTTTTAAACTTATGTCCGCACTAAGTGTATCTGTCACGATTTTTTCCTTTATGGTTTACTTAGACTATACCAGAACAAAATCCAAAACAAAATATTTTTAGACAGATTGTAAAGATTATCAATGTAAAATTTACATTATTATATTTGACTTAAAATAATAAAATAATTATCATATTATAAGGATATGCGGAGAACATTAATATGCGATTGGTAGATAAACTCAAATTATTTGAAAAACAGCTTGTATTTTTAAAATGGGGAAATTCTGAAGGATACGGCAGAATTAATTATGTCGGCTATGATTTTATAGAATTTGAGATTTTTGATACTGATGAGCTTGAATATACCGATAAGTTATTAATTAATGCTCAATTAATATTAGAGGTAGTAATAAAAGGCTCTGATATAGCAAGAATACTGGCAGAATATTCCGCTTCGCTTCCTGAGCATGATAAAGGCTCTATGTTTAATTAAGCAATACCTAATTGCTCAAATTTAGCCCACTCGCCCTCGGGTGAAAAACTGTTGCAAAAGATTTTGGCGGGAATACTTTCTAAAAAATTTTGAAATTGGAAAGTATAATTAGTTTTATCAAATTTAACGTGCTTATTCTGCATTGCCCGAGTAAATTTATTTATTATTTCAACAGTATGTTCTGATGCTTTAACAGCTTCTTCTTTCGGGTTGAAAGTCATATTATAAACGGAATTAAAATAAACTATATTGGTTAAAGCATATAAAACATTACCCCAATCGGGTTTGCCGGGGCGCTTATCCATATCAATAACATTTATTGATTGATTTTCTTCATCAAGCAAAATATTATTTGAATTATAATAATCAATCAATAAACCTCTTTCACCTGCCTTTTGGATTGTATCAATCAATTTTTCATAAGCTTCAAGAGGCATTTTAGACAGTATTTCAAGAGATTTAAAATATTGTTCTTTCTTTGAAATATCATCATAAGGCAGTTCGCCTGTTTTTAAATTACCATTGTCATCATTAAATACTTCAGGAGGAGGAACACCTAAAGATTTACCCGTTTGTTTTTTTAATACTTCTATACGCATTTCAGGCAAAGTATCATTTCCGGATTTCAGAGTAATCTCCGCAACCTGCTGACCGATATTTACTTTAAGTTCTTTATCTTCCGTATCTTTTATTTCTATATTTGTAAAATCCAAATTTTGTTTTGAAAAATTACTTACTCGAAATATAAAATTGTCGTTACCTTCAATTTTATACGCACAGTTATAAAATCCTTTTCCTATTTTATTTTCGGGATTTTGAAGTGATTTTTTAATCACATCCGCTAAATCTTTTCTGTCTGCCCAGGATATAAACTCATTTTCATTTTTTTTAGGTGACGTTTTAACAAAAGAATCAGACATGCCCTTGAATGTTAAAGGAGTTCTCGCCGTTAACTTGGACTGCGAAATATTATTAAATTTAATACTTGATAAAGCAGATACTAACATTTTTTTCTCCGATTACAACGGATTAAAAAATTGTAAATAAAAAAATTTGATAAAAAAATAGCATTTGTTAAAAAATTAATATTAAGGCTGTTCTTTAAAATTGGGGAACATATTTAAAGTTCCGTCATCATTTCTCCAGTTAAACCAGCCGACTTTTGCTGTCTTTGTTCTGTCATTAACAGATACAAGCATCCAATTACCTCTTATAATCGTAAAAGTAACGTATTTCGGATAGCTTAAATTTTCAATAACCTGAGATGATTTATCTTCTTTTGAATAAAGTACTTTTTCATCTTCCGATAAATCATTAAAAAATCTTATACCGTATTTTTTCCCGTATTTATAAAATAACTGTCTGTAAGTAGAAAAAGCATTTTTGTCAGTATTATAAATCCAGCCTGTTTCACCTGTTTCCTGATCTAAAAATACACAATACCAATTATCACCTGAGTCTATATCAACAGTTAATAGTGCAACATTATTAGATGGCACATAAGCAACATATGATACCTTCCTCATATCAACAGAATTAACTATTGCGGATTTTTTTATATTTTCATAGTTTACTTCTCTGATTATTTTTGAATCACTTCTCGGATACTGATAAACCGTATAGTTTTGGGGCATATTAATAACCCCTATGCCGTAATATTTAATGCTTTTTGAGCCAAAAGGAATAATATCCGCCCAAACAGGCATAAAAAACATGCTTAAAATAAAAAATAATAAAGTAATAATAAATTTTTTCATACTCATATTATAGCAAAGTCCTGCTATTTAACAAGTTTATCCAAAATTCCTTTTAAAGCAATTTTAACGTGAGCATAATTTAAACCGCCCTGCATATAAGCGGCATATGGCGGACGAACAGGACCGTCTGCCGAAAGTTCAATGGTAGAGCCTTCTATAAATGAACCTCCTGCCATAATCAGTTTGCTGTCATACCCTGGTACTGTGTCAGGAATAGGGGTAAGATATGATTCAACGGGCGAATACATTTGAAGAGTTTTACAAAACTCTAGCAACGGTTCAGGCGCTCCAAACTCTATTGTTTGAATTAAATCCGTCCTGATTTCGTTTGGTTTTGGGGTAGATTTAAAACCTATATCCTCAAATACTTGAGAAGCGAGGATTGCACCTTTAACCGCTTCTGATACTATAGAGGGCGCCATAAATAAACCTTGGAATATTAATCTTAATTGATTAAGCATAGCACCGCCCTCAGAACCTATCCCGGGGGCTGTTAACCTATATGCAGCTTGGTTTACATATTCTTCTTTGCCTGCAATATACCCGCCTGCTTCTACAATTCCGCCGCCGGGATTTTTGATTAACGACCCTGCAATCAAATCCGCCCCGACTTCTAACGGTTCAAGCTTTTCAACAAATTCTCCGTAACAGTTATCAACAAAACATATACAATCGGGATTTTTTGATTTTACAATGTCTATCATTTTTTTTATGGTTTCAATATTTAAAGATTTCCTTAACGAATACCCTCTTGAGCGTTGAATTAATACCATATTTGTTGATTTATCAACGGCTTTTGCAATACCTTCAAAATCAACCTCCATATTATTAATTAAAGGAACCTCCTCATATTTAACTCCATGTCCTATTAAAGAAGCCCTTTTATCTCCTCGTTTACCGATAACTTCTTCCATAGTATCATAAGGCGCACCTGCAAGCGATATAAGTTTTTCGCCGTATCTTAAATTCCCAAATAAACAGCACGCAAGAGTATGAGTTCCCGATACAAAATGATTTCTTACAACTGCTTTTTCAGCCTTAAAAACATCCCTAAATACATTATCAAGAGCCTCTCTGCCCATATCATCATGCCCGTAGCCCGATACCGATGCAAAATGCTCAAGTCCTATTTTATTATCATAAAATGCTTTTAATACTTTTTCCTGATTGTATTCTTTTATTTCATCAACGGTTTCAAAGTATTGTTTTACCTTTGTTTCAGCATTTTTTATTATATCAGTTTTATTCATAGTTCAATAAAAACATAAAAAAGTATTATATTCAACCGATTAATATTAAATTCCATAGTATGCTGTATATTTTTTTTATATTTTTTAAAGTAAAATATTAATACAAGTCGAATAGGATATCGGATAATGACAGAGTTGAAGAATAAAGACGAGCAGTACAGTGTCTTTTTAAAATATAAAGAGCAGGATGAAAACGAATACAGTAAATTTGTAATTACCGTAAGAGTTATATTTATTGCATTTATAATTGTAGTACTAAGTATCTTAGGAAAATCCGTAATAAGCAATGTTGATTATTTTGCAAACATTTATGAAAGCCTAACAGATAAAGGTATAAACGGACTAAAACCATCAGATAAACCTGATTTAACACCATCAAAATTTAATTTTAAAATGCTAAACAGATACCAGAATATATTATTATTAGGAGTCGATTCCAACGGACCCGATACACTGCCGTTTTCAGGAGTCCGCTCAGATACAATGATAATATTGAATATTGATATGAACGGAAAAACAGTTAATGCAATATCAATTCCAAGAGACAGTAAAGTATATATAGCAGATGAACATGGTGTTCAAAAAATTAATGCGGCATATGCAATAGGCGGAATTGACTTAACTAAAAAGACAATAGAAGAAACTCTCGGCATAAGGATTCATAATTATGTAATAGTAAATTCAGAGGGTGTAAGAAAATTAATTGATGCAATAGGCGGAATACCAATTCATATAGACCAAAACATGCATTATAGAGATTATACGGCAAAATTAAACATTAATTTTGAAAAAGGCTACCACGTATTAAACGGTGCGCAAGCGGAAGAATATTTAAGATTTAGAAAAGATTACCTCGGTGATATAGGCAGAATACACCGTCAGCAAAAGTTTATTAATGCATTAATAGAAAAAATTAAGTCACCTGAAGCATTAAAGACAATCCCTGAAGCATTAAAAATAGCAAGCTTATATACAAGAACCGATTTAAATTTATATCAAATGTCACAATATGCAGCGATAGCACGGGAAATTGATTTAAATAAAGTAGAATTTGTTATGCTTCCCGGTGCTCCGAATAAAAAAGGCATTATCAGTTACTGGATTTTAGACCCTGAAGAAACTCAAAAAGTTATTAACAGATTAATATACAGAAAAAAACCCGAAATAACGGAAAATGAAATATCTGTCGGAATAATGTTCGATAAGAGCAAAGAGATAGAAGCATTATCAATAAGAGAGCAATTAAAAACCGCAGGTTATGAAGTAAATTGTACAGGCAGGTCAAATCAAATATTAAATGATGAAATAATAGGATATAATACGCAAATTCCTCACGACATTATAAGGGCAATGCAAAGGAAAATTCCTGAAATATCAAAATTAAAATATGTTCATCAGCCTGTCAGAAATTTTTGCAATACAAGTGATATTGTAATAACATTAAAAAATGATGAAACAGCACTGACAGATTAATATGAATTATCCTAATTTAGAAAAATTAATAGAAATAATAAGCATTTTACGAAGTGAGAACGGATGTAAGTGGGATAGAGAACAAACTCATGCCACTCTTAAAAGAAATATGCTGGAAGAAGCATATGAAGCAGTAGAAGCCATAGATGAGAATAATATAAACCACCTTAAAGAAGAACTTGGGGATGTGCTATTGCAAGTTGTGCTTCATTCTCAGATCGCTAAAGAGTATAACGAATTTACAATAGAAGATGTAGCAAAACAAATATCCGATAAATTAATACACCGTCATCCGCATGTTTTTGGGGACATAAAAGTAAAATCAACGGATGAAATATTGGATAATTGGGAAAAATTAAAGAAAGAAGAAAAACCTGAAAGAACCTCTGTTATGGACGGAATAACAAAAGGGCAGTCTGCGCTTATGAGTGCTCAAAAAATCAGCAAAAAAGCGGTAAAAGTCGGATTTGAATGGCCTGATGAAAATTCTTTGTATGATTGCGTGCTATCTGAAATAAGAGAGTTTAAAGAAGCTAAAACAAAAGAAAATAAAGAAGAAGAACTTGGCGATATATTATTTGCAATAGTAAATCTTGCAAGATGGAATAAAATAGAGGCAGAATCAGCATTGCTAAAATCAAATAAAAAATTTATAAACCGATTTAAAGCAATGGAGCAAAATGCAAATAAAGAACTTGAAAATTTGACTTTAGAAGAATGGGATAAGCTTTGGAAACAAGCTAAAAAGCAAACTGCCGATATTTCTCATACATAAGAAATATTATTGTTATTTTATTGTTATTTTTATTAAATTAAATAAAAAAATAAAGTTTTCGACCTGATACTTCGTTTCTGTTTCACTAACCTCAACCAAAGGCTTCGTAACTCGCCAAAAGGCTCAAACAGACGAAGCCTTGATGTTGTTTCGGTAAGTGAACCTACGAAACTCCGTATATGGTTTTCAAACTT
>CANQAL010000083.1 GCA_947589255.1 Candidatus Gastranaerophilales bacterium | reverse complement strand
GGCAGATTAATAAATCCTTTTTTAGAAACCTGAATAATTTTTAAATTATAATCAGAAAATTCATTTATCAAAGCTTTAACCGTTGAAGATTTACCGCAGCCTCTATCACCATATAATAAAACATTATTAGCGGGCTTACCCTGCAAAAATGCAAGTGTATTTTGCTTTATGATATTTTGCTGATATTCATAATTTTTTAAATCCGAAAAAGTAAGAGTATCAAAATACTCAACAGGTTTGATTTCCTTATTATCAAGGTACTTAAAAGCACTGTAGCAGGAAAATATTCCATACCCGTTTGATGAATACGATTTTATAATATCATTCAAATCAAATTCCTTAAATCCTATTGTATTAAATATAGGCAGATGAGAAATTATTTCCTGCATTTCAGGATACTTTCCATTGAATAACTGTTTAATTTTATCGTAATCAAAGCAAACTAACTCGTACAAAAGAGATAACTCATATTTAGCTGTATCAAGTAATTGATTATTTTCCTTAATACAGTCGCTGCAGCCTTTAGATATAATATTTTCATCCGTATATATAAGTTTTAAAATGTATTCAAAAAGATTTTGATTTTCATTTTTTAAATAAAGCGCCTCTACAAAATCAGAGTACAATTTTAAATCACCTTCAAGATTTTTTTCATCAGAAAATAACTGCTTTAATAATTTAACGAAAAGACTTACAACATTATCATTAATAACATTTTTAAAAATTGATATTAAAATTAAAGAAGTTAATTTTAAACTCATATTATTTTTTTCCGCAAAGTATCTTATTTAATTTATTAAAACATCTTGTTAAAAACGGTTTATTAAAGTTAGCAAAATTATGTTTAAAATTACAGTTGAGCATTCTGCAATACATTTTGCAGGTTTTAGTCATTTGCCTGCATTCAGCCGATTTTGCATTATTCCATATTTCTTCGGCTGTATTTTCTTTAATATTTCCGACAGGAAGCATATTAAAACATAACCTTACATCACCATACGGGTCTATAGCAAAATTAGTAGATCCCACATCGCAAATAATTGTTTTTAATATATCATCAGGATTATTAAAAAATATTTTCATTGCGTCAAGCTGTTCATATGAATTATAAATTGAATGACCTGCTCTTTTCATTTCAATAAGTCTGTCAACTACTTCAATAGCTCTTTTTGCCATGGATTTGTACTGAGCTCTAAGTTCTTTTGGCATTTCGTATGTTGATGTCTTACAGCCTTTTTGAAAATTATAGCCGTGGAAAGATTCTTTATCGTCAAGTAATTGGAACATAATTCCGTTGATTTTATTTCTTGTAACAAATTCAACAAGCGGGATTGCCTCATCAATATTTTCAGGGAATAAAATCGTTGCAATATTTATCCCTAAATTTCCGTTTTTTGAATCTCTGATTTTTTTTAATTGAAGTATAGAATCGAGCGCTTTTTCAAATGAACCCGTTCTTCCTCTTGATACATCATGAATAACAGGGTTTGTAATCGCATTTAAAGAGATATTTAAGGATTCAATAGGAGAATCGACAATTTTTTCATATAAGTTTTGAATACTAAAAGCGTTTGTCATAGAGGCAACTTTAATGCCTATAGATTTAGCATACTCTGCAAGTTCAAATATATCAGGTCTTAAAAATGGTTCACCGCCCGAAAAACAAAACCAAAAGCCTTCACCAAGCCAAGCTCTTAAGTCATTTAAAACTTTTTTCCACTCATCAGTCGTAAGTTCTTTAGGCATTACTTCAGAGGCAACAGTTTTCCACTTTGAACAGGTAACACATTCCATCTGGCACCTGTCTGTTATATCAAAAGTAATTTGTAATGGTTTTGCTAAATTTTCACTCATAATTGAAATCCTTATTTTAATTAAATGGTATCAAAAGGAAATTTCACTTTCAAGACTTTGAAACCGTATGAAAATAGTCATATACAATTTGTGCTTGATGTTTCGACAATAATAAAAGAAGTTCTTCTTTTGATAATTTGGAAATTTTAGCTACACTTGAATACTTGTCAAACAATAACTTTTTATTTTTTGAGTACAAGCCTTTTATTTCATCAAGCTCCGAATGCAGGGCATCTTTATCCCTTAAATGACGATGAAAAGTAATTGCAAACCTGTGTGCTTCATCTCTTATTCTTTGGAAAAAATATAGAGCCTGCGAAGTAGAAGGGAAAATAACAGGGCGGGATTTATTCGGAATAAATACTTCTTCAATTCTTTTAGCAAGAGAAACAATATCCTGATTTTTTACCCCGAGTTCATTTAGTATTTCAACGGCACTTGAAAGCTGTCCTTTTCCTCCGTCTATTATAATCAAGTCAGGAAATTCAAGGTTTTCCTTTAGTAATCTTGAATATCTTCTTGTAACGACCTCTCGCATGGATTGAAAATCATCGGGTTTACCTTCCGCCAGTGATTTAATTTTAAATCTTTTATACTCGCTTTTCTTTGGCATACCGTTATAAAAACTTACCATTGAAGCAACCGTATGAGTACCCTGTATATGAGATATATCAAAGCACTCAACTCTGTGAGGAAATTTATTTAATCCTAATTTTTCCTGAATATAAGCACCCGTTTCATTATAATTATTTTGAATATCCTGCAATGATTTAACCTTCATTTCTTCAAGATGATAATTAGAATTTTTGCAGGCAAGCTCTAATATTTCTTCATTCTTTTTATTGGTTTTAGGATTTATAACAACCTTTGAGCCTTTTTTTGAAGTAAGCCACTTTTCAAGCAAGTCTTTATCCTCAGAGGATATTTTATAAGAAAATACAATTTCAGAGGGGATTTCCGTTTCGGCAGTCATTTGATAGTATTCCTTAATAAAATAAGTTATTATTTCATCTTCGCAGTCATAATCAGATTTAGTGATTTCAAAATCTTTTTTATTAGTCAGCCTTCCGTCTCTGATTTGAAGAAGCGAAATACCGCCCATATAACTATCCGTACTTATTGAAATAATATCCTGATTAATTTTAGTATTTTCATAAACTACTTTTTGTTTTTCGATTGTCTTTAAAACATCAAAATAGCTGTCACGATACTTTGCGGCCTTTTCATATTCTTCATTAGCTGAATACTTTTCCATCATGGACTTTAATTCTTCAACCAGCTGCATCTGTTTACCCGATAAAAAGAGTTCGACATTTTTAATTAATTTCTTGTACTCATCAGGAGATATCATCTTTTGGCAGGGCGCAAGACATCTTCCTATCTGATAATAAATGCAGGGGCGGTCTTTAAATTTAGGGGTCTTGCACTGCTTTAAAGGGAAGAGTTTTTTTAATAAATCCAATGTCGTATACATTGATTTTGCATTGGTATACGGCCCAAAATATTTACCCTCGTCCATATTTTTATTTTTCTTTCTTGTAACGAGGATTCTCGGGTAATCTTCTTTTGTTATAAGAAAATATGGAAACTTTTTATCATCTTTCAATAAAACATTGTATTTCGGCTTATATTTTTTAATCAAATGAGATTCTAAAATTAAAGCTTCAACTTCTGAATTTGTAATAATAAACTCAATCCGTTCAATTTTAGGCACCATAACCGCCAATTTAACGGAATCGTGCTTTTTATTAAAATAACTTGAAACTCTTCTTTTTAAATTTTTAGCCTTCCCGACATAGATTATAGTGTTATCCTTATCGTAAAACTGATAAGAACCGCTGGATTCGGGGATTAGTCTTAACTGCTCTTTTATGTTCATAATTATATTATAATAGATATTATGGGATTTAAAAAATTTATTTATAAATATATTTTAAAAAGAAAATATTACCGCACAGGGCATTGCATAAGATGCGGAGCCTGCTGTTCCAAGATTTATGTTAATCATAAAAAAGATACAATAAAATCGGAAGAAGAATTTGAAAAATTAAAAAAACTCCACCCTTTTTACACCTACCTTGAAGTTATTGATAAAGATGATAACGGACTTGTCTTTAAATGCAATAAATTTGATAAAGAAAAAAGAATATGCACAATACATAAATTCCGCCCGGGAATATGCAGAAGATACCCCTCAGAAGTCATATTTAAAATGGGGGCTGTTATGTCAGAAGACTGCGGATTTAAATTCACACCTATTGAAAGCTTTTCCCAAGTCTTTGAACAGGTTAAAAAGAAGTATAAAAACTAGTTGATTTTATCAGCATATTCCAAATACTGCTTAACCAATTTTACATTATGAACCCTATGAATGTTAGCTTTTTTAATTAAAGATGAATATAAAGCAGTAGCAATATCAGCTTCTTCAAACGTAATATCAAAAGTTTTAGTAATAAAAGATTTTCGAGATATTCCTAAGAGCAAAGGAACACCCAAAGTATTAAATTCATTAAATCTTTTTAAAATTTCAAAATTACTTTCTGCGGATTTTCCAAACCCAATACCGGGGTCTGCTATTATATTTTGATTATCCATTCCCGCTTCTTTTAATTTTTTAATTTTGTTATATAAAGAAAAATAAATTTCTTCGACAATATCACCCTGAGTAAAATCACTGCTATTTGCAGGAACAGAATTTGAATGAACAATAATTGAAGGGATATTATTTTTAGCTGCATAATCAAAAAGATTATTGTCATACTCAAAACCCGAAACATCATTAATAATATCAGCGCCTGCTTCGACAGCCTCTTTTGCCGTTTGATAATTTCTTGTATCAATACTTATTGGAATACCGATACCCGATTCACGAATTTTTCTTATTACGGGAATAACTCTATTTAATTCCTCATCAACAGAAACAATTTCAGCATCAGGGCGGGTAGATTCACCGCCGACATCAATTATATCAACACCTTGTTCAATCATTTCAACAGCACGATTTAAAGCAGCTTCAACATTAGAAAAATTGCCCCCATCCGAAAACGAATCCGGGGTAACATTTAATATCCCCATAATATAAGGTCTTGACCAATCAAAAGTATATTTTCTAATTTTTAAAGGTTGGTAATTGGAATTAAGCCGATTTATAAGTTCGGCAAGTTCATTAAGCCTAAAAGGCTGAAGTCGGAGTTTTTCAATAAGCTGTGATATTTGAGCATCAGAGGCAAAAATAACGGCATCGGTATAGTCGCACTTGCACATTATAGTTTCCCTTCTGACAGCACAGTCAAACCCCAAAGAAAGACACAACTGCTTTAATATATTAGCTTCATGCGGCTTAAGATTAAATATTTTATATGTAGCACCCTTATATTTATTTACAGCATAAGATGAATATGAAGAATCAAAACCTATATTTTGAAGTTCTTTTGAAATATTTGAATTTGCTATTTTAACAACAATATCATTCATAATTAAATTATAAAAAAAAAAGACCGCCTTGTATAGCAGTCTTTTTTTATTTTTTTATTAATAATTATGTTAATATTGAAACTAAATCGCTAAGTTTGCCGACATTATTTAACATATCAGACATTTTTGTTTTAGTTCCCGTATATGCATTTTGACCGATTTGGAGAATATCTGCAACACCGTTTTCATCGTTATCTTTAGCGCAAACCGTAGGTAATATAGTAGCAACACCAAGTGCACCACCCATATTAGCGAATGCTTTTGATTTAATTACTTCAGCAGTATCTTCTGCTAAAACTCTTGAATATGCTAATTTTTTATAACCTTTTTTAGCAAGATCTTCAGTTGTTGAAATAACTTTAGATAGAACATTTTTTGCTTTAGCTGTTTTTGTTGCAGGATCTTCGGTTAAAAGTTTAGATGCTGTTTCTTTCATTTTGCCTGAAACTTTTCTTAAAGAATTATCCATAACCCCCGGTAAATCAACATGTGCTGATTTTAATACTTCAGCAATTTTATTAGCAGCGAGTTTACCTGATGCAAAAGCAAGCATAGCAGCAAGACCGACAGAAGCAGCTGCTGCAAGAGGTTTCTTTATATTACTTTTTTTATCTTGTTGTTCTGATGCAACAAATTCATCTATAACCCCATCTGAAAAATCTTCAAGTTTACAAAGTTTTTGATAATCATCTGATATATTATTACCAAAAGTTTGAGGTTTAATAGGTGTACAATTTACTGCAGAAATATTCATGATAATAACCTTTCTTACTATTTAATTCTACTACAATTAAACCGATAAAGGTTATTTTTTGCCTTTTTAACATCAAATGTTAAGAAAAATTTACAATAAATTTTACAAAAATCAACCCCATTTTAAAGCACAATAAATTTCTTCAGTTTGACGAAGCCATTCTTCAGATCCGGGACACCATTTTGCACCAATATCTTTAAGTTCATATATGCTTATTTCATCAACAGTTTCAAATCTTTCATCATATCTTGCAAGATTTTTTGCGACTGCTTCAATACCTTCTTCTACAGTAGGATATTCATTAAAGTCGCCGTCACCGCCTTTAACCCCGCCGAATCTGTTCTCTTCAACACAGGTTCTATCCGCACCCCAGAGAGATTCTTTACACATTATGGCAGCCAATAATTCAGGTTCAATTTCGTATTTATTTGCCGTATCTATAATAAAATCAATTCGAGGTAAAAACACTGAATCCGGGTGAAGTTTATTTAATTTTTGCGAAAATCTTTCTTTAAACAATTTTTCTTTTTCATTGTCATAGTCAAATTCCGTATTATCAAATTCAAGACGTCTTTGATTAGCATAATCTTCTCTTGAATTCAATTCATCAAGCATACCGTCTAATAAATTTCCTTTAATTTCATTTAAAGTATCTATATGTCTGTTAACCGCAAACATTGCAATTTTTGTATTTTCATCCGCCATGAAAGGTTTTAATTTTGATATAATTTCATCCCTCTCTGCCGCAAGAAGTTCAGGATTATAATTTGCTTCTGCAATATTAAGTTCTTCCATTTTACTATTTAACAATTCTTGCAAGTCTTTCAATTCGGTTTCTAAACCGCCAATAGATGCATTTCTGTTTTTCATATCTTTTTCCAGATCTTTTCTGCTTAATCTGACTTGTGTACGCATAGTACTGTCTTTGGGAAATTCTTCTCTGTCTTCATTTCTGTCTTGCGGCATAGTTGAATACCTTAATTCAACCTTTTTTAATTCGAACTTTTCCGCATCAATTTGCTCAAGAACTAAGGCTATTTCATCTTTGATATCAGTCACATCCGAGGTTAAAGTATATATTAAGTTACTGTCATCTATATTTTGCAATAAAGCATCTTGTAATGTTTCATATTCCTCAAGCTTATCATCAGGTATATTATCGGCCTCAGAATCTAATGATAAAAGCAGTGTATCATACCACTTATTATAAATCCTTTGTTCCTGATTTAATTGTTCATTAGGATATAAACCGTCTAATATATCTTTAATTTGACCTCTTTTGTTATCAACCTGCTGTTTTGCGACATCTAATTCTGAGAAAAATTCATTTATTGAAGATACGGTATTTTCATTAAGTCTGTCTGAAAAGGAATAATCCTGAAATATCTCAGCCGGGTCCATATATAAAAACGGTTTGTTGCCCTCAAAAATACTGATTTGTTTATTAGTGTTCATATTATTTTCTATTTGAAAATCTTTACTATTATAATTATCAGTCAGATTAGCATTTTTAATTGGATCTATAGGCATAATTGCTCCTTTACAAAACTACCATGCAGTATAAATCGGCAGTAATTAAAAAAACTTTAATAAAAATTTGAAAATATAACAAAACATTAAGATAAAATAAACTATCTTTAAAATAAATATTTATATGTTAAAATTCTTGTAATAGGTAGATTAACGGAGATTAAGGGATAATGATTGACCTAATATTAAAATTACTGGGCGATCCTAATAACAATAAAATAAAAAAAATGATGCCGATTGTAGAGCATATAAATAAACTTGAAGAAGAATTTTCTAAATTAACTGATGAACAGTTAAAAAGTAAAACCGCAGAATTTAAAGAAATACTTGCAAAACGACCAACATCAGACGATATAAAAAAGGACAGACAGCTTGAAAAGCAGGCGCTTGACGCAATACTGCCCGAAGCTTTTGCAACTGTCAGAGAGGCAGGCAAAAGAGTTCTTAATATGAGGCACTTTGACGTTCAGCTGTTAGGCGGAATTTTCCTTCACGAAGGTCAAATAGCTGAAATGAGAACAGGGGAAGGGAAAACTCTTGTTGCAACACTTCCCGCATATTTAAATGCACTTACGGGAAAAGGTGTTCATATCGTTACCGTTAATGATTACCTTGCTCAAAGAGACAGCGATTGGATGGGCAAAATTTATAAATTTTTAGGACTTTCTGTCGGGGTAATTCTTTCGGGAATGAATGATTATGAAGACTTTAACCGAAAGAAACAGGCATATTTATGTGATATAACCTACGGAACAAATAATGAATTCGGGTTTGATTATCTTCGTGATAATATGGCTAC
>CANQAL010000082.1 GCA_947589255.1 Candidatus Gastranaerophilales bacterium | reverse complement strand
TCTTGAGCCGTAGTTTGACGGGTCGGGTTTGTTGATTTTCAAGGCATAAACCGTAGAAAATCACAAACGCGAAACCTGCGAGCCGACAAATATCGGGATGACAGGATTTGCACGACAAACAAGGCGAATTCTTGAGCCGTAGTTTGACGGGTCGGGTTTGTTGATTTTCAAGGCATAAACCGTAGAAAATCACAAACGCGAAACCTGCGAGCCGACAAATATCGGGATGACAGGATTTGCACGACAAACAAGGCGAATTCTTGAGCCATAGTTTGACGGGTCGGGTTTGTTGATTTTCAAGGCATGAACCGTAGAAAATCACAAACGCGAAACCTGCGAGCCGATTTATTTATCGGGATGACAGGATTCGAACCTGCGACCCCTTCGTCCCAAGCGAAGTGCGCTACCAAGCTGCGCTACATCCCGATATTTATCATTTTACATTATCATAGTTTATAGTCAAGTAATAATATAAGTTATAACTGTTTATGCAATTTCAACATAAAGCGGGAATTTTTCAACCTCCAGCTTATATATTGCTTCTGTCCCCAAGTCCTCAAATGCAACAACCTCACATTTTTTAACTTTTTCAGAGAGTAATGCCGCTATTCCGCCATAGACGGTAAAATATTTTGCTTTTTTTTCTTTTATTATTCTTTCAACGTCCTTACATCTTCCGCCCTTACCGATAGTCGCTAATAGACCTTGTTTATAAAATTCTATTGCGTATTTATCCATTCTGCCTGCCGTCGTAGGCCCTATCGAACCTATAATTTCACCGGGTTTATTCGGGCATGGGCCTGCATAAAATATTATGCTGTCTTTTATGGGAACAGGAAGTTCCTCGCCTCTTGAGAGCATTTCAAACATTCTTTTATGCGCCATATCTCTTGCAACATATATTTCGCCCGTTAATAAGAATTTCTCGCCCTGTTTTAATTTTCTAAGGCTTTCTGTATCATCTGTTTTAATCTCTATTAACTCATCTATAGAAGCTTCGATTTCTTTAAATTCAGGTTTTTGAAATACATAATTTATTATTCCGTTTTTTATTGTGCATTTCGCAGTCCTATCTGAGTGGCAATTCACTGTTATACCAACAGGCATACAAGCAATATGTGTAGAAAAGGTTTTTACTCTTACATCTAATACATAATTATCCCCGTATTTGCTTTTATATATTGAGTTTACACAATCCTTTATTTTTTCGCCCAATTGATTTTCGCTTGTAGTAAAATCATCACAAATAAATGCCTCTTTAGATAACAGCATTGCTTTATCTGAAGTTCCTCCTATCCCGATACCGATAAACATCGGCGGGCATGAGTTTTCCTCTGCCGTATAAATCAATTCCGCACACTTTTGTATAAGTTCATCCTCACCTATTGACGGCAATAACATTGATAATTTAGATTTATTCTCACTGCCTGCTCCTTTAATTAAAACACTTATTTTAATCTCATCACCTTCAATATGTTTTGTATAAATAATTACGGGAGTATTAGTATTGGTATTAGTTCTGTCAAATACGGCATTTTTAACAACAGATTTTCTAAAGAAGTTATCCTTATAGCATTTTTCAACTGTTTTATTAATGCAATCATCTAAAATCCCGCCTTTTATTACTGTTTCATGCCCGATTTTGACAAAAATAATGACCTGTCCCGTATCCTGACACAGAGGAAGTTTTTTCTCGTATGCAGTTTGAGCATTTAAAAGAATATTTCTTAAAATATCTTTACAAGGGTTTTGAGCAGTTTGATATGCACCGTAAATTTTGTCATACACCTTATTATTAAGGCAGATATTTGCATCAAAGCACAATTTATAAACCGCTTGTTCTATTAAATCTGTTGAAATTTCAATCATAATTTAATAATATAATTTTGTATAAAGAATGTAAAGTGTAAATGGATATTGGTTTATGCCCCATTTTTTAATAAAATCGGAAAATATTCAAAATAATTTCGTAAATGTTTCAGATACTGACCTTTATAAGCACCTTGTAAAGGTTTTAAGAATTAGAAAAGGCGAAAAGGTTTTATTTCTTGATGAGAATGAAATTCAATATGAGACAACAGCTGATGAAATTTCGCAAAACTCTTTATTATGCAAAATAAATAAGCAGTATAAATCACAAAGAAAGCTTGATTTAAAACTATATATAGCGCAGGCGGTTTTAAACTCCGATGCCCAAATAAGTGCAATCCAAAAGGCAACAGAGCTGGGAGTAAAAGGAATAATTCCTTTATATACCGATAATTGTGCGATTAAAGAATCGGTTATAAAAAATAAAATCGAAAAGTGGCAAAAGGTCGCATATGAATCGGTCAAACAGTGCGAAAGAGCGGATATTCCAAAGGTATACGATTGTACAACACTTGAAAATGTTATTAAAAACTTCAATCAAATAATTATCTTTGCGGAGCATTCGGCACAATCGGATTTTATGAGTTATGTTAAAGAAAATAAAATTGATAAAACAAAGGATATTCTGGTTATAATCGGCCCCGAGGGCGGATTTTCGGATAGGGAATTTAAAATGTTTCAGGATAAAAACCTGCCCTTAATTACATTGGGAAATTTAATATACAGAGCGGATACGGCATTAACGGCAGGGCTTATTTCTGTTATAATTGGTGTTAATTATGAATAAATATATAAAAATAATAGAAAATGATGAAATATTAAATAAAATAAAACCTTATCTTAAGGAGGTTCAAGTATACATTATAGGCGGATTTATAAGAAACGTTATAATGGGAAAACCTTCCGTAGACAGGGATTTAATTATATTAACAGAAGATATTGAACTATTTTCTAAAAATCTTGCCGATAAGTTAAATGCTTATTTTATTGTTCTTGATGAAGAAAATAAAATATACAGGATAATGATGTCCGATAAAATCAATTATATTGATATAACTGAACCCATAGAAGGCAATATTAATAAAGATATCAACAGGCGGGATTTAACAATTAACGCAATCGCTTATGATATCAACCATAAGAGCTTTTATGACCCTTTAAACGGAATTAAGGATATTACAAATAAAAAAATTAAAGGGATTTCCAAAGAAAATTTTATTGATGATCCTTTAAGACTGTTAAGGATATTTCGTTTTTACTCAAAAACAGGGTTTGAAATTGATAAAAGCCTTATAAATTTAGCAAAAGAACTGCATAAAAAAATTCATGAGCCTGCAAAAGAGCGGATTACAACCGAACTGCTTAAGATGTTTGAAGGTAAATACTGCGATGAAGCACTTTTAAAACTTGAGCAGACGGGGCTTTTGGAAGAACTTTTACCGATTTATACGGAAGTAAAAAAAATTCCGCCAAACTCGCACCACCACTTGGATTTAATTCATCACCTTATTGAAACTGTAAGACAAATTCAAATTTTATATGAAAATTCCACTGAAGAAGTAAAAGAATACTTAGATGAACAGTTTTTAGGCGGAGAAAAAAGAATTGCATTCCTCAAATTTGCAGGTTTTCTGCATGATATAGGCAAGCCCTCCTGCTGGACAATCGAAGAAGATACAGGCAGACATCGGTTTATAAAGCATGATGAAATCGGCTCTAAGCTTGTTATTCCTATTTTAAAGGATTTAAAATTTTCCAAAAAACAAACGGATTATATAAAAACACTTATAAAATATCATATATATCCATCCATGCTTGTAAGTGCTCCGGATGCTAATGATAGAGCATTTTTAAAGTTCTATCGCAAAATGGAAGGGGTAGTAATTGATGTTATAATCCTTGCCATGGCGGACAGGCTATCCGCCAGAGGCGAAAAAGTAACCGAAAAAATGGTTGAAAATAATATAAATAACCTTACAAAGCTTTTAAACGACTACTTAGAGCAAAGAAAAAAAATAAAACCCATAGAAAAACTTCTTGACGGAACGGATATTATGGAAATACTCCACATTGAACAAGGCCCTAAATTGGGCGAAATCATAAAAGCTTTAAATGAGGCTCAAATATCATCAGAAGTTAATACTAAAGAGGAAGCAGTTGATTTTGTTATTAAAAATTTTAGTATCAAATCTTAATAAGAAGTAACAGGATTTTTGCAAAAAAAACAGGTTTTAAATATAATTTTATATAAAAGAGGTAAAAATATGAATTCAGTTGTAATAGTAGGAAGAGCGGGGCAAGACCCTGAAGTTAAATACTTTGAATCGGGGAAAGTAAAGACAACATTTTCGGTTGCCGTTTCAAGATGGGATTACAAAAGCAAAGCAGAAACAACGGATTGGTTTAATATAGAATTATGGGATAAATCTGCGGAAATAGCAGGTGAATATGTAAAAAAAGGTCGTCAGGTATGTATAGACGGGCGCTTAGTTTCAAATAAATGGACGGGCGCTGACGGGGAACAGAAAGAAAGATTTGTAATCCGTGCAAATTCTATGAGATTGCTCGGAAGTAAAAACGAGAACTAATTTATGAATACATCTAATTATATTGCTGTTATCGCAGATGATTTAACGGGAGCTAATGATACGGCATTACAGTTTTTTTTGCAGGGCGCATCCACTCAGGTTTCTTTCGGAGAAGATATTACTCTGGATGAATCTTTAAATACCGAAGTGTTTGCCGTTTCAACGGAATCAAGAAATATTTCTAAAGAATCCGCCTGTGAAAAAGTAAAAAATACAGCCGAAAACATTATAAAAAAATACGGATTTGAATATGTTTATAAAAAAATGGATTCTGTATTAAGAGGCAACATTGCGGATGAAATTACGACACTTATAAGCACTCTTGAATATGATTGCGCCGTTATATTTCCCGCATTTCCCAATGAAGGCAGAACAACAATAGGCGGTTTCCATTTGGTTAAAGGAATTCCGCTTCAAAGGACGGAAGTTTCCCGTGACCCTGCTTTTCCTATAACAGAATCAAACATAGTAAACATATTAAAAAACCAATTACCTGATGAGCAGGCAAAATTAGTTGATTTAATAACCCTTGATACGATTATGAAGGGGGCAGGGCCTATCCTGACTAAATTAAACGAATTAATCGCAAAAGGGAAAAAACTAATTGTTGCAGATGCAGTTTCAACGACGGATATGGAGCAGATTGCGTTAGCTATTTCAAAATGCAGTTATAAAATACTTCCTTGCGGTTCAGCGGGTGGAGCGCAGGCTTTAAGTAAAATTTGGCACCCTGACAGCGAGGAAAATTCATACTGCCACCCTGAAATACCCTCTGTGCCGAAATTAATTATTTCAGGCAGTGCAACGGATTTAACCGCATCACAAATTAAAAAACTTCAAGATTTTGATGATTTTGACAATACTTATTTTATTGCAATTAAGCCTGAAAATATTTTCTCTGATGATTTTGAACAAATTGCCCAAAGAATTATTGATAATCTTGTAAAAGATAATATTGTTGTAGTTCACTCATCTTCATTAATTGAAAATACAGAAGAGTTAAACTCACTGCTTATAGAGCATGAATTAACGAAGGAAATATTTATATCCAAAATTTGCGATTATTTAGCTGGAATTACAAGGACAGTTCTGGCTGAAAAACAAGCTATACTTATAACCGTCGGCGGAGAAACCTCTTATAAATGCTTAAGAGCAATAGGGAGCAGAAACCTGCAGATTTTAGATACTGTTGCGCCTGCAATCCCTTTAGGTGTTGACCATAAAGGAAGGTTAATCGTAACAAAATCAGGCAATCTCGGAACTTCTAATACCTTAATTGATATAGTAAAATATTTTGAACAGGATAAATAATGAATAAAACAGCAATAACCCTTGGCGACCCTAACAGTATTTCACCCGAAATCATAATTAAATCATTAAATTTTCTTGATTTGCCGAAAGAAAATATTATTTTAATCGCAAATAACAATGTACTTAACTATTACAGCGAAAAATTTAATCTTTCTTTGGAAAAAGATTATGAAATTATTGAAATTCCATATAAAAAAGAGGATATAAAAATAGGCGAAGAAACGGAAGAAGCGGGCGAGTTTTCGTTCTGCGCTTTAAAAACCGCTTGTGATTTAGCTTGTGAAAATAAAATAAATGCAATTGTTACAGGCCCTGTTTCAAAAAATGCATTAAATATGGCAGGGCATCACTACAGCGGGCAGACGGAAATTCTGGAACAGTACCTTGCAAATTCAAACCAGCAGGCAGAAATGCTTTTTATAGGGTCTGATTTTTCCGTTATGCTTTTAACAAGGCACATTCCGTTAAAGGATGTTCCTTTTGTTCTTTCAAAAGAAATGATTTTTAATAAAGTAAAAGTATTAAATACGGCATTTAATCTTCAACTTGGCATTTCAAATCCGAAATTTGCCATATGTGCATTAAATCCGCACGCAGGCGAAAAGGGAGTTATCGGGGATGAAGAAATAAATATTATTATCCCTGCGGTTAAAGCATTGCAGTCAACAGGTATAAATATAGAAGGCCCGTTCCCGTCCGATACTTTATTCACAAAATGTTTGGAGGAAAAATGCGATTATGATTGTTTTATAGCGCTATATCATGATCAAGGGTTAATCCCCGTTAAGTTATTGGAGCGCGGAAATTGCGTAAATACAACAATAGGGCTGAATATATTAAGAACATCTCCTGCCCATGGCACTGCGTTTGATATTGCGGGAAAAATGACAGCCAACCCCGACAGTATGATAAGAGCAATAGAAATGGCAATAAAATAGGTAAATTATGGAAAAGAAAAAAACAATTTGCATATATTGTTCGTCAAGCAATCATCTGCCCGAGAAATTTTATGAAATTTCCCGTCAATTAGGGGAAAAAATCGGCAGAAATAATTACAATATGGTATATGGCGGAACGGTTGTAGGCATGATGGGTGTTATAGCCGATACCGCTTCAAAGTTTGGAGCCGAAGTAACGGGGGTTATTCCTGAAAGGATTGAATCTTTCGGCTTAAAACATCCTTCTCTTGCTAAAGTAGTAGTTACAAAAGATATGAGAGAGCGAAAAGCAACAATGGAAAAACTCGCTGATGCTTTTATTGCAATGCCGGGCGGGTTCGGCACTTTTGAGGAAGTATTTGAAATCCTTGTTGCTAAACAATTAGGCTATCATGATAAACCCGTTATCTTTATGAATTTTGATAATTATTACTCTAATCTTTTTAAAATGTTTGATACTATTTATCAAAACAAGTTTGCTAAAGAAGAAACAAAGACTTTATATCATATTTCCGATAATCTTGATGAAATGTTTGAATATTTAAAAACATATGAGCCAAAAGAATTTGTTTTAAAATGGTAGCTATTTAAGAAGTTCAAACAGCTCTTTATTTTTATTTTCCTGATTTTTGTTCCAATCCACCGTGCATATTACGGAGGCAGATATAATTTGCTTTATCGGGTACTTTTGAATGCAGTCCCAAGAGGATTTTATAAGTTCCTGCTTATTAACATTCTTTTTTAATTCCGACATAAATTTATCTTTTTTTGTTTGGTCGATTTCAAGATTATTAATAACTTTCTGCATTTCGGTAAAATATCCGTCTAAAAACGCATCATAAAACATATTTTTATCGTTTTCGGTGTAATTATAAGCAAAAACGGAGTTTGCCGTTAAAAGAAATATAATAAAAAAAATAAAACTTCTCATAAACTGTCCTTTTGAAGATATTATTACCCGCATTAAAAAATTTTTTATTCCCCTTATGAGTAAGTCATGGCGATAAAAAAGAGTTTTTATGATAAAATTTTTTTGTAGCTGTACAAAAAGAATGGAGATAAAAATGAAAGAACTTTCATCACTTCAAATCGAAAGATTAAAATATCAGCCGAAACTCCCAAGCTCATTAGCAGGCGGTATAAATAATCTTACTATGACGGAAGGAAATAAAACAGAATCCGTTAAAGACCAAGAACAGATTAAAGAATTATTTAAAAATACATACGGCAAACCCGTTGTAACATTTAACACTTCAAATAATAAAGAAGTAAGCGAAAAAAGAAATATCGGTGTAATATTATCAGGCGGACAAGCCCCCGGCGGACACAATGTCATTGCAGGGTTATATGATGCATTAAAACAAGCAAACAGCGAAAATAAATTATACGGATTTTTAGGCGGGCCATCGGGTATTATTGACGGAAAATATATTGAATTTACGGATGAAAAAATTAACGCATACAGAAATACGGGCGGTTTTGATATTATAGGTTCAGGCAGAACAAAGCTTGAAACGGAAGAACAGTTCCAAAAAGCTTGGCAGGTATGCAAAAACTTAAATATTACAGGTGTTGTAATAATTGGCGGAGATGATTCTAATACAAACGCAGCAATGCTGGCTGAATGGTTTGTTAACCACAATGCAGGCATTCAAGTTATAGGATGCCCTAAAACCATAGACGGCGACCTTAAAAACGACCAAATAGAAATCTCCTTCGGATTTGATACCGCTACAAAAACATACGCAGAACTTGT
>CANQAL010000081.1 GCA_947589255.1 Candidatus Gastranaerophilales bacterium | reverse complement strand
TCTTGATTTATAATTTTGCTTGTGTTTTGATTAAATTGAACTTGATAGAAGCAATCCTCTTTCTACTTACTAAAAGTTCAACGGCTGCAAGGGCGGTAAACAGAAGGCAGAGGGGCGCAATGGCCAGTTAACCGTAATGATTAAACAGTAATACTTAAAAGTTTACCGAACCAAAAATCAAAAAGCAGTATAGATAACGGAGAGTAAACCCACATGGTTAAAATAAGATTAAGAAGATTAGGATATAAAAAGAATCCTGTATACAGAATAGTTGTATTGAACTCAACAACAAAAAGAGAAACAGCACCTATACAACACTTAGGTTTTTATAATCCTAAAACAAAAGAAATGAAGTTAGATAAAAAATCAGCATTAGAATGGGTATCAAAAGGTGCACAACCGACAAGAACGGTTCAGTTCTTAATAGACAAATGCAATGATGACGGTACTTTAAATTACGAAAAGAAAACAACCGAAAAATTATCTAAAAAAGCACAAGCAAAACTTCAGGCAGAAAAAGAAGCAGCAGCAAAAGAAGCTGCAGCCCCTGCTGAAGAAAAAGCTGAATAAAAATTTTTACAGGGAAAGAGAACACTTATTTACCGCTTTAACAAAAGCGGTTTTTTTTATATTATTAAATCGAAGGGTTGAACTATGTCATTTATAGAAATATTAATATTATCTGTTGCACTCGCAACAGATGCCATGCTTGTAAGTTTTTCGTACGGGCTTGTAATAAATAAACAAAAGATATTAAATTCATTAATTTTATCGTTGACCTTCGGATTTTTTCAGTTTTTAATGCCGATAATAGGCTGGCATGTCTCAAATTTATTTTATGAACGGCTGGAATTGTATTCAAATTGGATTGTATTCTTAATATTTATGATATTAGGAATAAAGTTTATAAAAAATGCATTTGAAAAGAAAAAAGAACAAGAAGTAAACTGTATTTCATATTTATGTGTAATCGGTTTGGGCATGGCAACCAGTATAGATGCTTTAGGGGCAGGTATTTCTATAAAATTTACTGACATATATTTTTTATATCCGTCAGTAATTATAGGGATAATAACCGGAATAAATTCATTTATCGGGTTTTGGACTGCAAATATATTAAAAAAACTACCTTCAAAAAACATAGAAATTATAGGCGGAATACTTATGATATTTTTGTCTGTAAAAACTTTGTTACAATAAAAAGTTATTGCGAAATAAAATTTTTTACTGTAGTATATATTTGAAGCTAACACTTCAGGTCAAATGCGGAAGTAGCTCAGTTGGTAGAGCATCTGCCTTCCAAGCAGAATGTCGCGGGTCCGAGTCCCGTCTTCCGCTATTTTGCTAAAAGATGGCGGCATGGCCAAGTGGTAAGGCAGAAGCCTGCAAAGCTTTTATCCCCAGTTCGAATCTGGGTGCCGCCTTTTTGTTTTTCATCCATTCGATTGACGCAAATAAATTAATAATAAAGTAAAATATTAAAAAATATTTATATAAAAAAATAGATTTGCCTATTTTTATTAATACGTGTAAAATATAAAATGAACATATCTTAAATAAAGAGTGAGAAATATGGTAGATAACGAAAATCAATGGAAAAATCCGGAATATTTGGAAGATAGTACAGAAGAAAGCACAGACTACAACGATAATTATGAGGAGGCCGGTGCTGAAACTGAAGATTATTCTGACGAAAACTATGAAGATGATTATGAAACAGATGATTATCCTCAAACAAGTTCTCCAAAGAAGAACAATGGGGCTGTATTAATTATTCTTGTACTGTTAATAGCACTTTTAGGTGTGGGAGCATTTTATTTCTTAAACCAAAATCAAGATGAAAGTATTGCCGACAACGGAAATAATCAACAGCAAGAATACAGTCCTCAAAATAACGAAGGTAATCCTAATAATAATGGCATGACTGATCAATTTTTTAATCAGTCAAACGGTGATGGCGCAGACATGGTTAGTGTAGATTTTAACAATCAGGATGGTTCTGCGAATGTAACAAGCCAGGGTGAAAATGGAGAAATTGTTGCTACAGTCAGTGAACAGCCGCAAGAAAATATGAATAATCCTGCTGTTTCAAATGAAAATTCAAATAATAACCCGCAAAATGAGGAATTAAATATACCTGAGCCAAATAATACAATTATGGTTTCATATAATCCAAATGCAAGGCAAAATCCTTTTAAACCGCCGGTTATAAATCCAAAAGAAGACGAAGCATATAAATTACTCAATACAACAGGATTTGAGGTTATAGAACCCCCTGTTACATCAGTTGTAGATGAAAATATGACAAAATTATTACAAACACAAATTTCGGGTATTTTATATGATAACGAAAGTCCTTCTGCAATAGTAAATTTAAATGGTGTTGACCAATTTGTTAAAATTGGCGATACTATTTCAGGATATAAAGTAGAAAATATAACCAAAGATAAAGTTCAAATAAGTTATAAAAATAACAGTTATGTTGCATCTGTAGGAGAATTATTTGTCCGAGGTGAATTAGATAAACAAAGTACGGTTGCAAATCTTGAAAGTAAATTTGCAGGAAGATATAAGAGTAATAATAATTAGAGGAGTTTGAATATATATTATGAAAAGAAGTTTAGGAAACATTTCAAGGCTTTTATTAGTAACGGGATGTGTGTCAGTACTCGCATTAAATATAGCAGAGGCGGCTCCTCTTGTTTATGATATGTCACAGCCTGCGGTAAGAACTAATACATCAACACCGAATAAAATAAGACTTGAAGGTGATATTCATTTTAATGAGGCGGCAGAAGGACAAAAAATAACATTAAGTCTTAGAAATACTGATGTACAACAAGTATTAAGAATGTTTGCAGATAAAGCAGGTTTAAATATAGTTTTCCATGAATCTGCAACCGGAAATGTAACTTTAGACTTAGTAGACGTAAATTTAGAAGATGCTTTTAAAATGGTTATGAAAATGACCAATTTAACGTATGTAATAAAAGATAAAACAATACTTGTAGTTTCTACGGCAGAAGCTGAAAATTTAAATTTAACAAAAGATAATATTGCAGTTCTACCTGTTAAGTATGCAGATGCTGCATATATAGCACAATTTTTAAATACAAATATATTTTCATTAAATGCTCCGGGCTTGTCATACGGACCTATTGTAACAACAAATGCAGACAGAAACGAATTATTAATATTCGGAACTGAAAATGATTATCAAATGGCAAAAAAGATTGTAGATAAATTTGATAAAAAACCGATAATGACAACATACAGAGTAAATCATACAACTCCATTTGAAATGGCAAAAATGATTTGTGAAACATTATTTGATATTCCGGCAGTCAGTTCAGCAACAACAACTCCGGGAGAATCAACTTATCAATCAAAATTAAATGCTTCTGTTAAAATACAAACAGATGGTGATTTTACTCCGGAAGGAAAACTTGGCGGAGGTACAATTGCATGTACAGTTAAGAGCGGGATAGCAACAGGTAATTTATCTTCATATCAAGGTAAACCGACATTAACAATTTATGTACAACCCGAACTTGGTACATTAACAATGGTAGGCGGAACTGAACAACAAGTTCAAATGGTCAATGATTTTATTATAGATAATGATAGAAAACAGCCGCAGGCATACTTGGAAGTTTCAATTGTAGAACTTACGGAAACAGGTTCAAGAGAATTTAATAACAGTTGGACATATACCGGAAAACATTTGAATCTTTCATTTGAAAACGGTACAACTTCTACGACGTCACCACTTGTATGGCATGGACCAAGCAATGGAAAAGACGTTCATTCATTACAACAGACATTATCTTTCTTAATTTCAAACAACAAAGCAAGAATTTTAGCTAATCCGAAAATTGTTATTACTAACGGTAAAAAATCTACAATAGATTTAACACAAGATTATATTGAATCTACAACCGTTCAGATATTAAACAGCTATGGCGGCGGAGAATGGGGCGGAAATAACTCTGTTCAAAAAACATATAATATCGGTAGTGATAATGGTATAAAAGTTGAAATAACTCCATTTATCAGTCCTGACGGGTATGTATCTCTTACAATGAAGCCTGATTATGCTTCAGTATTGAGAGATATAACCGATACATATATGGATGTTCCTTATACAGCTGCAACTTTACTTCAAAGACATAATCTTGACTTAAAGAATGTAAGAATAAAAGATGAAGAAACATTGCTCTTAGGCGGTATGATTACCGAAACAGAGAAAAATTCAACTTCAAAAATACCGTTACTGGGTGACATACCTGTTATAGGAGCATTATTCAGAAGTCAAACCAAATCAATGGAGAAAGCTGAATTGTTAATAATGTTAACTCCGAGAATTATAAAAGATACAGAAGATATAGCAGAACTTTAATATATGGTAATAATAAACAAATGACAAGCCAATTTTCACAGACAGATAAAATAGAAAAAATTAAAACAAAATTAGATTTATCTTTAGTTTCAAAATTTGATATTAAAGAATTAGAATCAGATGTGTACATTCCTTTATGTAATTTAAAAGGTGCGATTGTAGTTATAGCTGAAGAATCATCTTTACCTGACAGAGTAAAAAATGTAATTTATTCAGTTACGGGTAATAGTGATATTAAGGTTGCTAATGTAAGCAGCATTGAATTTACTGCTTTATTAGACTATGTCAAATCGAATTTGCATATAGAAATGCCATCTGAAAATCAGGAAATTAAATATAATACAGATTCCGACAGTGATATCAAATTGAAATATGATGACGAAATGGATGAAGATTTTGTTTCAATTCAAGCACCAGAGGATGCAGACAATTCATCAGATTCATCTGCCGATAAATATTCAACAATGAAAATTGGTGAAGTTTTAGTAAAAATGGGCTTGGTTACTAATGAACAAATTTTTAACGCGTTAGTAGAGTCAAAAAAATCACATATTCCGCTTGGTACAATTCTTGTTCAACAAAGTGTAATAACTTTGGATGATTTAAAAAAAGCATTAGTTGCACAGCAAGGGTACGAAGCTGTTACCGAAGAACAGTTAAAAATTTCAGATAATGTTCTTTCAATGCTTCCTGAAGATTTTATTAAAATAAATAAAGTAATACCGATAAGTTATAATGATAAAGTCTTGGTTGTCGGGATGGTAAATCCGAATGATAAAAAAGTAATAAACGATATTATATTTTTAACCGGATTAAAACCAAGTATATTAATTATTACACATTATGAATTTACAATGTGTATAAATAACCTGTTCAATGAGCAGAGAAAAGCAACAAAAAAGATAATCAAAAAAATAGAAAAGCAATCTTTAGCATTTGATCAGGATGAAACATTATTTGAACAAGCACAAAGAGAATTAAAAGATGATTCAAATATCGTTGTAAAATTCGTAAACCAAATGATATCAGATGCTATTGAAATGAAAGCAAGTGATATTCATATTGAACCCAGATTAAGCGGATACGTAGTAAGATTTAGAAAAGACGGTATTTTAAAACAGGTTTTAAAACTGCCTGAAAAGTCAGAATCGGCAATTTTAACCCGTTTAAAAGTA
The DNA here is from genome assembly GCA_947589255.1 of Candidatus Gastranaerophilales bacterium. Lineage (GTDB taxonomy): Bacteria > Cyanobacteriota > Vampirovibrionia > Gastranaerophilales > Gastranaerophilaceae > Avigastranaerophilus. The sequence goes on along the minus strand of CANQAL010000081.1, from coordinate 2,908 downwards.
ATATCAAAAATGAACATAGCTGAACACCGCAGACCTCAAGACGGATCATTTTCAATGACATATAAAGAACAGGATTATGACTTCAGAATAAATACAATTCCTGTTGCAGATGCCGAAAAGATGGTAATAAGAATATTAGCGCCTGCTGTTTCTTTATCACAGTCAAAAGAAGAACTTAAATTAAATGGTGCTTCCGAGCAGGAAATGGAAATAATAAAGAAAATGGAAAGTGTTCCAAACGGAATAATTCTTGCAACAGGTCCAACAGGTTCAGGTAAAACAACAACGTTATACACGTTGTTAAAAGCAATAAATGATGAAAAAATAAACATAACGACGATTGAGGATCCTATAGAAATAAGAATTGAAGGGATAAATCAATCACAAGTTAATACAAAAGCAGGTATTACATTTGCATCATGTATGCGTGCGATATTAAGGCAGGACCCTGATGTTATACTTGTCGGTGAAATTCGTGATATAGAAACATTAGAAACAGCAATATCTGCTGCGTTAACCGGTCACTTGGTATTATCAACCCTGCACACGAACTCTGCAGCATCAACGGTTACCAGATTAATAGATATGGGCGCAAAAGATTATTTAGTTTCATCAACTTTGATAGGAATACTGGCTCAAAGGCTTGTAAGAAGATTATGCCCATATTGTCATACACAATACTTCCCGACAAGAGAGGAAGCAGAATTGGTTGTACAAGGCGGAGAAAAAGAAATACAACAATTTATGAAAACTCCTATATATAAACCAAACGGATGTGACAAATGTAATTTTGAAGGGTATTCAGGTCGTATCGGTGTTTATGAAATAATGCCTGTAAATAAAGAAATAAGAAGATTAATTGCACAAGGTGCTCATGATATTGAAATAGAAGAAGCTGCAATTGGTGCGGGAATGAGAACGTTACATCAAGTATGCTTAAATCATATAATTGAGGGCAGAACTACGATTGACGAATTTATAAGAGTACTTGGTCCGGTTAAGGAATGAGGTTAGCAAAATATGACCAGATTTGAATATGAAGCAGAAAAATGGAACGGAGAAAAAGTAAAAGGTCATGTTGATGCGAAAACGAAAGTTGAAGCTCGTGTTCGTGTCAGGAACATGGGCTATAAAGTCATTTCTGTTGATCAGGTAAGTCCTATACAATCAATGTCCGGTGCACATCTTCAATCTTTAAGATTGCAAGAAAAAATTAATTTTACGCAAACTTTTTTAACCTTAAACAAAGCAGGTCTGCCTATAATTGAAAGCTTAATTTTTATTGAAAAAGATGCTTCTTCAAGACAAGTTAAATTATTGGCACAAGAAATCAAGAAACAAATTATTGCAGGGTATACATTATCAGATACAATAGCAAGATATCCGAATATATTTGGGCAAGTATATATTGGGCTGGCAAAAGCCGGAGAAGATTCTGGTGAAATAGATAAAACTTTTGAAAGATTAGTACAGCTTTTAAGAAAACAGGAAGATATCAAAGGAAAAGTTATTGGTGCTGTTGCATATCCTATATTTGTCGTTTTACTGGCAATAGTAGTAGTACTTATTATGTTGATGTTTGTATTTCCGGCATTTAAGGATATGTTTGATCAACAAGGAAAGACTTTACCATTTGTTACTCGATGTTGTATATCAATGGGAGAATTCCTTAAAGATAAATGGTGGATAATTCCGATAGGAATAATAGTTATTGTAACGTCATTTATATATTTATTAAGATGGGAACCGTCAAAAAGAAGATTTGATGAGTTTGTTTTAAAGATACCGTTAATATCGGATTTGGTAAAATCGGCAGCATTCTCAAATTTTCTTACAGTTCTTCAAATTGCATATGATGCAGGTATTCCGATAATTGAGTGTTTATATTTAGCAAGAACCACTTTTTCAAATTATGTAATGCAAGATGCAATTAAGATTTCAATAAAGAAGATGCAAGGCGGGGCACATTTATCAGAATCATTAAAAGCGGCGAATATATTCCCAAAAATGATTTTATTTATGGTCGCAACAGGTGAACAATCAGGCAGACTAGGAGAGTTAATGATTCAATGTGTACAGCATATTGATCATGAGTTGGATGTTATTATAGATACAATTGGTAAATTAATAGAACCTATATTATTAATATTTATAGGCGGAATTGTATGTTTCTTGGCATTGTCATTGTATCTGCCATTATTCCAGTCATACACTTTATAAGAAAGGGCAAAAGAGATGAAAAAAGTAGAAGTTGCTGATGAAAATATTAATTTTATTACGGGTGTATGGTCTGAAAAGGTTCTTGTAATTACCAAAGACTATGAAATAAAAGGTAATGTTTTTATGCCCAAAACAGGAAGAAAAGATAGAGTTCTTTCTGATATTTTAAATGGTGCAAAAAGGTTTGTTGCCATAAAAAATTGTGAGGTTATTCATAGAGAATTTCCAAACAGAAAAGCTGAAACTCATGAATTTTTGCAATTAAATTTGAATTCAATAATAATATTAAGACCAATAAAAGAATAGTAATACTTGATTTTAAAATATGTTTATGTAAGTATATAAACACAGAGGGAGTTTAAGGGCTATTAGCTCAGGTGGTTAGAGCGTACGCCTGATAAGCGTAAGGTCCCTGGTTCGAGTCCAGGATGGCCCACCATATTTAAAGGAAGTCAACAGACTTCTTTTTTTATTGGACAGGTTGTATTTGCTGTTATTTTTCTGGCAGTTTCGGAATTGCAGACAGTTCTGGAATTATCGTTGTAGTTAATTGAGTAGTTTGATATTTACGGTTAGTTTGATTTTTACGGAAAGTTGGCTTCCTGTTTGGGTTTGAGCTGTCGGAAATAATCAAACTATCCGTTTACAAAACGGTCTTTTTGGACTTTTTTTGGATAAACGGTTAGTA
>CANQAL010000080.1 GCA_947589255.1 Candidatus Gastranaerophilales bacterium | reverse complement strand
TTTGATATTTCTTTTATTTTTAACGCAAATTCTTCAGATGATAGCATTTTACCTTTTATTTCAAGAGTTACAATAAATGCTCCGTCTTTTATGTGCGGAAGAATTCTTTCAGCTTCAAGATGTTTATATTTTTCAATAAGCGACTCATCCAATATAGGTTCCGCCGATACTTCTACAACAGAAAACCCGCAAAAAGGCGAAAGTCTTTTTTGATATTCTTTTATAATTTCTTTATTATAAGCTTCTTTAATTTTTCCGACGGCAATAATTTTTATGTTCATAGGGTTATTATATAAATTTAGTTTAGTAAAGTAAAATGTTGTTTACGATTTATTTAAAATTAAAAAGATTTAAGTTAAAATCAACATGTCAAATAAAGGGAAAAAGAAAAGAGTCGGAGAAGAGAATGTATAATGTAGCAATTGTCGGCGGTGGTCCTGCGGGGATATTTGCGGCACTCGAAATTATGAAACTTAAGCCTGAATGGAAAGTCGTTTTAATTGAAAAAGGTGATCAAATTGAAAAAAGAAAATGCCTTTTACGGGAAGGCTATGAAAAATGCCCTACTTGCAAAAAGTGCGGATTATTGTGCGGATGGGGCGGAGCAGGTGCGTTTTCCGACGGGAAATTAACACTTACCCCTGATGTAGGCGGACATCTTACAGACTATATGCCGAGAAAAAATGTTGAGGATCTTATTAAATATACGGATGACATTTATCTTAAATTCGGTGCAACCGATGAGGTATTCGGAACAAACAAAGAAGCTTTTGCGGATATTGAAAGAGCTGCGACATTAGCGGAATTAAAGCTTGTACATTCTCCCGTAAGGCATTTAGGTACCGAAAGAAGCTTAAATGTACTTAAAAATATGCAGGATTTTCTTGAAAAAAGAATTACGATTTTATATGACACAATCGCAGAACAGTTAATTGTCGAGAACGGGCAGGTTAAAGGATTTATCACAAAAGATAATCAAAAAATCCAAGCGGAGCATATAATAATAGCCCCAGGCCGTGAAGGTGCGGATTGGCTTACACATGAATTTGCAAAAAATAAAATAGGAATGGTAAATAATGCAGTGGACGTCGGGGTAAGAGTTGAGCTTCCCGCTCCCGTATTTGAGCCGATTACGGAAAAATTGTACGAATCGAAATTAATATATCATTCGCCGACTTTTGGGGATGAAGTCAGAACATTTTGTATGAACCCTTACGGCGAAGTTGTAACAGAGAATTATTCAGGAATATCAACCGTAAACGGACACAGTTACGCAAATTATAAAACGGCAAATACAAACTTTGCACTACTTGTATCCGAAAAGTTTACTGAGCCTTTTAAAGAACCCATAGCATACGGTCAACACGTGGCAAGGCTTGCAAATATGCTGGCTGGCGGTGTGCTTGTTCAAAGATTTGGCGACTTATTAGACGGAAGAAGATCAACTCCCGAAAGAATAAAAAGCAGTATAATTACACCGACTTTAGGATGTGCAACCCCCGGCGATTTAAGCTTAGTATTACCATACAGACAAATGACTGCAATAATTGAAATGTTATACGCATTAGATAAAATTGCCCCCGGAACAGCTTCAAGATATACTTTATTATACGGTGTAGAAGTTAAATTTTACTCGGGCAGAGTAAAACTTACAAACGACCTTGAAACGGAAGGGGTTAAAAATTTATACGCAATAGGTGACGGAGCAGGTGTTACAAGAGGTTTAATTCAAGCCTCCGCTTCAGGTATTCACGCAGCAAGGGTTATTTGTTCTAAATAAGAAGGAAATACAATGGCTAAAACATTTTTATATAATAATCATATTAAACTCGGCGCAAAAATGGTGGATTTTGCGGGATGGGAAATGCCTGTTCAATATACAAGCATTATTGAAGAACATAACAATGTAAGAAATAATGCGGGATTATTTGATGTTTCGCATATGGGGGAAATTTTTGTAACGGGGAAAAATTCCTTGGATTTTCTTCAAACTCTTGTTCCTCAGGATGTTGAAAAATTAATTAATAAAAAGGCGCTATATTGCCAATTTACCAATGAAAAAGGCGGAATAGTCGATGATCTTTTAATTTATAAATTAAAAGAAAATAATTACCTGTTAATTGTAAATGCATCAAGGCTTGAGGCAGACTATAACTGGCTTATTCAAAACAAATTAAATTTTGATGTAACGATTGACAATAAATCCGAGATATATTCAATGGTTGCGCTTCAAGGGCCTAAAGCATCGGATATTCTAAATGAAATCGGAATAAAAAAAGAAAATCAACCAAAAACCTTTCATATAGATGAATATAAACTATTAAACGAAGATGTATTTATCTCCCGCACGGGGTATACAGGGGAAGACGGATTTGAAATTATTATAAGTAATGAAAAAGTATCCGAATTATGGGAGCTTATTTTAGAAAAAGGCAAGCCATACGGAATTATGCCCATAGGGCTTGGCGCAAGAGATACATTAAGACTTGAAGCCGCAATGAGTTTATACGGTAATGAATTAAACGAAAATACAACACCCGTTGAAGCAGGGCTTACTTGGACTATCGATAAAGATAAAAAGCAGAATTATATAGGAAAAAATATAATTCAAAATCAACTTCAATCAGGTACAGATAAAAGATTAATTGCTTTTAAAATGACAGATAAAGCAATAGCAAGACATGAATATCCTATATATTCCGATAATAAAGAAATAGGCTATGTTACAAGCGGATGTATCGCTCCCACGATAGGAAAAAACATAGGATTAGGTTATATAAGCAATAAAAATCTTAAAATTAATGATACAATTCAAATAATGATAAGAAATAAATTTTATAATGCTCAAATAACCGATAAAAATTTCATACAAAAACATAATAAAGGCAACTAAAAAGGAGAAATAAATGGCACTAAAAGATAACATGTTATGCAGTAAATCCCATGAATATGTATATACAGAAGGCGAATATTGCTTTATAGGGTTAACCGATTATGCAATAGAACAGCTTGGTGATATTGTATTCGTTGAACTTCCCGAAATCGGTTCCGTATACAGAAAAGGCGAAATATTCGGCACAATAGAATCCGTTAAAGCAGCTTCCGAAATTTACATGCCGGTCAGCGGAGAAATAATAGAAATCAACGAACAGCTAATTGAACATCCGGAATTATTAAACGAAAAAGAATTTGATGAAATGTGGCTGATAAAAATCAAAGCTGATGCTTATGAAGAAGACAGTGCTAATTTGTTAAATTACGATACATATAAAGAAGAAGTAGAATAGAATGAAGAATTTTCAAGCAAATCCTGATAATATAAACAAAGAAATGCTAAAATCCATAGGGGCTTTGAATTATGATGATTTATATTCAATGGTGGATAAAAAAGCCGTAATGGGGGAATTAAATCTGCCTGAGCCTTTAAGTGAATTAGAAACTCAAAAAAGGATAAAAGGCATATCAAAAGAAAATAAAACCGACTATGCGTGTTTTATCGGAGCAGGAGCTTATAAAAGGTTTATACCTGCAGGAGTTTCACAGATTTCATCAAGGTTTGAATTTAATACGGCATATACCCCGTATCAACCTGAAATATCACAAGGTACTTTGCAGGTTATATATGAGTTTCAATCCATGATATGCGATTTAACGGGGATGGAGGTATGTAATGCCTCTGTATATGATGCGGGAAATGCCTGCGCTGAATCCATGCTTATGGCCTCAAGAATAAGCGGAAAAAATAAAATTCTTGTAAGTAAGTGCTTAAATCCTGAATATTTGGAAGTAATAAAGACTTATGCAAATGCTTCCGATATTGAGATAGAATATATTAACTCAAAAGAGGGATTTAAGACCGATTTAACGGGAATAAACGAAAAAATTGCAAATAACGAATATTCGGGTTTAATAATTCAAAATCCCAACTATTACGGAACTATTGAAGATATCGACCTGATAAAAGAGATTAAAAAGCCTGATAAATTTGTAATAATAACCTGTGTAGATATAATGAATCAGGCAATATTAAAAAAGCCTGTTGATTATAATACTGATATAGTAACAGGAGACGTACAGCAATTCGGAAATCCCGTTGCCTTCGGAGGCCCTTATGCAGGATTTATAGCGACCTTGGATAAATATAAAAGACAGCTACCGGGAAGGATTGTAGGCAGAACTCTTGATGCGGAAGGGAAACAGGCATTTACACTAACTCTTCAAGCTCGTGAACAGCATATAAGAAGAGAAAAAGCTACAAGTAATATCTGTTCAAACCAAGGACTTGCAGTATTAAACTCTGTAGTTTATCTTTCTTTAATCGGCAAAAAAGGACTTAACGAGGCTGTTTATTTAAGCGCAAAAAATGCTAAAACCCTGACAGAAGGTCTTAAAACAAAAGGATATAAAATATTAAACTCCGACTACATTAATGAATTTGTACTGGAAGTTAAGAATGCGGATGAATTCATTAAAAAAATGAAAGAAAAAAATATTCTGGCAGGAGTTAAATTAAATAAAAATCAAATACTTGTTTGTACTACAGAAGTTAATTCAGATGAAGAAATAAAAAACTATATTAACTTTGCATAACAAAAGGTAAAAGAAATGAACTATATAAAAAAATACACAATAATAATATATCTTGTATTTTTTCTTATTCTTTGTTTTTTAATGTATTTCATAAATATGGGCGGATATGCATTTGTTGATACGGATGAAACTAAATATGCATCAATAGCAAAAGATATGCTAAACCGCAATGACTGGATAAATACATACTTAAACGGACAAAAATGGCTTGAAACTCCGCCTTTATTATTTTGGCTTATTAATATTTCATGCTTAATATTCGGAAAAATTTCATTAGAAGCAGTCAGAATGCCCATATCAATTACCGCATCATTAGGAGTTATTTGTTTATTTTTAGCCGTACGGTCAATTTTGACAAAAAAATATGCATTTATTATTTCTCTTATATTTGCAACAAATTTAGGAATAATAATATTCTCAAGGCTTGCAACAAATGATTTACTCTATAGTACAACAACCATGCTTGCAATACTGTTTTCTTGCTTAATCTTATTCAATAAAACAGAAAAAACTAAATATATATATTGGTGTTTAGTATATCTTTTTTGCGGGTTTGCAATATTAACGGCAGGGTTATTCGGACTTTTAGTTCCTTTTTTTGCAATATTAATAATATATATATTCTCGGGGAATTTAAAAGAACTTTTTAAATTTAAAAATATTCTTACAGGGGTACTAATATTATCAATTTTAACATTACCCTGGTATATAATAATGATACACAAGTATGGATTACAATTTATAAAAGAAATTATTGTAAATTACAATATAATAAAATATGTTTCAGGGAAAAATATACTTAATACAATATCAATATTTTTAATAGGATTTTTGCCGTGGTCATTTTCCTTTTTATGGATAATAGGAAGCAGAATAAAACATATAACAAACACCATAATTTCATATTTTAAAGAGAATTCGCAGGATAAATTAAATGAAAAATGGAAAAAATTAAGCAGAACCGAGAAATTTTTATCAATAAATACAATAATATTTTTTACGGGATTAACTTTTACACTTATATATGGAGCAAAATTCACTTATTTAATATTGTTTTTAATGTACCCGTCATCCTGTATAGCAGGAATATATTGGTATGATTATCTTATAAGAAAAAGACATGACAGAAGTATATTTTTTGCAACTCTCATTCCGAATTTAATATTAATAATATGCTCATTAACAGGACTATTCGGACATAATTATTTAAATAAAATAATAACCCAAGACTTAGGAAGTTTAATGATACCGTTAATAATAGTATTTTTTGCAATACCAGTCTTTGGGATATTTGCAGTTATTTTAAGAGGAAGGAAAAGCGCATTTATATCAAATATAATATTAATGATATCATTAACATTTATAATAACTCCCAGTGTTTATAATTTTATAATAACAAGCGGAGGAGAAAGTGATTTAATCGCATTTTCTACTCTTGCGAATCGTGATAAAGTTCAACTTGCAGGATTTATTCCCTCAAAGAAATACAGCATAACATATTATTATGATAACATTGTGGAATTTCAGGAAGATAATGATACAAAATGGCTAAAACAATATTTAACAGATAATCCCAGAGCATATGTAATAACGGAAATAAAAGACTTATGGGAGATAGAAAAACACCAAATACCATACATGCTTTTAGATTCGGGGAAAAGATACTGTTTAATACAGCATATGCCTTATGATATAGTAAAACAGCAAAAAAAAGAAACACCGGAAGTAATAGTATATTAAAAGTGATAAAATAAAATTATGTTAAAGAAAATATTAATAAAGGTAATAAATATATACCAGCAGATATCAAAGCTGACACCGCCCGTATGCAGGTTTTATCCGACTTGTTCAGAATATATGAAGCAGGCAGTAATAAAATACGGAATAATAAAAGGCGGATATTTAGGAATAAAGCGAATATTAAAGTGTCATCCGTTTCATCCCGGCGGGTATGACCCTGTTCCTTAAAACTTTTAAATATGATATAATTCAAAACTGAAGAGGGATTAAGATGAGTAAAAAAGATAATCAAAGGATTTCAATAAAGTTCGTTTTATTTTTAATAATATCGATTACAGGAATAATAATATATTGCCTGCAACCAACAAAAGAAAATCAAATAAAAGATTTAAGCTATGAAGAATTATTGGAAAAATCACACAGAACGGTATCAAGAACAACATATATACCCGAACAAGTACAAACAGTCCAAAATAATACAAACCAAATACAAAGTAATGAAATAATAAATAATATTACCGAAGAATCAGAAAGAAAACCAACAAATTATAAGCAAGATGAAAACTTTAATAAATTATTGGAAGAATTAAAATTATATCCTTCAAAAAGCAGTTCTTCTGCGAAAATAGTAACGGAAAGATTATTAAAATATTTAGGATACAACGGATATGAAATAAAAGTAAACATAAATAACCTGTCTGACAAAAGTAAGAAACCTGAAGGAATAGTTGTAGCAGGGAATTTTAATATAAAGACAGGACAACTTAATTTAAATCAAGAATTGTTAACAAAACTGGATATAACCGAACTTACGGCAATAATAGCCCACGAACTTGACCATTTTGATAAAATTGCCAAAATATGCAAATCAATGGGAACAGAGAACTTTTTTAAATTTACAAAAGATAATAATTTTGAGATTACGAATAAAGATTTCTGGATTAAATCAAGCCAAAAAGCAGATATAACAGACTTTGACAATACATTATATCAAGATGCGTTAAAACGATTTATAAAACAAAATCAATTGGAGACAACAAGCATATATGCAGATTTATATGCAATCTCGGAAGCAGTAAGAAATCCGTTGGAAATAAGCGCCTACGAGTTATCCGATTATATATTGATGTATTATAATATCAAACCGCAAGAAAGCTTTACTCAAAAGCTGGCAAATCAATTTAACAAAGTAGATTGGGAAATTTACAATATAACACAAAGAGAAAATCAATTAACCAATGATCGAATTGCCATTTTTGACTATGTGTTAATGAAAGCAATAATACAAAATAATAAAAAATACTCAAATATAGTAAATAATTGTATAAATAAGAATGGTGACTTAACTCCGTTTCGCGAGGAATTTAAAAATGATAATAAGGGAATATTTGACAAAAATACTCTCGGTACAGAAGAATCCTATAAAAATATCATAAGCATATTAAACGAAATGGAAAATATTTTAGGTAAAGGGCTGTCAATTCAAGATAAAGCAGAAGCCCTAAAATTATATATTTATACATTAAAATCTAATATGGAATATAATAATTCGTTTACACAATTAACAAATTCAATTAAAGATTATTTAACCTATACAAAAGAAAATAAAATTGAAAATCCAAAAGATACATTAAAAATGTATTTAATATTAATATGCTTGGAAAATAACCTAAATAAGAATACAAACAAAGAAAAAATAAAATTATATTATTTAAAAATACCACAATTATTGGATGACTCAAGCTTGAATAATAAAAAAAGCAAGAAATATAAATTTATTTATGAAAATTCGGAATTTATAAAAGAATTAAACAAAAGTAAACAAAGCAATTCTGATATTACAGAGCAAAAATTACTAAATGAAATGTTAATAAAAACAGCATCAGAAATAAAATAAATAAAAGATAAACAGTTTATCTTTATTTTATATAACAATTAACGGTAAAAAGCCCCCTTATTCGGGGGCTTTTTTTGTAACATTATAGGAATTTATTAGTTTTTAGCTATGTATTTTCTCTCGCCTGTTGAGTTAGCATGTTTAGGTGTATATTTGTCGCCTAAAGTAATTCTGACACCTGACTGTAAGCCTACACCGTTTCTTCCGCCCGAGGTAAAGAAGGTCTGGAAAAATCCTGTTAACCTCTCGCCCCATGTCT
>CANQAL010000079.1 GCA_947589255.1 Candidatus Gastranaerophilales bacterium | reverse complement strand
AAAGCTTTGATAAATGAATTTTCTGATTATAATTTAAAAATTATTCAGGTTTCTAAAAAAGGATTTATTAATCTGCCCGATTTATACGATAAATTAAGAAATCTGCCTTTAAAAATTATTATTTTTGCTGATGATATTTCATTTGATGAAAATGATGAAAATTTTTCTTCAATAAAGGCTATAATTGAAGGTTCATTGTATAACATCCCTAAAAATCTTATTATATATGCAACAACAAACAGAATGCATCTTGTAAAAGAAAGCTTTTCGGCTCGAGAAGGAAATGAAGTTCATTGTAACGATACTGTAGATGAAATGGTTTCGCTATCTGACAGGTTTGGCATAATGCTTACCTTCTCATCCCTGAACAAGAATGAATATCTTGATATTGTTAAACAAATTGCAAATGACTGCTGTATTGAAGTTAATGAAAAACTTCTTAAAGATGCCTTTGCATTTTCTATCCAAAAGGGAATTATGACACCGAGAATAGCAAGGCAGTTTATAAACGATTTTATTGCAAACCTCACTATTTAATATATAATTAATCTTATGAATATAAATGATTATAAAAGAGTTGTTTTTAAATTCGGAACAAATGTTTTACGAAATGATGATAAAGATATTTCTTTATCAAGAATTTATTCTTTTATAGAAGATATTTCAAACCTGCATAAGCAGGGTATGGAGGTCATTATAGTTACCTCGGGAGCAGTAGGGCTCGGCGCTAAAAGATTGAATGTTAATTCCTCAGAGAGTTTATCCGTTAAGCAGGCATGTGCTGCTGTAGGACAAAGCCAGTTAATGTGCATTTATGAGGATGGCTTTGGTAAGTATTCAATTAATACGGCTCAAGTTCTTTTGACTGAGGATGATTTTACAAACAGAGTTAAATATTTAAGCTTAAACAATGTTTTAAATACGTTGATTGATTTAAGAGTTATCCCTATTATTAACCAAAATGATACAGTTTCAACATCAGAACTCGAAGAAGCAGGCAATCCGCTATATGGAGTGAGCTTCTCCGATAATGATAAACTTTCTGCACTTGTTGCAAGTAAACTGGATGCGGATTTACTTGTTATATTATCAGATATTGAAGGATTATATGATGATAATCCAAAAGATAATCCTGATGCAAAACTTATAAGTGAAGTAAAAGAACTTACACCGGAAATTGAAAATTATGCTAAATCAGCTTCAAACGGCGGGAGAGGGGGTATGATTACAAAACTTCAAGCGGCAAAAGTGGTTACTCACTCGGGCGGAAGTGTTATTATTGCAAACGGAAAAACTCCTCAAATTATAAGAAAACTCTTTACGGGCGCAAAACTTGGGACTACTTTTTATCCCGTTGAACAATTATCGCAAAAGCGCAGGTGGATAGCATATGCAACCAATATTACAGGGCAGATAGTCGTAAATTCAGGTGCAAAAAAAGCAATAACCGAAAAAAATACAAGCCTTCTTGCTATTGGGGTTGTTAAAGTAAACGGAATTTTCTCAAGAGGCGATGTTATTTCAATACTTGATGAAAATAATAACGAGTTTGCAAGGGGCATTGCTAATTATTCGTCCGCAGATTGTTCTAAAATTATCGGAATGCACTCCGATAATATTTATGAAATTTTAGGGCATAAAAACTATGATGCCATTATAACTAAAGATAATATTGCATTAGTATAAGGAGTTATTATGCAGGATATTTTAAGTACCGCTAAATCCGCTAAAGAGGCTTCAATAAAGGCTCTTTCTTTATCTGAAGAAGTTAAAAATAATGCATTAATAAAAATTTCAGAAGAGATTTATAAAAATAAAAACATAATTTATGACGCAAATAAAAAAGATTTAGAAATTGCAACTAATCTGTTAAACGAAGGAAAAATTACAAAATCAATGTTTAACAGGCTTAAACTTGATGAAAATAAGCTGAATGATATGGTTCAAGGGATAAAAGATGTAGCTAAACTTCCTGACCCCGTTAACAAAGTTTTATTTGAAAGAGATATTGCAGAAGGAATTACTTTAAAAAAAGTTTCATGCCCGATAGGTGTTATTGCGGTAATATTTGAGGCAAGACCTGATGTAATCAGCCAGATAGTTTCATTATGTTTAAAAACCTCAAATGCTGTTGTTTTAAAGGGCGGAAGTGAAGCAGTGAATACAAATCAGGTAATTTTTAATATAATTAAAAACTCATTGAAAGAATTTTCTCAAATACCCGAGGGGCTTATCAATCTGGTTTTTTCAAGAGAAGATGTTAAAGAAATTTTATCAATGGATAAGTATATTAATTTAATTATCCCGAGAGGTTCTAATTCGCTTGTAAAATATATAAAAGAAAATACAAAAATTCCCGTATTAGGACATTCAGACGGCATTTGCCATATTTATATCGATAAATATGCTCTCTTAAATAAAGCCGTTAAAATTTGTATTGATGCAAAATGCCAGTATCCGAGCGCTTGTAATTCCGTTGAAACAATACTTGTTCATAAATCACTTTTAAATTCATTTGTGCCTGAACTGATCTTGGCTCTTAGGGAGAATGATGTCGAAATACTGGCGGATGAGAATATAAAAAATGTTGTTCCTTCTGTTATGAGTGCAAGCGAGGAGGATTGGTCAACAGAGTACAGCGATAAAAAGGTTTCAATAAAAATGGTTGAAACACTTGAAGATGCAATAAATCATATAAATAAATACGGTTCAGGGCATACTGATTGTATTATCACCGAAAATAATGGTAATGCGGAATACTTTATGCAGATGGTTGATTCAGCCGGTGTCTATAAAAATATATCCACAAGATTTGCAGACGGCTATAGGTACGGCTTTGGTGCAGAAGTCGGGATATCAACAAATAAAACACACGCAAGGGGCCCTGTCGGGCTTGACGGCTTAACAATATATAAATATAAACTCTATGGTGATGGTGACATTGTTGATGATTTTATTCAAGGGAAAAGAAAGTTTTTGAAATAAAAAAAGAGCCTTATTTTAAGGCTCTTTTCGTTTAGTAACTATTTAGTATTAACTGTAATTAAGTTTTTATTGGTATATTTATTAATTATGTAGGGATCTACAACTTGGGCTTGAGGAACCGCCATAACTTTTCCTTTGATATTATATTTCTTTTCAATTTTTGCTTTTTGTTCCGGAGTTGAAGCAATCAAACCTGTTTGAGTGTTAATACAATCAAGCACGTGTTTGCGTTCAAAATCTTCTAGCTTGAAATCATTACTTGCAATTTGCATTATCGTATAATATAAATCATCTAAATTACCGCAGTCAGCCCAAGCCTCATCAGTTGTAACAGCATATACTTTTTGTCCGTGTAAAGCTTCTTTTGCTTCAAATATTGCATTTTCAGGAATATTTATTTCCATTTTTTTAATATTGGCTTTGAAGTAATTAATAATATCATCATAATTATCAAATTTAGAAAGCCCCATTAATATAGGAACATAAACTTTTGACCAATCACGAGTTTCTTTTGTCTCGCCATCTTTCGGCAAATATTGTTCAATAATTGATAGAGCTTTAAATGCTTCCTTACTTACTGCGAATTGAAATGTATTAGCCAGGCATTTTCCGTTATTTTCAAAGCCGTTCATTATTTTATCCATTTCAGGTTTTTCTAAGAATTCAAGAATTTCATTGTCTTCACCTAATTTCATAATTCCCAATTTCTTTTCTGCAGCATCAGGTGTAACTTCTTTAGCAATCATTGCAATTGCAGCTTTACCCGTATCCATTAGTTCATTCATTTTTATTGTAGCCTTGGTCATTCTGGACATTGAATCATTTGGGAAAATACAAAGGCTATCTCTTCCTTCTCTATCCATTTTATTGTATAAGTCAACCGTAAATCCGCCATTACCTTTATTTATTCCGGATTTGTTCAAATATAATTTTATATTTTTACCAATACCGATTTTTCCGGGAGAACAATCCAATAAACCTGCATTATGTAAAGTAATAAATGTAGTTTCCATTGGTGTTAAGCCTGTAGGAGTTCTAAAGACACCTTTTGTAGATTGTGCCCCGCCTGTTATGTTGTGGAATATCCCTGATGATGATGCATTTGTGTATTCAGCTCTTGAACCAAATCCGCCTGCAAGCATTGCTAATTGTGTTTTATTTGCATCTTTTTTTGCGTGGAATTGATCTAATACAATTTCATTATTTTGAATTTTATCTATAAAAGTTAAAATACTATCAATAATTTCGCCGACAAATCTTCCATCCTCCATGCCTATTACGATTTCAGTACCTTCGCCTATTGAAGGCTGCCATTTCTTATCTTTAACAGGTTGGGGATCAGGGGAAAATTCTACAAATTCTTTTTTGTCATTTTTGGTCGCTCTTATTGTTAAATCGGAAGAATTATCATTTGTAATTTTTGATATTTCGCCCTGATTTGTCATTAATACGTCTTTATTATCTTCAAGAACGGCCATAAGTTTACCTTTAGTATCCATAACATATGCCAATTCGTCAGATTTGGGCTGTTGTATAATTTTTATAATTTGCGGGAGCTGCTCTTTTTCTACTTTTACAGGTGGTTTATCTGCATTTCTTTCAGGTCTTACATCCATCTCATAAAGTATTCCGTTCGGTAATTTTTTAAGTTGAGTTCTTGCATCAGTCAATTTCTCTACATTATTATCATCCTCATCTACTCTTTTATTTACAACTATATTTGTTTTTATGGCATCATACATATCAGGTAAATCTGATGATAAGTTATCAATAAGATTTGTTACGGGAATATGCCAGCCAACATATTCACCTGATTTGTCGTCATGTTTACAGGTATAAACTGAATTTCTTAATTCTTTAAATGCAGAAGATAAACTTCTACCGAAACTGACTGTTTTTGCCGTCTTAATTCCCATTAATCCTTGGTATGCACCAGTTAATTTACTATGGTCATAATTGATAGGATTTGTATTAATTTGAACATTACTTTTTTTGATGTTATTACTCGTGTTTACCCTTTGTTGTGTGTAAATACCCCTAAAGTCAACTCTCTGAATCATTTTTACTCCTTTCGTGCAGAAATTGTATACATTAATTTAAAAACTCTAAAAAAAATTTTGCTAAAATAAAAAGATTATTAATATTTTAATAATCTTTTTATTACTATTTAATTAATTATAATTGTTATTTGCAGTCAGACAAAATAGTTAATATTAATTCATTTACTTTATGCGGAACTCTTTTAAATTTTTCATTTTTTGTTAAGTATTTATTTCCATTTTTTGTAATTGTTCCGATATGTTTATCATCAAGAGTAATAATCCCATTATAATAAACATAAACTTTATTGTTTTCGTATACGGTAATATTTTCACTGTTTTGAAGTGCTTTTAAATTGCCTTTTAAATCATAAATATAGAAAAAACCGCCTTTTTGTGCAAGAACTATAGACTTAAAGAAATGCTTACAAGGCTTTTTAATTGATATCGTATCAAAATTCGTAGGTATAATTTCAACTCCTGATTTATTGTTTAAGCCTATTTTTCCGTCTTTATGGTTTAATATGTAGTCTTTATTGTTTATTGAAATAAAGTTGGACGTGGGTTTTTCAAGTTGAACAATTTTATCACCGCGCATTGGGAGTTTAGAGTTATTTTTTATAAATTTTGCCTTAACTTTACCTGTGGATTTTACTTCTTGAATTTCATAGACCAGATTATCATTATTGATTTCTTTTTCATAAGTTGTTACTTTGGTTTGATATTTTGTTTTAAAAACAGGAAGTAAATCATTTGCCAAAAGATATTCTTTTGTTGGTGTAATTGTATATAGTTCTTCTTCAGGAATAAGTTTACCCGTATTTTGGTAAAATCTGTATTTACCCTCAACTTTACCTGTTAAGTATTCTTTTCCGTCCGATTTAATTACATTTACACTTTGAAATGAAGGCGGAAGCAGAACATTTCCGCTTTTATCAACAAGTCCGTATTTCCCGTCATTTTTAATTTTTACGTAATCGCCCGTTACGGAAATATCATCGTAGGGAGTTAAAAATGTTGATTTTGAAACTAAATTTATGTAACCTGCTTTATTATCTTTTATTAATTTGTATTCATTATCATTAATGGCAATAATTTCATCCCACTCGGCATTGAGAATAATTTTGCCCGAATCATTATATTTAAGACCGTATTTGCTGTTTAGTTTGAAAATTGCAACGTTAGTTTTTTCGTTTACTACCGTTTCTTCTTGATTTTCTGCAGCAGGTTGAGCAATTTCATAATCAGATGCTTTTGTCTCTTTTGCATAAGAGTAATTTAATCCTGTAAAAAATAAAAAGATTGCTAAAATACAAATTATCTTTTTCATATTAATTCCTTTCTTAATTAGAATTATAATATCATATTTGCTTTATATTTAAAATAAGATTTTTAATTTCGTCAGTAATATCTGTTTTGTATTTGATATTTTGGGAAATAATTTTAGCAAATTTAGCTTTTTTAAATTCTCCCAGATGTCTTGTTCTGTATAGATGTTCTAAATTGTCGCACATTTTAGGAAATAAAAGTAAATCTTTTTTTATAACTGGTAAAACAGTTTCATATTCATTATTTAAAGCTCGTTTTATCAGATTTAGGGATAAAATATCTTCAAATTCTCCTTTTTGAATTAATAAAATTTTATCTTTCGGATAAATATTTTTCTTTAACAAATTGCAAATTTCTTTTGCATCAGAATCAAATAGCAAAATAACGGGGATTTTTAGTTGATCTTTTAATTTTAAATATAAATTGGGACTTTTGCTTTTACCGCCTGCCCCGAGAATATAGATCCCTTCTTTATTAAAATCGCAATTTAATTTTGAAGCAAAAACAGGCAAAAGAATTTCTTCCGTAATCCCTTCGACAATCAAAAGTTTTCTTATCGGAAATAAAAAAGAATGTTTTTTGCTTTCGTTTAAAATTTCGTCTTTATTTTTCAAATTATTAGTTAACTTTAAGAATTTTAAATTAATCGGAACAGATATATAATTTAATTCACTAAGGATTGGATTAATATTTAAGTTTGTATTAATAAAATTTTTTGTTCTTTTATCAATACACTTAAATGTGTATGCACAGAGCCATTTTAAAATATTGAAATTGCTTTCTTGTTTATGTTTGCCATATAAATTGTCTACTGAATTATTCCAGATGACAGAAACAATATGGCATAACTCCTTTTCATCCAATTTTTCAATATCTTGCAGAGAATATTTTGGTGTTATTAAATTTTTAAGAATAATCCCTGAAAAAACTCTAAAATAAGATTCATCAGGAGGTTTAAATCTTGAAAGCCTGTCAAGATTAATAATTAGTTCTTCTTTTGTAAGAAATTTAAATTTAATAATAATCCCCTTATAAAATAAAAAAAGGAGTGCCGAAACACTCCTTTTTATTTAAAAACTATACATTTGTTAATTGTTGTTTTGATGATTTAGAAACTGCCTCAACCAAAGATTTAACAACAGCAACCATAGCGATTGTTGAGTTTAGTTTATTAACGCAAGAACCAACACCGATAGCGCTTGCACCTGCGGCAAAAGCCATTGGAGCTGTAGTTGTTGTAAGGCCTGATGCGGTCATAACGGGAATTGAAACATTTCTTGTTAATTCGATTGTATTAGATATAGAAACTTCAGCTGTTTGAAGCAATCCTCTTGCACCTGCTTTATCAGGAGTAACAGTTGCGGCACCTTCAGTTTGAATTAAATCAATTCCCATATTTTCAAGTTTTTCAGCTAAGTGTATTTGTTCTGATATATCAATATGTCCCGGAACCGTAACACAAATAAATGTTTTTTCGCCGTTTAAAAGATTAAGAGTTTTGTTAACAATATTTAAAACTTCATCAGCGCTTACTCTTTGACCTTTTTTATAAAGAGCATCAAAGTTTCCTACTTCAATAGCATCAGCACCAAGTTTCACTGCATTAGCCAATTCCTCCGGTACAATAGAAGAAACAAATACAGGAAGTGTTGTCATCTCTTTTACCATAGAAATAATTTCTTCGTTATAGCAGATATCAACGGCATGCGCACCGCCCATTTCTGCTGCCGATACAACATTTTTTACTGATTCTTTATTAAAATTATCAATACCTGCAATAATTTTAATTGCGTTTCTTTCTTCAATGTGTTTTTTAAAATTTTCAATTCTATTCATAATATCCTCCGTTAAATACAAATACGAGTGTAATTATAACACATTCTAAAAAAATAAAACAGGCTTTACTATGCCCGTTTTATTTTAATTATAAAAAGAATATTATTTATTAAACATGTCCTGTCCATCTATGTTCAATATCAGATCGTTTTTCAGAAGCATTTAAAGAAGATTTCCAAAGGCTTACTCCTAATGAAGCAATAGCAGATACAGCTGCGGTTATAACTATTGCTTTATTTGAAATTGCAGGATTTTTTTTCTTTGTTATAGCTGCAATTTTATTAATTACACTTCCGCCGGTATAAATTAATGAAGCAAATATTGCACCGTTTTTAATTCCCTTGAAAAATCCTTTAGAGTATTCGTTAAAAGTAGCAACACCCTTTTTTATATTGGCAATAAAAGCTTTAAAAGCTTTAATCGGACCT
>CANQAL010000078.1 GCA_947589255.1 Candidatus Gastranaerophilales bacterium | reverse complement strand
AAGGTAATTATGAAAAGTATACTATTCAAAGGGAGGCAGCTGAAAAAATCGGAGTTGCAAGTGATAAAATTTCTTCAGGTGCAAAAGGTATAAGGAAAATTGTTAAAGGTTTTGTTATTATTTACGCAAGTGACGTTGAAACACAACAATCTGACGGGACTTATAAGTTGGATATTGATAAATTAAATTCAATTAATAAAGAAAGAAGAACCAGAAAGCCTATTGAAAAATATAGACCTGACTTTAATAAACCTCGTAATACTAATGCAGATATACCCCAAATCAAACCTCAAAAACCTAAAACCATAAAACCTGACAATAAACCAGATATTCAGGCAGATAAAAAAATATATAAAAATCCTGAGAATAAAATCGTTCATAAAAAACAAAAATCCGAAGTTAATAAAATAAAACCGGAAAAGCCCGTAAAACAGCAGGAAATAAAAACGAAAACAGGGCATGAATTATATGCCGTAAGTAAAAATGGGAAATTGGTGCAATACAGCGGAGTGACCGAAGCATCAACAAAACTTGGAATTTCTCCTGCCGTGATTGTTAATTGTGTTACGGGTTCGATAAATTCTGTTAAAGGTTTGAAATTTATCTATGCTAAAAACCTTGAAAAAACCTTACCTGATGGCACTTCTTGTGTTGATAAAGATAAATTAAATTCTATTATTGAATCATTTACCCCAATAGTTAAACCAACAAATAAAATTAATCAGCTGCCATCATACATATATGTAATGACAAGAAAAGGCAAAGTATTAAAGTTTAATTCCGTTGAACAAATTGAAAAAGAAACAAAAATTCCCGCTTTTATGGTGGAAGATTCACTTGATAAACCTGAATGTATAGTAAGAGGATGTATATTTTTAAGTGCAGGTGAAGCAATGAAACTTGATGAAAACGGTAATTATGTCGATGATAAAGATAAATTAAAAAATCTATATTTTGAAATTTTTGGAAATAACAACAAAGGGTAATAATTATGAAAATAATGTTTAATCCGATAATAAATAATATTTCTTTTAAAGCTCCTCTAAAAAATATATATGTAATTGGATATGACTCAAGTTTAATCAAATTTAATTCGCTTAAAGAAGCAAACGAATATCTTCATGATTTATATAAAACAAATCCTAACTCAAGAATGCTGTATAAAATAGTTGATGGAGAAGTAATAGAAATACATAAGGGTGGCGGCAGTTCTTATGTTGATAATGATAAAGTTAATATGCTTGCTGCTAAATTGTCTAAATTAAGAAAGAAAAAACCGAAAGAAGTATCAAGCCAAAAAACGCAAACAAATCCTTCAGTAACAAGAAAGCCTGAAGGTGTTAAATTAAATCAAGGAATAAAAAGTGAGTTTGCAAGTCCTGCAAGTACTTTAGATACACCATTAGGTTTTGAAACAAGATTAAGAATCGCAAAAGAAAATTTTGATTGGAAACTTGAAGGAGTTCATTTGGATTCATCGGATGACACATTTAAAATTAAAAAACCAATAATGGATAAAGGAATAAAAACTCCTCAAACTTCTGAACCAAAAGTAAGTCTTGCAAAAGAGGAAAATAAAAAAACCGAAAAAAAGGCAAAATCTCCCGTAGTTCCTGCACCAAAAATAAATATAACAAAAGAAGATAATACAAAAACTGAAAAAAGGTCGAACTCTCCTGCTGCTTCCGCAGAAAAAGCGGTTATTGCAAAAGAAGATAATAAAAAAACCGGAAAAAGAGCAAAATCTCCTCAAACTTCTGAGAAAAAAATTACTACAGAGAAAAAACAAAATACCCCCATAATTAAAAGCGAAACACCTAAAAGTCATAATATACAAGTTATGTCTTATAGCCCTGAACAAAGAACAGGGCATGAAATATATGCGGTTAACCGTTATGGTAAGGTTATTTTATATAGCGGAATAACCGATGCCGCTAAAAAATTAAAGATTACACCTGCCGATATAGTTAACTGTATGATAGGTAAAAAATCAACAGCTTCAGGATTTAAATTTGCTCTTGCTTCTTCAGTTGAAGAAATTGCAGATACCGGAAAAGTTACTCTTAACCAAGAAAAAATTGATGAAATAGTTAAAAGTTTTCCCGTCAGAACAGGACAGTCCAAACAAAAAATGCCTTTTTATATATATCAGATTGATAAAGACGGTATAAATAAAATATTTGTTTCTATGGCTCAAGCTCAAAAGATGACAAGAATTCCATATGATAAAATAGAAGATTGTCTTGATGACACAAATAAAATAATCAACGGGTCTATGTTTTTAACTTCCGCTCAGGTAATGAAGCTTGATGAAAACGGCAACTTTGTTGAAGATGAAGACAAAATACAATCTTTAATTGAAGAAAAATTCGGAATAGAAAATTAATATATTCACTCTAAAATCTTTTTTTATTATACAATTAAGGAATAATATAAGGATATTGTGTTTTGAGAGTTAATTTTTCTACAATAAAAAGTAATATTTATAAATTCAAAGTTCCAAAATCTGCCTTTAATATAAATTTTAAAGGCAAAAGCACTCCTATAATCGGCACGGATAAAGACGGAAATCCGGTAGAATATCCTTCAGTCGTGGATGCTGCGAAAATATTAGGAGTTCATAAGCAAAATATATATGACTATATGTGCGGAAGAAGAAAGACCCTATACGGATACACTTTGAAATATGCGGATGAAGACCCAAATAACCCTGAAAAAAGGAAAAAAACAATACAAATATATGCTGTTGATAAAGACGGGAACTACAGAAAATTTTCATCTCTTAAAGAAGCAAGCGAAGAACTCAATATAGACAAGACTTATATATCTAAAAATTTAAACGGGAAATTAATTTACACTAACGGTTATGTATTTTTATATGCAAAAGATATAGAAACTAAGGATGAAAACGGAAAAATACATGTTGATACTGATAAGATAAAAAAAGTATTAAAGTATAAAAAAACAAAAAGAACAAAACAAATATATTCGGTCGATAAAGACGGTAACTACACAAAATTTTCCTCTGGTAAAGAAGCAAGCGACAAACTCGGATTATACAACACTTATATATCAAATAATTTAAATGGGAAATTAAAGTACTATAAAGGTTATGTATTTTTATACGCAGATGATTTAGAAGTTAATGATGAAAACGGCAATACTTATATTGACGTTGAGAAAATAAATGAAGCAAAAAAAGTATTAAATAATAAAAAACGACAAAGAAACGAAAGAATTTTTTATTTAATTAATGCAAAAAAACAAATAAAAAAGTTTGATAAATGTAAATCTGCAGCAAAAGAAACAGGTTTAAGTACTTCGATAATTTCAAATTGCTTATCAGGCTACTCAAAATATGCAGGAGAATATGCTGCGGTATTAGCTCAAGATGTCGAAATAAAAAATCAAGACGGGACTAAATCATTAAACGAAGAAAAGATTGCTCAAATAGCTAAAGAACTTAATGATTACTTGAGTAAAAGAAACGGAGAAAAACAAGTATATGTTATTGATAAATCAGGGAATTATAAAAAATATCTTTCAAAAAAATCAGCTGCTGAGCATTTAGGTGTTCAATATCCTAATATAATAAATAATATAAACGGAGTGACAAAAACCGTAAAAGGGCACGTATGTATTAGTGCAAAGGATATTGAGGTTAGAGATAAAAACGGACAATTTATAGGAGTTAATCAGCAAAAATTACAAGAGGCAGTTGCTGTTTTAAATCCCGCACAAAAAGTAAAATCTGTTAATTCAGATAAAAAACCAAAGGGTATTCCTGTTTATATTATAAAAGATAATAATGACTATAAACGGTATAATTCTATACTTGAAGCCTCCAAGGCTTTGAATATAAGTAATGCTGCATTAAAAAAACATTTGGAAAGTTCAAATTACAATCTTGAAGACGGTTACTGCGTTTATGCATCTGATATTGAAACAAAAAGGGCTGACGGTAAAACAGCAGTTGATAAATCTAAACTTTATAATCTCATTAAAGCTAATTATAAAAATGATGATATTTATATTGTAGATGTTAACGGATTTTACAGAAAATTTAAATATATTGATGAAATTAGACAAAAACTGAGTATTAGTCCTATAACCATAGAAAAAAAATTGAACGGAGAACCCGCAAGCAGATCAAAATATTTCTGTATAAAAGCTTCAGATGTTGATGTTATTGATGATAATTTAAATTTAACTTTAGATAAACTAAAAATGGCAGAAAAAATTAATGAATTAAAAGGGCCAAAAAAACAGGAATTACCGGACAAAAAACAAAAAGGTCATGAAATATACGCAATCGATGAGGACGGAAATTATAAATTGTATTCGGGTATAACTGAAGCTGCAAATAAATTATGGATAAAACCTTGGGAAATATCTAACTGTTTAGGCGGAATTGTTCCGGATGTTGACGGGTATAAATTTGTTAAGGCTTCTGATATTGATACAAATCTTAAAGATGCACAAAATCTTCATGAGTTATTCATTATATATGCAGTTACCGCAAAAGGAAATGTATTTAAATTTAAATCTTTTAAAGATGCTGAAAATCGAACTAAAATCCCTGTTTCTGTTATTAAAGAAATGATAGATAATCCCGAAATCAAAAAAAGAGGATGTATATTCTTAAGCTCAAATGATGTAACTAAACTTGATAAAGACGGTAACTTCGTTGACGATAAAGAAAAGATAAAAGAAATTTATTATAAAGCATTTCCTAAAACGACAAATTAGAATTATAACAATTTATTAATATAATTTTTAACATTAAGTCAATTTTAATGTTAAAAATTTTTTTATATATATATCACTAAAATTAACAGGGATAACTATGCAGGATTTGTTTAGAGTTCAAAATAATTTAATGGATAATAGAGCATTGATATTATCTGTTATGAAATCAGGTCCTAAAAAACAATATGGGACGATTCCTAAAACACAAAAAGATAGTTATACTCCTTCTGCAAATACCCCGGACGGAAAAGATGACGGAAAAATCAGTTTTAAAGAAAAAATAAAAAACTTTGGCAAAGGACTTATAGCTCCCGTTAAAACAATGTTTTCATCACCTAAGAATATTCTCTTAACTGCTTTATCAGTAGCAGGCGCTGCGGCATTAATAGCATTAACGGGCGGGGCAGCGGCTCCTTTATTTGTTGCGGCAGGTGCAGCGGCAGGCGCATTCCAAATAGGAAAAGGTATTTATAAACAAGCAACAGCTAAAACAGATGAACAAGCAAGAAATGCTTGGCAAAGTATGGGGTCAGGTACTTTTACTCTTGGTGTTTCTGCCGTGGGCGCTAAATCTGCATTAAAAGCATCAGGGGTTGAAAATGCTAAGAATATGAATGTTTTTCAAGCTATGGGAAAATGTATTAAAGATGCACCTAAAAATATATCAGCAGGATTTAAAAATTTATCAATAAAAATGCCTAAATTGTCGGGTATATTCTCAGGGCTAAAAGAAAAACTTCCTAAATGGGGTAAAAAGGTGACAAATGTTGAACCATCGCAAACACCTGTTGCAGATGAAAGACTTGCACTACCTTTACATGATGATGCTCCTGTTAAAGTATCAACAGAGCCAAAATTGCTTGAACAAAAACCTATAGAGGCTCCTAAAGCTTTGCCTGAAGCAAAAACAGTACCGGCAGAAAATGTTCCCGCAAACTCTCAAAAAATACCAAGATTAGACCGCTCGATTATTGAAAAGGGAAATAAATACACTTTAAACTATGATGATATTCTTGAAACTCAAAGAAGAGCCATGAATACTAAATCGTCAGAAGTACCGATTTACCAAAATAATCATTCTTTAGATATTATATCAACAGATAATAAACCGCTGCTTCCTGATACAATTGAAGATGCTAACGGGCATGTAATTGCAAGAAGAAAAGGCAATATATTAAACTTCATTAAAAACTTTTTTAAATTATTTGGTTTTGGTGTTAAATAAAAAAAAGAGAACTTTTTAGGTTCTCTTTTTTATTTATACTCTTCTTTTACGAGCTGCTTCAGATTTGCGTTTTCTCTTTACACTCGGTTTTTCATAACGTTCACGACGTTTTATTTCAGAAAGTATTCCTGCTTTTTGAATTTTTTTCTTAAATCTTTTTAAAGCGCTTTCTATACTTTCGTTATCGCCAACTCTGACTTCAGGCATCTATATTCACCACCTTTAAACTATTGTATTTCTTACTTAAATACTAGCAAGAACATATTTATATTTCAAGTATTATAAAAAAATCGCTTGAAGTATTCTTCAAGCGATTTTAAATTTAGTATTAAAATTAACTTACTAGTTAGGAACAGATAAATCTTGAGTTAATTTTAACCAAACATATTGACCTTCGTGAGCTTTATAAGTTCTGCCCGGTGTAGTTAAACCTGTAAGTAAACCAACACCTGCACCAACAGGAGCACCGATAGCAACACCTTCTCCGTAATGACGATGACCGTGATGTTTAGCACTGCCGGCTGCAACACCGATACCGCCGCCTATTAAAGCACCACCAACTGTATAACCGAGAGGTTTTGCCCATCTGTTTTCGGTTAATATACCGTTATGGTTTAATACTTCAGCTTTAAATGGTGTGCAAATACCTGAAGGTAATGTCATTTTATCAAATTCTACAGTAACTTTATCGTTTTTATTCCACCATTTTTTAGGTTCAATACTTGTAATTGTTGCATTCATTGTTGTTCCTGCAGGAATTACTAAAGTACCTTCTTCTGTATATACATCATATTTAGCTGTAAATGTAACTGTATCACCTACATTAGCACCTTCTGATGAAAAATCGGAATAGAAGTATCCTTTAATAATATTATCAGCTAAAACAATTTTTCTTGTATTTGTAACTTGAACTTCATTAACGTCAGCTCTTCTTGTAACATTTAAGTGTTCTGTTGATAATAGAGCTTCTTGGCTTATATATTCTGTTTTAACTGAACTGATTTGTTGTTTTAATTTATATAATAAAACAGCTGCTTCAGCTCTGTTTAAGTTTTTGTTTGGTAATAATTCATCTGCGTCAGGGTAGTTTACATAAACACCCAAGTCAACAGTTTTTGCAAATTGACGAGTACCCCAAGCAGGAATTTCATTTTTGTCTTTAAACGGATTTAAAGATTTTGTATTACCTTTAAAATCTTTTGTAATATGGCTGATTACAGAAGCTGCTTCTGTTTTAGTCATAATTCTGTCAGGTTTAAATGTACCGTCATTATAACCGTAGATTAAACCTAATTTTGAAGATAATAAGATGTCGTAATAATCAGCTCTTGAACTTTCAACATCACTGAACGGATTAGCATCAGATAATGCTGTTTGTCTGTGTCCTAATGTTCTTAATAATGCTGAGTTAAAATCTGATCTTGATACATCTTGTTCCGGTAAGAATGATTTACCATCTAAAGATAAAATGCCGTCATTAACGACTGCTGTAATTTCTGTGTTTGCCCAATAATCAGCAGGTACATCTGCATAAACATCTGCATTTGCAGGATTAAGAGCAGTCATCATGAAAAATACAGCAAACATAGCTAAAATCTTTTTCATTTTTTTCTCCATTTTAAAATGTAAATTAAACTAACATCTGAATTATATAATAACAAATTATATATTGCAATAAAATTTTTGTTTATATTATAATCATTTTATGAATTGGACTTGTAGCTCAGCTGGTAGAGCAGTTGACTCTTAATCAATTGGTCGGGGGTTCGAATCCCCCCAAGTTCATGTTTGACTGTAGATATATATTATGTTAAATTTAATTCATTCCGCGGGCATGTGGTGAAATGGTAGACACGCCAGTCTTAGGAACTGGTGCGCAAGCGTGGGAGTTCGAGTCTCTTCATGCCCATTAATAAAAGAATAAGTAGTTAATACTTATTCTTTTTTGTTATAGAGACGAGAACTCACCGAGCGGAGCTCGGTTATTAGTTCGAGCGCGAGTGAGCTGAGGCTGAAGGTGACGGATGCGAAGAGCATTCGGCACGGAAGGCCGTTAAATGCGAACGAGTAAGACAGTCTCTTCATGCCCATTAATAAAAGAATAAGTAGGTAATACTTATTCTTTTTTGTTATAGAGACGAGAACTCACCGAGCAGAGCTAGGTTATTAGTTATAAATTTGTCATAAAAAATTCTTAAAATACACCTTTTTTGTTTTGTAAGGGTTGAAAAATTGTCAACTATCGGTTATAATAAAAACATCGGGGCGGTAGCTGGAACTACCGTAACCTACTTAAGAAATCGAAGTGGCACTTAACGCTTGCGTTGGGTGCCGCTTTTTATTATGTATAAAATCAACAAAAGTAATAATAAACTCAAATTGAATTCGTCCATAATTGACCTCCTTTCATTCGGAACTATCGACCGAAATCGAAGTGTTGATGTTGTGCCGATGTTCTTTTGAAATGTAGGCTTGCCCCGATATTTAATTTTCAAAGTCCGTTTATATTTTGATTATATAATAACTTTGCTTTTGTAAGTAAAGAAATAAAATAAATATACATATTTATTTTATACGAGCGTGTATAATTAAAACTTTATATTAAATGCTGAAAATTTTTCTAAAATTAAAAGATTTTTGGGTTCTTGCATCGTGTTTACAAGGGTTTTAATACATTTTAAAAAGTTCGAACATTGTC
>CANQAL010000077.1 GCA_947589255.1 Candidatus Gastranaerophilales bacterium | reverse complement strand
TGTTTTTCAAACGGTTCTAAATCATCAAACTTAACCAAAATATTTAAAAATGCAAGTTTTTGATACAAAAACCAAAACAAAATTCCAAAAGTTATTAATACTATAATTACAATTATTTTTTTCATATGAATATGAAACAGAATATAAAAAAAATAATCAATAATACATGTGGCTATATTTTTAATCTTGATTTTATTAACAGATTACTTAAATCAATCGGGAGTTTAGAAACCCAATCTGCAATAACTGCATCAAAACCTACATTATAAGAAGCTTTCGGATTTTTTGATTGTATTGCTTTTACTATTGCATTAACAACGATACTAACATCAAGACCCTTTATATTATTATCCAGTGCATTTTTTTCCAAGATAAGTAAATCTTTTTCGTACTTTTGTCTAATTATTTCATTAACACCTTCAAAATATTTTCTTGCCCTTTTAGCTGATTTATTCCAAATGGGAGTTTTTATTGATGCGGGTTTTATAGATATGACCTTAATATTATCCTTATTTTCAAGATAAAAAGAATTAAATAATATATCCATAGCTCTTTTTGATGCACAATAAGCAGAAATATAAGGGAACAGTCCTGTTGAGGCATCAGAACTTATATTAATAACCCTTGAGCCTGAAAGCAGGGGTAAAAATTTTTGAGTAACCGCAAGCGCACCAAAAGTATTAACTTCAAACTGTTCTTTAAGCCTGTCTATATTTATGCATTCTACGGGACATGCCTCAACAATGCCTGCATTATTTATTAAAACATCAATTTTATCCGTTTGTTTTATAACATACCAAAAAGCCTTATCAATGCTTGAAGAAATTTGAACATCAATATAAACGGGAATAATATTTTTATTCAATTTGGCAAGTTCTTCTTTATCGGTTTTTCTTCTTATTCCCGCAAAAACTTTGTTTCCTTTCTCCGCCAGAATTTTCGCAGTTTCTCTGCCGATGCCTGATGATGCTCCCGTTATAAATATTGTTTTTTGAGTATTTTTCATAACATTTCATTTTTATCATAAAATTTTGATATAATCAAACTATGATTAAGAACAACATAGAAAAAGGTAAACAGGGCGAAGACACTGCCTGCAAATATCTTTTAGATTGCGGATATACTATAATAGAAAGAAACTGGCATTATTCTAAAAATGCCGAAATTGATATTATTGCAAAAGAAAAAGATACTCTTGTATTTATCGAGGTTAAAACAAGAACAAATCTTAATTTTGGGCATCCTTTTGAAGCGATTAACAATTTAAAAATTCAAAAAATTCATAAGGCAATATCAGCTTATCTTTCTCAAACGGATTTAAAATGTAAATCGTTCCGATTTGACGGCATAGCAATAATCGGATTAAATAATCCTAAAATTGAACATATTAAAAATCTGGGGCAATACTAACTACTGCCAGTCGGAAATTCCACCTTTGCACAGAACACTTTCAAGCTCGGGCATGACTTTTTCAAGTGTCATTTCAAATGTAATAGGAGTAATTGAAACTTTATTCCACCTTAGTGCATTAATATCAGAGTCATCATTTTCGCACTGTTTAATAAGTTCGCCTGCCATCCAGTAATAGACTTTGCCCCTTGGGTCAACTCTTTTATCGTATTCATCAGTAAACATTTTACCTCCGAGCCTGGTTATGGCAACACCTGCTAAGTCTTCGGGCATTAACCCCGGTACATTAATATTT
The DNA here is from genome assembly GCA_947589255.1 of Candidatus Gastranaerophilales bacterium. GTDB lineage: Bacteria > Cyanobacteriota > Vampirovibrionia > Gastranaerophilales > Gastranaerophilaceae > Avigastranaerophilus. The sequence continues at coordinate 7,112 of CANQAL010000077.1, read as the reverse complement.
AATATCGTTTTTTTAGGAAAATTAAATTCTTTTACTTTATGAACAAATTTTGCCATAAATGAAGCAACATTTTTAAATAACTCGGGTTCTGAGGACATACTTGCAAGCGATACAGCTATACTGGGGTAACCCATCATAGCTCCTTCCATTGCGCAGCTTACTGTCCCTGAGTATAATATGTCAGACCCTAAATTGGGGCCGTGGTTAATACCTGAAATTATTAAATCAGGCTTTTCTTCATCGCTTAATATTGCATTAATACCTATTTTAACGCAGTCCCCCGGGGTCCCGCTTGTTATCCATATTCTTTTTGCTCCGAATTTTGAGTCTAATTCTTCAACTCTTATCGGGGTATGAAGGGTCAGAGAATGCCCCGCAGCACTTCTTTCTCTATCGGGAGCAATTACATATACTTCATGCTCTTTACTCAATTCTACGGTTAATGCCTTTATGCCTTCTGCCATTACTCCGTCATCATTTGATAGTAATATCTTCATATAAACCCCTTTTTATCTGTACAACTATTAAATACCCTCTAATACAATATTTTTATCAATATTATTTATTATTTCAACTTCTCTTTCCCCTGTCGGAATAACAAAATTTATTCTGCCGCCAGATGTTTTTTTATCTGAAAGCATAGCATTGTAAAAGTCTTCAGGCAAAAATTCTTCCGAATATGTATTAACAAGAGAATAATCATTTATTAAGTTAATACACCTGTTATAATAATCATAAGAAATAAAATTTAGCTTGAGGGCAACATTAAAAATCATTGTCATTCCGATTGATACAGCTTCGCCATGAGTATATTTTTCATATCCCGTTAGCTTTTCTATTGCATGAGCAAATGTATGCCCGAAATTTAAAATTGCTCTTAATCCCTTTTCCTTCTCATCTTTATTAACAACAGATGCCTTTAAAGAACAGCATATTTTTATCATTTTTTCTGTAACATCCGTATTTTTTAATAAAATATCATTTTTGTGATTTTCCAAAAATTCAAGAAAATTAAAATCACTCTGACAAGCACAGTTTTTTTCAATAAAAGCATATTTTAAGATTTCACCCAGCCCGCTTTTAAATTGCCTATCGTCAAGAGTTGATAAGGTATTAGTATCAGCAATTACCGCTTTTGGCTGATAAAAAGCACCAATCATATTTTTACCTGAAGAATGGTTAACCGCAACTTTTCCGCCCACTGATGAATCGACCATTGCTAAAAGAGTAGTAGGTACTTGTACAAAATCAATTCCTCTTCTGTATATAGAAGCGGCAAAACCTGCCATATCACCAATAACACCGCCACCAAGTGCTATTATGGCATCCTTGCGCTCTAAATTTAATTCCATGCATTTATTCAAAATTCTTTGCAATGTATCCATATTCTTATATATTTCACCATCAGGTAAAATTATAAATTGAGCATTCTCATTTTTTATAATTTCTCCGTAGTGAGAAAATACAGTGTCATTTGTTACAATAAGAAACCTTGATGCTTTTGTAAATTTTTGAATTATATCATATAAATTATTTAACAAGTTTTTCCCGATAAAAATCGGGTACGAACTTTCACCCACGGGATTTATTTTAACTTCAATTTTTTCCATATATTTTCTCTAAAATTTCTTTAACAATTATATCAGGTGTTTTATTTGTTGTATCTATTGTAAAGTGAGCTTTTTTATATTTTTCTTCTCTTTTGTCGAGTAAATTTATAATTTTCTCTTTTATATCGCAGTCATTTAATAATGGGCGTTCCTTATTATTTTTAACTCTGTTATATAGCTCATCTTTATCCGCTTTTAAATATATCAAAACAGAACTATTTAAAAGATTATTAAGGTTATCCTCGGAAATTACAATTCCTCCGCCCGTTGCAATTACCTGATTGTCTTTTTTTAATATTTCCCTTAGTTGCTCGGCTTCTATAGTCCTGAATGTATTTTCACCGTACTTTTTAAAAATTTCGTTTATTGATATTTTTTGAGATTTAATTATTTCTTCATCCGTATCAACAAAAGCAAAGTTCTGTAATTGATTGGCAAGAAGCTTTGCCACAGTAGATTTTCCTGAACCCATCATCCCGATTAAAGCAATATTCATAAATTACCTTTCGGAAATTCTTTTAAGATAGTTTTTATAATTGATTTTCATCTCGTCAAGAGAATCATGCGAAAATTTTTCCATCATTGAATCAGCTAAGATAATGGCGCACATAGCTTCTGCCACAACTGCGCAAGCAGGCACCGCACAAACATCAGACCTTTCAAAATGAGCGGAAACATTTTCTTTTGTATCTAATGCAACAGAGTTTAAAGGTTTAATCATAGTCGGAATTGCTTTCATTGAAGCAGATACAATAATATCTTCCCCATTTGATATTCCTCCTTCAATACCGCCTGCATTATTCGTTTTTCTTATGTATCTGCCGTCTTTAACAAAAATTTCATCATGGGTATTAGATCCTGTCAATTGAGCAGCTTTTGAGCCTAAGCCGATTTCAACGGATTTAACCGCCTGAATACTCATAACTGCTTGAGCAAGCATACCGTCTAATTTCCTATCCCAATGAACATGCGAGCCTAAACCGACTGGAACATTTTTATATATAACTTTAAAACTTCCGCCTATTGTATCGCCATTTGTTTTAGCATTATCAATTTCAGATTTCATTTTTTCAAAATCGTTTTGTGATAAAACCCGAAGTTCTGAATTTTCAATATTGTCAACATAATTAAAAGGATTTTCAACCTCATCAGCAAGAGCATTACCAATTTTAGTAACATAAGAAATTCCTTCAATATCGAATTGCTTTAATAAACATTTAGCTATAGCGCCCACTGCAACTCTTGCGGCTGTTTCTCTTGCACTTGAGCGCTCTAAGATATTGCGAACATCAGTATGGTTATACTTTAAAGCCCCTGCATAATCAGCATGCCCGGGACGAACATTTGTTATTTTTTTCTCATCAATTAATTTTAAATTTTCTTCATTTAACTCAACAGGACCCGCAAACATAGGAATTTTCCAATTTTCCCAGTCTTTATTTTCTATTTGAATGCAAATAGGCGCACCCGTAGTTATTCCATGCCTAACCCCTGCCAGAATTACAGCGGTATCTTTTTCTATTTTCATTCTCCTGCCCCTGCCATAGCCGATTTGACGACGTGCAAGTTCATTATTGATAAAATTAATATCTACAGCAACTCCCGAGGGCATTCCTTCTACAATAGCAGTTAAGCATTTTCCGTGAGATTCACCCGATGTTAAAAATCTGAATAACATAATTTACCTATATTTCTATAGGTAAATTATATCAAATTATTTTATAAATTGTTATTTAACTAAAATTTAGATATGTTAGGATATCTGCTTCCGCCTTCTTCACCTAATGCTTGTGTTGTATAAACATCCTCTTTTGGAAAATTCTTTATATTTTTTGACTCTTCTTCAAGTTTTGGTTTATTGTTATTTACCGGTTTATTAAAATTACCAAATTTAACAAACGGAATTCTGTTAATACCCATATAATTTCCTCTTTCTATATTAATTGTCTACAAATTTATATATTTTTTATCGACAAAATTAAAAAAAACTTTAGGAATATCAAAAAAAATGTTAATTTTTCTTAATATTGACAGAAAATACTACATATGATTACATAAATCTATAATGATAATAATATTAGGCGATAATAAAGATACTCATTCTGAACTTGTTTCATGTAAATTAAAAAAACTGCAAGAAGATTATTGTTTTCTTGATACAAGTCTATACCCTGAAAACCTGTTAATTAAATGGAATCCTGATAAAAATAACGAAGGATATCTAAAAATTAAAAATAAAAAAATTAATTTTAAAGATATTAAAAGTGTTTATTGGCGCAATTTTAACGGAATTAAATTTGAAAAAATTGAAAATGATGATTTTATGACTGATATTCTCTACAGAGAAAGAAAATCAGCACTCTACAGTCTTTTTTATTCATTAAAAACAAATTGGGTAAATTCAATGGAAGCTTTTGAAATTCATCAAAAAAAAGCATATGCACTTCATTTGATGAAAGAAAATAACATAAGGATTCCAAGAACATTAATTACTAATGATAAAAATACAATTGAAGAATTTTTTGAACAAAATAACGGTGAAATAATTGTTAAACCGATATTAGGCGGGGCATATACAGAAAAACTCACTAAAAAAAATATAACAAAAACAAGACTGCAATCTTTAAAACTAGTGCCGGCTCAATTTCAAGAATATATTGACGGTGATGATATAAGAGTATATGCCTTTAAAAATGATATTTTTGCAGTAAAAATCAATTCAAATACTGTTGATTTCAGAGAAGATGAAAATGCACAATTAACAAAAATCGAACTTCCCCAAAAAGTTATTAATGATTGTTATAAAGTAATGAAAATTTTAAAATTAAAGTATTCAGGAATAGATATAAGATTAAATAAAAACGGTGAATATGTTTTTATTGAAGCAAACCCTGCGCCTATGTTTATCCATGCAGAGAAAGTTACAAAATATCCTCTGACTAAAAGTTTAATTGACATGCTTATAAATCTTTAAGCATGATTTCATGCCCGTAACATAAAAAATTTACTACAAATTTAGTGCATGTTTTAAGATATAAACAAATAAAGAACATGACACTGTCAATAGAAAAAATGTTAAAAAATAAGGATTTTGTAATATTAACGAATGTAAAAATTATTTTAAAGACTTGTTTCTAGGGGCATGGTCGATTGTAAAAAATAATTAATAAACTTAACCTTGTATAAGTTATTCGCTGGTCATACTATATAAAACACAGGGGAGAAACAGCATACGGGAAGGAGTGATGGTGAAGTTCTAAGGGTGGAGATAAAAGGAAATTTTAAGGTTAGATATTAATTTAAAAAATGATTAATCAAAAGAGAGAGACTAGGGATTTGTTAAAAAGTTCTGTAAAAGGAACTTTTTTTATTGCTTAGGTTATAATATACAAAAAAGCAAGGGGAGTTTATGAAACGAGCAATAGTTATAGTAATAGATTCAATGGGAATAGGTGCAATGCCTGATTGCAAAGATTATGGCGACACACCAGAATGTAATACCGTGCAAAATGTTGCAAAAGCTAATGGCGGTCTTAACTGTCCAAATCTTTATAAATTCGGTATAGGCAATCTTGCAGATATAAAAGGCATAAATAAAAATCCTAATGCCATTGCTCAATACGGAATAATGAAAGAAACCTCTAAAGGTAAAGACACAACAACAGGTCACTGGGAAATGATGGGGTTAATATTGGATAACCCTTTCAAGGTATACCCTCATGGCTTTCCCGATGAATTGATAAATAAATTTATAGAAAAAACAAAGTGCGGAGGCATTCTTGCAAATTACCCCGCATCAGGAACAAAAGTAATTGAAGATTTACACCTTGAACACTCCAAGACAAAATTCCCCATAATTTATACAAGTGCAGACAGTGTATTTCAAATTGCAGTTGATATAGATGTTATTCCGCTTGAAACACTTTATAAATACTGCGAAATTGCAAGAGAAATATTAACCGATGAATACAATGTATCTCGTGTAATAGCTCGCCCATATAAAATGGAAAACGGTAAACCAGTAAGAATAGGTAAATACAGAAGGGATTATTCAGTAGAACCGTTTAAGGACTCGGCTTGCGATATAATTTTAAAAAATAACGGAGCTGTTTTAGGAATAGGTAAAATTGAGGATATTTTTGTAGGTAAAGGCATTTCACACGCAATCCATACGGGAGGAAATACGGAAGGGCTTGAATTAACTCTAAAAGCTATAAAAAATGAACTGAATTTGAAGGAATTAAAAACAAAAAAATATAATATAGACAGTTTTGACAAAGAATTTATATTTACAAATCTTGTTGATACGGATATGCTCTACGGTCACAGAAATGATGCAATAGGCTACGCAAAAGCTATAGAAGAAATAGATACATATATACCAAAATTTATTGAAAATATGACGGATGATGATCTTCTAATAATTACGGCAGACCATGGGTGCGACCCGACTGTAGCAGGCACAGACCATACAAGAGAGCAGGTTCCGATACTTATTTATTCAAAAAATATTGAACCTAAAAGGCTTGAAGAAATTAATTCTTTTGATTATATAGCAAACCGTATTCTTAATTGGCTTATTGTATAACCTGTAATTGCTTGACTTTAACTTCCCGTTATACTTAAATATACAACAAGGGAGAATAAGGCTTAAATGAATATTATTGAGGAAATCAAACGACTTAAAAAAGAGAAAAATGCAATAATTCTTACGCACTGCTACCAAGAGTGCGAAATTGATGAAGTATCTGATTTTGTCGGAGATTCTCTTTATTTAAGCAGAATGGCAGCAAATACGAATGCGGATATTATAGTGTTTGCAGGTGTTTATTTTATGGCACAAAGCGCAAAAATATTATCGCCGGATAAAAAAGTATTACTTCCTAATATGCGCTCGGGTTGCCTTATGGCAGATATGATAGATGTTGAAAATTTAAGGAAATTCAAGTCACAACATCCGAATATCCCCGTTGTATGCTATATTAATTCAACTGCAGAAGTTAAAGCGGAATCTGATATCTGCGTAACAAGTTCAAATGCGGTTTCTGTCGTAAAAAGCTTAAATGAACCGAAAGTTTTGTTTGTTCCTGATACCTACCTTGGCAAATGGGTTGAATACAAACTTAAGAATGTTGAAGTAATAACCTATAACGGATACTGCCCGACTCACTTAAGAATCACCACCGAAGATATGATTAAAGCAAGAAAAGAACACCCTAATGCTCTTATATTAGCGCACCCCGAATGCCACGGCGAAGTTTCAAAATTAGCGGATTTTGTAGGCTCAACTAAAGAAATTATGGAATTTGCAAAAAAATCAGATAACAAAGAATTTATTATTGCTACCGAAAAAGGTGTTGTTCAAAGACTTAATCGTGACAGCAAGTTAAATAATTGGGGTAAAGAATTTATACTTATTAAAGAGTCTGTTATATGCCCTAATATGAAACAAAATTCATTAGCGGATATTTATAATGTTCTCTTAACAGAAAGTAACGAAAT
>CANQAL010000076.1 GCA_947589255.1 Candidatus Gastranaerophilales bacterium | reverse complement strand
CGCCATAGCCTTTTCAACAGCAACAGCAACAGCAACCGTTGCACCTACCATCGGGTTATTACCCATTCCGATTACACCCATCATTTCAACGTGCGCCGGAACGGAGGATGAACCTGCAAATTGCGCATCACTGTGCATTCTGCCCATTGTATCAGTCATACCGTAGCTTGCAGGGCCTGCTGCAACATTATCGGGGTGAAGTGTTCTTCCTGTTCCTCCGCCTGATGCTACTGAGAAGTATTTTCTTCCGTTTTCGATTGCCCATTTCTTATATGTTCCGGCAACGGGATGTTGAAATCTTGTCGGGTTCGTTGAGTTACCTGTTATAGATACATCAACACCTTCTTTTATCATAATTGCAACACCTTCTGATACATCATCTGCACCGTAGCATTTTACTTTTGCTCTTTCTCCTTCTGAGAACGGTGTCTCTTTTACAACTTTTAATTCACCTGTTTTATAGTTATATTCGGTTTCAACATGCGTAAAGCCGTTTATTCTTGAAATTACATAAGCTGCATCTTTACCTAAACCGTTTAAAATAACTCTTAAAGGCTCTTTTCTTACTTTATTTGCATTTCTTGCAATACCAATAGCGCCTTCAGCAGCCGCAAATGATTCGTGACCTGCTAAGAAACAGAAACATTTTGTTTCTTCTCTTAATAACATTGCACCTAAGTTACCGTGACCTAAGCCTACTTTTCTCGTATCACCTACTGACCCCGGAACTGCAAACGCTTGCAACCCCTCTCCGATAGCTTCAGCTGCATCTGCCGCATTCTTTATACCTTTTTTTATTGCAATGGCACATCCCAGTGTATATGCCCAAGAGGCATTATCAAATGCAATCGGCTGAATGCCTTTTACTATTTCATCTACATTTATTCCTTTTGACAAACATAATTCGTTAGCTTCGTCCAAAGACTTAAATCCGTACTTATCGAGGGCTTTTGCTAAGGATTTTTCACGTCTGTCCTGTCCTTCAAATTTTGCCATATCTTTATTTCCTTTTTAATTAGTTCTACTTTTATTTGTTTTTATTTCCATTATTGCTTACGAGGGTCTATAGTTTTAACCGCATCGGCAAATCTGCCGTATGTTCCGATATTCTTTTCATAAGCTTCTTTCGGGTCAACTCCTTTTTTAATTGCATCCATAACCTTACCTAAGTTTACGAATTTATACCCGATAACTTCATCATTTTTATCTAAACCGAGTTCTAAGATATAGCCTTCAGTTAAAGAAAGATATCTTACACCTTTTTGTTTTGTTGAGTGTATCGTACCTACCATTGAGCATAAACCTTTACCGAGGTCTTCTAAACCTGCGCCTACAGGAAGTCCGCCTTCCGAGAATGCTGTTTGTGTTCTGCCGTATACTATTTGTAAGAATAATTCTCTCATTGCTACGTTAATTGCATCACAAACAAGGTCTGTATTTAAAGCTTCAAGAATGGTTTTTCCGGGAAGGATTTCGCCTGCCATAGCAGCCGAATGTGTCATGCCCGAACATCCGATTGTTTCTACCAAAGCTTCTTGAATAACACCTTCTTTAACATTTAAAGTTAATTTACAGGTACCCTGTTGAGGCGCACAGCACCCGCATCCGTGAGTTAAACCTGATATATCTTTAATCTCTTTGCATTTTGTCCATTCGCCTTCTTGCGGAATTGGAGCAGGTATGCCTTTTACACCTCTTTTTACACAGCATTGATTTTCGATTTCTTGTGTAATTTGCATTATTACCTCCTGTTTTTTATATAAAATTAATTTCGTTAATTTGATTATATTACAAATATAAATTTATTTACGGCATGAAGTTTAATTTCCGAGGCTAAATATATTATAAATTTCTTCATCGGAAAGTTCCGTTATAACCTTTTCGCCTTCAAATACGGCAAGGTTAACAAGTTCTTTTTTCTGTTTTATCATTTCGTCAATTTTTTCTTCAAAAGTTCCTAAAGTAACAAGCCTGTGCACCATAACATTTTTATCCTGACCTATGCGGTAGCTTCTGTCTGTTGCCTGTTCTTCAACGGCAGGATTCCACCATAAGTCATAATGAATTACATTGGTTGCCGAGGTTAGGTTTAAACCCGTTCCGCCCGCTTTTAATGATAAAAGCATTATTTTTTGTTCGGGATTTGTTTCAAACTCATTAAGCATTGCCTGCCTTTGATTTGTATTTAATGAACCGTGGAAAAACAGAGGGGTTACATTTAATTCATTTTGAATAATAGTTGAAAGAATATTCCCCATTTCTTTATATTGAGTAAATGCAATTACCTTTTCATCATTTTCCAAAATTTGAGAAAGCAGAGATATAAATTTCTCGGTTTTCCCTGATACATCCTTTGTCATTTCTCCGTATTTTAAATATTGGAACGGATGGTTACAGATTTGTTTTAAAGCTGTTATGAGTTTAAATATAATTCCTCGTCTGTTTATGCCCTTTTGGCCTGAAATATCCGTCATTAAAGTATTCAGAGTTCTTTCATACAAAGCTGCCTGAGTTTTTGTTAAGTAACAATATTCATCAAGCACCATTTTTTCGGGCAAATCGTCAATAATTGTTTTATCGGTTTTTAATCGTCTTAAAACAAACGGAGATATTGAAAGTTTAAGTTTATCAGCCTGATCGTACTGTTTAAATCTTTCAATGGGGATAGCATAACATTTTTGAAAATCCCTTATTGAACCTAAATATCCTTTGTTTATAAAATCAAATATACTCCAGAGTTCTGTTAATTTATTTTCAACGGGAGTACCCGTCATTGCTATTTTTATGTCTGATTTTAATGACTTAACAGCTGTTGTTTGAGAGGTGTCGGGGTTTTTAATATTTTGAGCCTCGTCAACAACCACCATGCCCCACTCATGTTTTTTAACTTCTTCTATATCAATTCTTAATATTGCAAAAGTTGTAATTATAACATCGGCTTTCAGGTCAAGTTCTCTTTCAGGGCCATGGTATGCGCTCGCTTTTAAAGATGGGGCAAACATATTCAGCTCTTTAATCCAGTTCCCCATAAGTGTTGTAGGACAAATAACCAAAATCGGTGCCTTTAACTTTCCTTCCTCTTTAAGTTTAAGCATTAAGCTTATCACCTGAATTGTTTTACCAAGCCCCATATCATCCGCAATACAAGAGCCAAACCCTTTTGTTGTATTTGTATAAAGCCATTTCAACCCGCCCACCTGATACGGTCTTAATACTCCGTTTAAGCCTTCAGGCGGTGTTACTTCCACTGTTTTGCCTATATCTTTTACAATATTTGCAAATGCCTCGTCATAATCAAATTCATACTCATTCAAATGCCCCGAAAATGCGGCATGGAGCATTTCCATCCTGCTTATTTTATCGATTTTCGGATTTTTTAATTTATTTATTATTGCTTGCGCTTCATTTTGATCTATTAAAATATACTTGTTTTTAAACTCTATAATTCCGTTGGCATCTTTTATAAGTTTTTCAAACTCCTCAACGGAAATTTTTTCATCCCCGATTGAAACTTGGAAAGAAAAATCAAAAATTCCCGCTAAGCTAATATTTCCGCCCTTTCCGTTTAATATATCAGCAACATCCTGTTCTCTTGAGGTCTTAATTTTGGCATTAATAGAAGCTCTTGGGACGACAATATTGCCGAAATTTGGCGGGAAGTTTATATTAATCCCCGCTTTATTAAGGTAATAAGCGGTATGTATCATTAATTTATAAACATCATTTAATGATAAGAATAATTTTAAATTTTCCTCATCTTCAAATAGAGTTTCCAGTTCTTTATAATACCTCAGTGCATAATTCAGCTGTTTTTCAACGATATTAACCAGATAACTGCTTTGATATCCCCAGTATGTACCGTTTTTATATATTTCAAGGAGCGGTTTTGCGGGTTCTTTTTCATTTAATTTTTTATCATTAGCTTTAACGGATATTGTTAAAACAAATTTATCCTCTTCAAGTTTTTCAATATCCAGTTGAGGGCTGACGGGGTATTTACCTATATAAATTTCATCCAGCCATTCGCTGATTGCATCCGCCAAATCCAATGAGCGGATATATCTTTTATTATTTACGGGTTTTAAAAAGTATATTGAAGATACTATTTCTTTAAATCTGTATGCTTTAAATTTAAGGAAGCTGAAAATTAAATAATTTAAGTAGTTTTCAATTAAAATATCCGCAATATTTTTTATATTGGAAATTTTTGAAAAATTAAGAGAATAAACCTCATCAATTGAACTTTGCAATAAATCATTTATGGCAAACATCTCATAGTTTATTGAAAAGAACTTATCCGTTTTATTAACTTTCGGAAGAAAATAAAGTTTTTCAACTACTTTTTTTACAAACTGGGTAAGTACGTTTAAAATTTGGAAAGATTCAGATACTGACGGATTATCAATAATACAATCAAAACCCGAAAAATATTCCCAAATAAGGTCTAAAGGGATTTTATATCCTATTTTTTCAACTACCGCACCATTTTCTTCAACCCCGTATGCGACTGAGGAAAATCTGAACATAGAGCCTTTTGACTTCAAATAAAAATCAAAATTATTTGTAGGAGTAACAAAAACTTCTATTTTCCCCGAGTCTTTAATTATATGAAAATCCGTATTTTTAATAACATTACTTGAATTTTGAAAAGTTGAAGCAAATTCATCTTCAACCAGCTGATAAATAGTGCTTAGCATCAGCCTGAAATCTTTTTTTTCACATCCGACAGGGTTTTCCGTAAGATTATGAAACATTTCATCTATATTATTTTTTTTAAACGAAAACGAAAATTTATTATTAATAAGTGTTTCAGCTGTCATAAAATACCTCTAAACCGCCCTTGAAATATTATACATTAAAAACAAAAATATTTGTTTATGATTTTGCAATATGCTATAATCAGCTTGTTTTTAGAGATAAAAAACAGGAGTGAAGTATGAAAAAAGTTTTAACAGGATTATTCACATTAGTCCTTACACTATGTTTTTCCTGCATAGCAAATGCTTGTGACATTGAAGGATTATATGCAAATTATCAGGCAGTATATATGCCGAAAACAAAAACGTGGGCAACCGCAGGAATGGCAGACGGCAGAATAATATTAACAAAGAAAACAACGGAAGGCTCAGGGAATTATTCCGAATACTACTATGGAAACGGAAAACTTGCGATTGCATTAAAATCTAATTTTGAATTTATTAAAGACGGACAGCTTATCGGTGTTGATAATGCAGGTTTAAAATATTACAAAATCAGCTATAATACAAAATCTAAAAAATTTGTTGAAACTCCGTTATGCGAAAAAGAGTTACAAAAATTATTCCCTAATGCAAAAATCGTAAAAATTTCGCAATTTACAAACAATGAATATACTCTAAATAAACCGTTTTTTAAAGAAAGAACAATTCTTCTTTTAAATGATACTGATAAATACTTCCACAAATACACATATAAACCTTCATCAGTACAAACAACCGATATTAAAGGTTTAATTACAGTAAAACATATAGGAAAAGTTAAATTTTCATTATACGGCGATAAAACAAATATGTTAACAATCAAAGTTAAAGATAAGAAAGCATGCTGTAAATGCGGTGTTGATTGTACATGTTCACCCAAATGCAACTGCAAAAATGAATGCAAATGCGGTAAAGATTGTAACTGCGGACCGAAATGTGATTGCAGTAAAGACTGCAATTGCGATCCAAAATGTGATTGTGCTCCCAAGTGCGATTGCAAAAAATAAATAATTAAATTCAAAAAACCTCTCTGTAAAAAGAGAGGTTTTTTTATTGTATAATTTTAAAAAAGGTTATTTCAATATGAAATATAAAAGTTGTCATTTAATAGAACATGGAATATCAATAAATGTAGATTCCGTTCAAGCCTGTTGTTTATCAAGAGAATTTAATAAAGGAATGCTCCCGATACTGGAGAAGTACGAAAATAATAAAATTAATTGGGATGAAATTTTTGAAATAAAAAGACGGCACAGAAAACATCAAAAAACACTTGATTTAAAGTTTTGTGAAGGATGTTATAATTTACGGGAAGAAGATTGGGATGATGAAGATTACATATCCTATATTAATTTTGACCATTGGAGCCAATGTAACTCAAACTGTATTTATTGCGGAGTTCAGAGAAATAAACCAAAACAAAAAAATAATATATTACCTGCAATAAAAGAATTAATTAAACTGGGAAAATTTAAGAACAATGGAGAAATAACCTTTCAAGGCGGAGAACCTACAATATTAAAGGAATTTGAAAGCTTATTAAAGTTATTTATAAAAGCAGGTTCCAGGGTAAGAATACATTCGTCAGGAATATTGTTCAGCAGAGCAATATATGACGGATTAAAAAAAGGAGCCGTAACAGTTGTTATATCTCCCGATTCTGCCGATAAAGAAACATATAAAAAAATAAAAAGAACAGACAAATCAAACAAAGTATGGGATAATATAAAACATTACCGTAAAATTTTAAACTCTGACAATGAATTAAATTTAAAAGTAAAATATATAATCATCCCGGGAATAAATGATACATTTGAAGAAGTCTCTGAATTTTTGAACAAAATAAAACAATTTGACATTAAAAGCATAATAGTTGATATTGAATACACTTATGCAAACCGCAACATAAATAACATATCACCGCACGTATATATGTTGATGGATTACATTGAAAAATTTGCAAAAGAAAATAACATTGAACATGCACTTTATGATTCGGCATTATATGCACAACAACAAAGAAAATATGAAGATATAAAAGAAATTAATTCAAATAATATTGAAGAAATAAAAAAACAAAATGCAGACAAAAATATAAAATATTGCTAAATTGAAAAAAGAAAATTGCTTATGCTAAAATTATAAATATACTTTGGAGAAAAAGCATGATAGGAACAAAAGACGTAGAGCATGTTGCAAAACTTGCAAGATTAAAACTTACGGAAGAAGAAACGGAAAAATATTCAAAACAGCTGGGCGAAATATTAAAATACGTAGAGCAAATGAATGAAGTTGATACTACAGGGGTAGAGCCTATGCCCCATGCTATCCCCGTATATAATGTAATGCGGGAAGATGAAGTTAAATACGAACAGACAAAAGAAGAATTAATGGCGAATGCTCCGTATGAAGAGAACGGATTCTTCAGAGTGCCGAAGATAAATTAACGAATAGAGGAAAAAATGAGTACTAAATATATATTTGTAACGGGCGGTGTTGTATCATCATTGGGGAAAGGAATAGTTGCCGCATCCTTAGGCAGACTGTTAAAGGCAAGAGGGTTTAATGTAGTAATCCAAAAATTTGACCCCTATATTAACGTAGACCCCGGTACAATGAGCCCATTCCAGCATGGTGAGGTTTTTGTAACCGATGACGGAGCTGAAACAGATTTAGATTTAGGACATTATGAAAGATTTACCGATACAAATTTAGGACAAATAAATAATGTTACCTCGGGAAGTATTTATCAAACAGTTATAAATAAAGAAAGAAGAGGAGATTATTTAGGCGCAACCGTTCAAACAATTCCTCATATAACAAACGAAATAAAATCAAGAATAAAAAAGGCAACTCAGCAATTCAAGCCTGATTTCATAATAGCTGAAATCGGCGGAACTATCGGTGACATAGAGAGTTTGCCGTTTATTGAAGCAATAAGACAATTCCGCTCGGAAACAGGGTTCGGGAACAGTATATCAATCCACGTAACACTTTTACCCTACCTTCCGACCTCTGGCGAATTAAAAACAAAACCTTCCCAGCACAGTGTAACAAACTTAAGAAGCTACGGAATACAGCCTGAAATACTTGTTTGCAGAACTGCAAAGCCTATTCCGAAAAAAGAAAAAGAAAAACTTGCGCTGTTCTGCTCTGTACCGAAGGATGCCATCATTGAATGCCGTGATATGAAAAGTATTTATGAAGTTCCTCTTGCATTAGAAGAACAAAATCTTGCAGGGGTTGTACTTCAAAGATTATTTATGCAGGATGTAAAACCCGACTTAGACTCTTGGAAAAATCTTGTTTACAAAATAAAAAATCCTAAAAAGACAATAAAAGTAGCCATTGCAGGGAAATATACAAAACTATCAGATGCATATATCTCAGTTGTTGAATCCTTAAAACATGCAGGCTATTATAACGATGCACAAATTGATATTAAATGGATAAACTCCGAAGACTGCATTGAATATGAAAAAGCAAAAGAAGCATTAGCTGATGTTGATGCGCTGGTAGTCCCCGGGGGCTTTGGCATTAGAGGAATTGAAGGTAAATTAAACGTAATAAGATACGCAAGAGAAAATAACCTTCCGTTCTTGGGCTTATGCTTGGGTATGCAATGCGCTGTTATTGAATATGCAAGAAATGTTGTAGGCTTAAAAGATGCAAATTCAATGGAATTTAATGAAAATACTCCGTATCCCGTTATAGATTTAATGGTTGAACAAAAACACGTAGAAGGCTACGGCGGAACAATGAGATTAGGCAAATATGAATGTCATATAGCAAAAGGTACAAAAGCAGAAAAAGCATACGGCACAAATGTAATATTTGAACGTCACCGCCACAGATACGAAGTAAATAACGAATACCGCAAGCAAATAGCAGATGCAGGCTTAGTATTTTCAGGACTTTCCCCTGACGGAATGTTATGCGAAATGGTAGAATTACCTAAAAACGATTGGTTTGTAGCATGCCAGTTCCACCCCGAATTTAAATCAAGACCCGAAAGACCTCATCCTTTATTTGCAGGTTTAATAAGCGCAGCAAATAAAAGAGTAGAAGCAAAAAATCAGGAACTTGCAAAGGTATAAAATAAAAAATCCCTTT
>CANQAL010000075.1 GCA_947589255.1 Candidatus Gastranaerophilales bacterium | reverse complement strand
TTTTAAATCAGAATTCTTATTTTTATTTTCAAATGCCGTTAATTTATTAAATGCATTATTTTCAAAAGTTTGATTTGTACCTGAATGCGGTATATTATTTCCGGTATTGATATTATTATACAATTTTACACTCCGATTTATTTTATTACATATATCGGCATTTTGCATAAAAACTTTAATTTTTATTTTTTTGATTTTTTAAATTAATTAAATCCTGAACATCTTTTTCGGATAATTCCTGCGGATTACCTATTATTTGTGTATTTAATATCACTTTTGCATAATATTCCGCTGTTTCAAGCTTTAAATAAGCATCAGTTAAATCTTTTCCGACTGCAATTACACCATGATTTGCCATCATTACAACATCTCTATTCTTAAGATATTTAACAGTATTTTCAACAAGCTGTTTTGATGAAGGCATTGCATATTCTGCTACAGGGATATCTTCAAAATATATTATATTCTCTGACATTATCGGAGCATTTAATGTTTTATGACAAACCGCAAACGATGTTAAATACTCGGGATGTGTGTGTATTATTGCTTTTACATCGTTTCTTTGTTTATATATTTCAACATGAAGCATTTTCTCTGAAGATGCTTTTTTATTTTCAAATTCTTGACCTTCAAAATCTATTAAAACTATATCATCTTCTTTTAGACTACCTAATACAGTCCCTGAAGCTGTTATATAAATCCCTTCTTCTGTTCGGATACTTATATTCCCCGATGTCCCAACAGTTAAACCTTTATTATATAAGCTTTCCCCTATTTCGATAATGTCTTTTTTATTCATTTTTTTACCTTTTACAATTATAATATCAGATTTTTAACTTTTATGCTTAATTTTTGCTATAATTTCTTTATGTTCATTAAAAAACTTAAACTGAAAAATTTTAGAAATTACAACGATATTGAATTAAACTTTAATTCCGATAAAATCCTATTTATAGGCAAAAATGCTCAGGGCAAAACTAACCTGCTTGAAGCGGTTTATTATCTTTCGGCACTAAATTCATTCAGGTGCAATTCAGATTCTGAACTTATTAAATGGGGCGAAAATTTCTGTAATATCAATGCCGAAATTAAAAAATTTGATATTGATATTGATTTAGATATTTTAATTAATCCTCCAAGCAGAAAAAAACTTAAAGTTAACGGGCTTAATAAAAATAAATCCTCCGAGTTTATAAGTAATATCTCAGCGGTTTGCTTTACCGTTAATGATCTCCTGTTACTTCGAGGTTCACCCGATGACCGCAGAAAATGGCTTGATAACGCAATAAGCCAAATCTTCCCCGCTTATATTGAAAGACTTTCTAAATATAACAAAATTAAAACTCAAAAAAATAACTATTTAAAAAACTTAAAAGGCAATATGACGGCAGATACAGCTATGCTTGATATCTGGAATGAACAGCTTGCCGTTACGGGAAGTAATTTAATTTTCATCAGATTAAATTTTTTATATGAACTTCAAAAAATAGCAAAATCTAAACACAAGCAAATTTCAAACAGCGAGGACTTAACAATTTTTTATAACTCCTCTATTATCGGTGATGTTGCTTGCAGCGAAAAATTCCCTTTTAATAATGAATACATTTTAGAAAACTTTAAACAAAAACTTGAGGAGAAAAAACAAGAAGAAATAATAAGGGCGCAATCAGTTATAGGCGCACATAGGGATGATGTTTCATTCTATATTAATAACAATGATGCAAAAAAATATGCCTCGCAAGGTCAGCAAAGAACCGTTGTACTCTCTTTAAAACTGGCAGAACTTGAACTTATTAAAGAAAAAATCAATACTAATGCAATTTTACTTCTTGATGATGTTCTGGCTGAACTTGATGATTTAAGGCAAAATTTCCTTTTAGATGCGATTGGAAATGAAACTCAAACAATTATAACTTCCGTTGACACCCTGCATTTTAAAGAAGAATACTTAAAAAATGTAGAAATTTTTGAGATTAAAAATTCTGAGGTTTATAAAATATGAAAAACTTTTTAAAATGGACTTCTATTAACATTTTTTCATTTTTATTAATATTTGCTTTAGCTGATTATATATATTTTCAAATTATTTTCCAACATTACAAAAATGAATGCATTAAAAATAATGTTACCATTGACCATAATGTCAAATATAAAACTTATAATATAATTCGTCCTACAGACAATACAACCACAAATGTGTATAAATATTTCCTGGAATATAAACATTATCTAAACCCCATATTCGCACAACCTTCACTGAATTGTATAGCCGGGGGGGGGGAGAAAACCACCTATTATTCTATTTGGAGATTCTTACACTTGGTTATTTAATGAAACCGGATTACAAAAAAATATTTCATATTATACCAACAGAACTGTATTTAATTTTGCATACTGGGGTTGGGGTGCTCAACATACTTATTACCTTATTAATAATCCCTTATTATATAAAATTATTGATGAAAAATCTGAAATGCCACCCGAATATGCAGTTTATACCTATATTAGAGACCATAGAAACAGATTGTTTTCCGTAATGGATTATTATCTTGATATTGAACCATACCTTACTTATGAAATGAAAGATAACAAACTGCAAATTAAAAAATATAATTTTTTTCATAAGTTATTATTCCGTTCTTTTACATATAGATATATTGCAAAAAAATATCAAAACAAATCAAATAAAGAAAGATATGATGAGTTATATAACATAGTTTCACAAAGTTATTTTGAAATTAAAAAACATTACCCAAATATTAAGTATATTGTATTTGAATATTATCAAGACAAAAATGTAATTGAAGAAGAAAATGAATTTTTTAACAAATTAGAAAAAATCGGAATAAAAGTTATCTCTACAAGAGAATTAACAAATGAAAACTTGTATGATAAAAAATACACAATAGATGACGGCTACCACCCTAATGAAAAAGCTTGGGAATTACTATCAAAACCTTTAGCAGAAGAAATTGAAAAATATTAAAAGAAGAAAGTTTTTATACTTTCTTCTTTTAATAATACAATTTAAAAAAATTAGAAATTTAAACCTGCTTCTCTTGCAGCTTCAGCTAAAGCTGCTACTCTGCCGTGGTATAAAAATCCGCCTCTGTCAAATACAACATCTTTAACACCTGCTTTTAAAGCTTTCTTTGCAATAGCTTCTCCTACGGCTTTTGCACTTTCAATGTTTCCGCCATGAGTTAAATCTTTTCTCATATCTTTATCTATTGAAGATGCTGAAACGATTGTTACACCTTTTACATCGTCTATAATTTGAGCATAAATGTGTTTTGTGCTTCTATAAACGGCTAAACGTGGTGATTCTGTTGTACCTGTTAATTTTGCTCTTAATCTTCTGTGTCTTTTTTGTGTTGCTTCTTTTTTGTTTACTTGTTTAATCATTTCTCTTTCCTTTCACCCAGACTTTCTTACTTATGTAAGGGTCTATATTGGCTATTTTATTAGTTCTACTTATTGATATTTGAGCCTATATATGAACCGGCTCTGCGGGGCTTGAATTTTGCTTTCTCTCGAGGGTGCAGCAGCACCTTTTAAGTTGAATTTACTTATTTATATTTGAGCCCAACTTGGAATAGGCTCTGCCGGCTGTCTTGGATTTTGCTTTCTCTCGATGGTGCAGCGGCACCTTTCAAGTTGAATTTACTTATTTATATTTGAGCCCAACTTGAAACCGGCTCTGCGGGACTTGAAATTCTTTTCGCTCAAGCCTGTCGTTCGCTCACCTTCGGCTGTACTCACTTCGGCTTTCGCTAACCGGATATTATCCGTACAGAATTTCTCTACTTCTTACCTGTCTTACCGGCTTTTCTTCTGATGTGTTCGCCTTCGTATTTAATACCTTTGCCTTTATAAACTTCAGGCGGTCTCTTGCTTCTGATTAATGCTGCAATATCGCCTACTAATTGTTTATTAGCACCTGAAATAGTTATCTTTGTATTTTGGTCAACTGCTATTTTTATTCCTTCAGGAGCTTTGATATCTATAGGATGTGAATAACCCAAAGCTAAGTTTAATGTATTACCCTGCATTGCTGCACGATAACCTACACCTACGATTTCAAGTTTTTTTGTAAATCCTGTTTTAACACCGTTTATTGCATTTGCTACCAAAGTTCTTGATAATCCGTGTAATGAACGGGATTTTCTGTCGTCATTATCTCTTGTTAAAACAACTTTGTTTTCTTGTTTTTCTACTTTTATTTCAGAACGAACATTAACGGTCTCTGTGCCTAAAGGACCTTTTGCCGTAACCGTTTGTCCATTTATTGTTACCTCAACACCTTGTGGTATTTCTATCGGTAATTTGCCTATACGTGACATTTCTTTATCTCCAATTATATTATTTACTACTTAATTCACTGTTTACTACCATACATAGCAAAGAACTTCACCACCGACGTTCTCTTTTTTTGCTTTTCTGTCGGTTAATAAGCCTTTACTTGTTGATATTATTGCTATACCCATACCGCCTAATACTTGAGGTATATCTTTTGCTTTACAATAATTTCTTAAACCCGGTCTTGATACTCTTTGAAGGTTTGAAATTACCGGTTTTGATTTTTCATCATATTTTAATGTGATTTTTAAGGTTTTAAAACTGCTGTTTTCTTTGTCGACTACTGCATAGTCTTCAACATAACCTTCTGATTTTAATAATTTTGCTAATTCTACTTTTAATTTTGAACTTGGCATATCTACTTCATTTAAAGAAACCATGTTTGCGTTTCTTATTCTTGTCAGCATATCTGCTATAGGATCTGTGTTCATTTTTTTATTTTCCTTTACTTTTTACTACTTACTGAAATTTATTCGGCAGTATAGAAAAGCTTTGTTGTTGGTTGATTTATTATATTTGAGCCTGACTTGAAACCCGCTCTGCGGGGCTTGGATTTTGCTTTCTTTCGAGGGTGCAGCGGCACCGTTCAAGTTGGACTAACTTATTATATTTGAGCCAAACTTGAAACCCGCTCTGCGGGGCTTGAAATTCCTTTTCGCTCAAGCCTGTCGTTCGTTCGGTCGTAGCGACGACTTTAAAACTATCGCTGCCTGGCTCCTTGGATTTTGCTGTCTCTCGGGCAAGCAGTTCACTTCGGGCTTTGCCCTGTCGTAAAATCGCCTCTTGAAATTCCTTTTCGCTCAAGCCTGTCATTCGTTCGCCTTTGGCTGTCCTCATTTCGGCTTTCGCTTACCGGATTTCATCCGTCCGGAATTTCGTTACCAACTTGCTTTAACTACACCGGGCAATAAACCTTGATGAGCCATTTTTCTTAAGCATATTCTGCAAATACCGAAGTCTCTGTGGAACCCGTGCGGACGTCCGCAGATTGAACATCTGTTATGAAGTCTTACTCTCGGATATTTTCCTTTTGCCGCTAATGCTTCTCTTTTCAGCTCTTTATCTATCATTGATTTTTTAGCCACGTGATTACTCCTTTTTATTTCTTAAATGGCATTCCAAGCGCTCTTAATAAAGCTCTTGCTTCTTCATCCGTATTAGCTGTCGTTATTATTGAAACATTCATTCCGTGAACTGCATCCAATTCATCGTATGAAATTTCAGGGAACAATGATTGTTCTTTTAATCCTAATGTATAGTTGCCTCTACCGTCAAAACTTTTTGTGCTTACACCTCTAAAGTCACGAATTCTCGGAAGAACTACACATATTAGTTTTTGAAGAAAATCATACATTCTTTCGCCTCTTAATGTAACCATTGCACCAACAGGCATGCCTTCTCTTAACTTAAATGCAGCTATTGATTTTTTTGCTTTGGTTGATAAGGCCTTTTGACCTGCAATCTTTGTTAATTGATTAACGATTGCTTCAGCGAGTTTTGAGTTATGACATGCTTCACCAACACCCATATTTAAAACAATTTTGCTTAATTTTGGGATTTGATGAACATTTTCATACTTAAATTCTTCTTGAAGAACATTTTTTACTTCTTCATTGTATTTGTCTTTAAGGTTTTTTGTTACTACTGTCATTTTCTTATCCTTTCGTAGAATGCAACCCCTCTCGGATTGCCCATACTTATTTATTCTGCATTATATTAATTTTTATTGTCTTGGATTTTACTGTCTTTGGTGGTGCAAGGCACCTTCAATTTTGGTTTAATTTATTTATATTATATCCAACTTGAAACCGGCTCTGCCGGTACCCTTTCGTAAAATCCGCTAGTCTAACTTCTCACCGCATTTTTTACAAACACGGACTTTTTTGTTATCTACAACATCATACTTTATTCTTGTTGCTTTTTCACAAGCAGGGCAATAAAGCATTACTTTAGATGAATCCATTGCAGCTTCAACTTTTATTAAACCGCCTTGGTTTCCGCCTTGTGCCTTTTGTGCTTTAGTTACCATATTTAAGCCTTCAACAACAACTTTATTTTCAGCTGTAATAACTTTTTTTACGGAACTTACTTTACCTTTGTCTTTACCTGAAGTAACGACAACTTTATCTCCGCTTTTAACATGTATTGGGTGTTTTTCAACCGGTTTTGTGTTTCTCATCGTTCGTCTCCTATATTACTTCCGGAGCAAGAGAAATAATCTTCATAAAGTTTTTATCTCTAAGCTCTCTGGCAACCGGTCCGAATACACGAGTACCTCTCGGGTTACCGTCTTTATTGATTATAACTGCCGCATTTTCATCAAATCTGATTACACTGCCGTCTGCCCTTTTTATATCAGCTTTTGTTCTTACAACTACAGCTTGTACTACTTCGGACTTCTTTACAGTCATATTTGGTGCTGCATCTTTTACCGCAGCCATTATAACATCACCTACATGCGCATATTTCTTGTTTGAACTTCCCATTACTCGGATACATAACAATTCTTTTGCGCCTGTATTGTCTGCTACTTGTAATCTTGTCTCTTGCTGTATCATTTTATTTCATCCTTTGAAACTTATTATTTTACTTTTTCAACAATCTCGGAAACAACCCAGCGCTTTCCGCCTGATATCGGCTTTGATTCCGTTATTCTTACAATATCACCTTCTGAACATTGATTTTGTTCATCATGAGCCTTGTAATTTTTTGTTGTTTCTATAATCTTTTTATATTTCGGATGTTGATTGTAAGATGCAACTTTTACTACTGCTGTTTTTTCCATCTTATTACTTACTACAACACCTTGTTTTTCTTTCTTAGGCATTTCTTCTCGACCTCTTTACTTTACACTGTTTTCTTTTGATTTAATACGGTTTTTGCTCTTGCTATTGTTTTTCTGATTTCTTTCATTTGAGAATTTGCTTTCCCTAAATCAGCAGCATTATCGTATTTGTTTGTATACTTTTTAAATCTTAAATCAAACAGTTGTTTTTTGCAGTCTACAACCATTTCATTTAATTCTTGTTCTGATTTTTCGCGTATTTCTTCTATTTTCATAGTTATTCACCTGTTTTCTCAACAATTTTAACTCTAATTGGAAGTTTTTGAGCAGCCAATTCAAGAGCATGAACAGCTACTTCTCTTTGCGGATAATCTAATTCGAAAAGAATTCTGCCGGGTTTTACTACTGCTACCCAGTATTCAGGGTTTCCTTTTCCCTTCCCCATACGAACTTCAGCCGGTTTCTTTGTAATCGGTTTATCGGGGAATATCTTTATCCATACATTACCGCCTCTTTTAATTTCACGAGTCATTGCTCTTCTTGCGGCTTCTATTTGTCTTGATGTAATCCAAGCAGGATCTTGTGCCTGAAGCCCGTATCCGCCTAACTCTAATTGAGTTCCGCGGGTCTCATGACCTTTCATTCTGCCTTTCATCATCTTTCTGTATTTTGTCTTCTTGGGCATTAACATGATAGTTTTTCGCTCCTAATTCATTAATTACTCATTTGTTGTTTCATCGGTAACATCAGTTTTTACTTCTTGTACTTGTGCTGCTGATGCTCTCTTTTTTCTTCTTGCGCCGACAGGTTTTTCTTCAAAATTATTTGCACCTGCTTTTTTAGCTTTGATGTTTTGGTCTGCCATTTCTCCGGGCATTAAGTTCCCTTTGAATATCCAAACTTTTACACCGATTTTACCCATTATGGTGTCTGCTTCCGCAAAACCGTAATCTACATTTGCTCTTAAGGTTTGAAGAGGTATTCTTCCTTCTTTAGCCCATTCGCTTCTTGCAATTTCGGCTCCGCCTAATCTGCCTGATACCATAACTTTTATACCCTGAGCTCCGCCTCGCATTGCTCTTTGCATTGCCTGCTTCATTGCTCTTCTGAATGCTATACGTTTTTCCAGTTGAAGTGCTATGGATTCTGCTACTAATTGTGAATCTATATCAACTCTTGCCACTTCAACTACATCTATTGTAACTGTTTTATTTATTAATTTGGCAACTGCAGCTCTCAGTTCATCTATTCCTTGACCGCCTCTGCCTACTACTACACCGGGTT
The DNA here is from genome assembly GCA_947589255.1 of Candidatus Gastranaerophilales bacterium. Classification (GTDB taxonomy): domain Bacteria; phylum Cyanobacteriota; class Vampirovibrionia; order Gastranaerophilales; family Gastranaerophilaceae; genus Avigastranaerophilus. Next base: position 567 of record CANQAL010000075.1, on the reverse strand, counting down.
TTGCCGTTACTACAGTTACAGTAACATTCTGAGCTTTTCTTGCAATTAATATCCTTGATATCCCTGCTGCATAAAGTTTTTTCTTTACAAATCTTCTGATTTTAGCATCTTCTGCTATAAATTCAGGATAATCTTTTTTTGCAAACCAGGTGCTGAACCAAGGTTGTATTATTCCTACTCTAAATCCGGTCGGATGTGTCTTTTGTCCCATATCTTTACCTTCTTACTTTATTCATTTGTTACTTTAACTGTTAAATGAGATGTCCTTTTAACTCTTGCATACATTCTGCCTTGAGCTCTCGGTTTACCTCTTTTTAATGTTCTTGATTCGTCTGCATATATTTCAGAAACCTTTAATGATTCAGCCTTGCCGCCAAATTTTTCCGATGCGTTTGCTATTGCCGCCGTAATATTCTTTTCTACTACTCTGGCTGCAAAATACGGCATAAACTTTAACATACTTAAAGCTTCTGCTGCAGATTTCCCTCTAACAAGATTTATTACTCTGCGTAATTTTCTTGCCGGCATTGTTATATCTGTTTGTCTTGCCTTAGCTTCCATAATCTA
>CANQAL010000074.1 GCA_947589255.1 Candidatus Gastranaerophilales bacterium | reverse complement strand
TTACATTTTGTAAAATGATCAAATATAATACTGTCTATGTAATTTTCCTGCGGCCAATCTTTTTCTTCCAAAAAAACACAACCTTTGCAGCCTTCAACGGTACCTCCGCTTTGTTGAATTTCTCTATATTTTTGTTTTATTTCAAAAAATTTATCCCAATTAATTTTTTCGCCTTTGTAATTTTCAAAAATCATTACATTGCCGCCGCCCGGGGCGCTCATATAACAGCACAATTTTACATTTGATCCGTATACTCCGTTATCAAAACACACTCCTGACTCCAGCCAAACACAGCTTGTATATCTTTTAGTAAGCATGTTCTTTATCCTCTACTATTACATTACAATTTAAAAGTTTACATTTCATTTTACAGTTTAGTATTTCTTTTCTTATCTCGTCTGCTTTTTCGCTGAACCATAAATCTTGTGGCAGACTGTCTTTTAAATTACCTATCGGGTCTTTTGAAAAACATATCCTGCAATTACCATACGGATCTATTGAAAAATTATTTTCACCTATTGTACATTCCAGTTTTTCTATATTTTTGGGGGTATTAATTAAAAGTTTAAATTTTTCCATTTGTTCAAAACCGTTGCTTATAGGATATCCTGCCTTCTTAAGTTCTATCAATTCCTGTATCGCATTTATGGCATTTTGCCTGGTAGCCTGTTGATATATTTGATTGGCTTTATCTATGTTGCTTGTAAATGCTTCCCCGTTATCCATTAATTGAAATGTTGCATTTATTCCTTCTGTTTTGCAAAATTCAACAATCGGTTTCATTTCGCTTAAATTAGTCGGCATAATTACGGTAGATAAAAATATATTTTTCCAACGGTGTCCTCGATTGTGTTTGTTTATGTAATTAAGATTTTGAAGTGCATACATCGTTTTTTGAAATGCATCATCCCGGCCCCTTGATATATTATGAATTTTAGGATCTTTAACCGAATTAAGCGAAAACGTTATATTATTAAATGCTGAATTTATCAGCTTATCAAGTTTATCACCTAATGATAATCCGTTTGTTACAACATTTACGGTATCTCCCATATCTGATGCAAATTTTGCAAGCTCAAATATATCCTCTCTGATAAAAGGTTCTCCGCCTGACAGAATAAATTGATAATTCCCCATCCAGTTATGAATGTTTGTTAAAATCTTCTTCCATTCATCAGTTGTAAGTTCTTCTTTCATAACTTCAGCAGATGTTTTCCAGCTGTTGCAGGTTATGCATCTGGATTGACATCGGTCTGTATTATTAAATGCAAATGAAACGGGCTTTTTCTCAGGGTCTAACAGCATTTTAATAATCCAGATTTACCTGCGAAAATTGTACAATTCTGTTCTTGCCTCGTTTTTTAGCATTATATAATGCGTGTTCTGCGTATCTGATTAATGAATTTGCATTTTCTTCAACTTCTTCTAAATGCGGGTATGATGAAATTCCGCCTGATATTCTTACGGGATGTTTTTCATCTTCGCCGGCGGGAATAAATGTCATTTTTTCTACATCCCGTCTAAATCTTTCCGCAAAGATAAATGCGTTTTCTTCGCTTGTATCGGGCAGCACAACCATAAATTCTTCATCCCCGTAGCGGGTTACTACATCTTCTTTTCTTGCCAGATTTAATAACATTTCAGCTATTTTCTTTAAAAGTACATCGCCCCATTCATAGCCGTACATATCATTGATTGTTTTAAAATAGTCTAAATCAAACAGTATGCATGACAATTGTGAATTGTATCTTTTTGCTCTGGACATTTCTGAGTCTAGTCGTTCCAATAAAAATTTACGGTTATGAAGTCCCGTTAAATCATCCGTTGTGGAAATGTTGTTTATTTTATCATTTAAATCTTTTATTTTAGTTAAATTTTTAAATTTGACCTTAAATTCATATTCGTTAATGGGATTAATAATGTAATCAAAAGCTTCTCCTCTTACCGTAACATTTTCAGGAATTTCATCAGTAACAGCAAGCACGGGAACAGGGAACTTTGTTACCATTGATATTTCTTTTAATTTATTCATAGGTATATCAAGTATCATTATTGTGGGATTGTACTTTTCCGCATCCTTTATTTCTTCCGTATTCATTATTCTTACATCAAAATCTGTACATTCTTTGCAGATTTTTTCAATTATGGAACTGTTACCGTCCGAATAAATTATTATGTTGCTCATTAATTAACCCTTTCCGTTTGTTATTATTTTAGCAAATTTATTTAAATTTTCAAAGTATTTAATTACTCATCAATTTGTTGCATAAGTTTACATAATTGCTTGCTTTTTTAAATATATAATATAATATTTTCAGGAGGGGAAATTGCCGGAACCAAGATACAGAGAAAATGTTGATATGTATACTGCCGCATACGAGCAGTATTATTTTAAAAATTCTCCTTACAGGAAAGTAAGACCGATAAAAAAAGTTGTTAAGAAAAAGAAAAATAAAGCCCTTATGGTAAAAAATATTGTTCTTTTTGCAATTTTCTTTTTTATGTTGTTTTATGTTTTTCCGTATTCGTATAAAACTTTTGTGGCGGATGTATTTCCTCAAAATCCTAAAAATATGCTTCGGGTTGACTATAAAAAAATGATGTTCCCTACATATGAATACTTATATAAAGATTTATTTTTAGGCAAATATATAGTAAAAGATGCAGATTTTAAAAAGCCTCTAATGATTAATGTAAAAGAAACTGCTCAAAGAAACGGATTAAGAAACAGATTATTGGAACTGGCGGGGAATTATAAATCCATACAACCTGCCGTATATGTTTGGGAGTATAACTCCGGAACCTATGTTGATATAAATGCTAATGAAGTTTATCCTGCCGCAAGTATAATTAAACTGCCCGTTTTGATTGAAATGTTCAGAGAAATCGAGCAGGGGAAGTTCTCTTTAAATGATACTATGGTTTTAGAAGATTATTACAGAGCTCCCGGGTCAGGGAAATTACAGTATTCTCAAGGCGGAATAGCTCACAGTATGGACTATCTGGCTAAAATTATGATAGAAAACTCCGATAATTCTTCTACTAACATGATAATGGCAAAAATGGGCGGAATGCCTTCCGTTAATAAAGCGGTTAAATCTTGGGGACTTGTAAATACCAGAATTAATAACTGGCTCCCTGATTTAGACGGAACAAACACTACAACGGCAAGAGAACTCGGTAAAATGCTTTATAATATAGATACTACAAATATTATTTCTCAGGCTTCAAAAAGACATATCGCAGAGTATCTTTCGCATGTTAAAAATAACAGACTGCTTCAGGCAGGACTGCCTTCTGAAGCTATTTTACTGCATAAAACAGGTGATATCGGCTATATGCTTGGAGATGCGGGTTTAGTCAGAACCGCAAACGGCAGAAAATATATTGTTGTTATCCTTGCAAGGAGGCCATATAACAGTCCCAAAGGTAAAGAGTTTATTGTTGAGGCTTCAAAGATTATTTATAATAATATATCTATGTAGTTTTGTATCATTTTTTAAATTATATATAAAAATATGTCAAAAAAAATATTCTTGCAATTTTTTTGATATAATTGTTAAAGGTACAATTTAATGAAAACAACAAGATTAACATTATATATATTTTTAAGTTTGGTGCTGGGAACTTTGGTAGGATGGAAGTATCCTGAAATCGGCTCTAAAATGCATCCTTTGGCACAAGTTTTTCTTAATATGATAAAAATGATAATAGCACCTTTGCTGTTTTCGGTTGTTGTAACAGGAATTGCCGCTCACGGTAACATTAAGGCACTTGGAAAACTAGGCATAAAAACATTTATATATTTTGCTGCCGCAACATCATTTGCACTTGTTATAGGGCTTTCTGTCGGTCTTATTTTTAAACCGGGCACAGGTTTTTCGACAGGACTTGTTTCTCAAAATATGATTGATGCTGTTTCTGTTATGGCATCGCAGAATGTTCATTCTTCTTTATCTGATATGTTTGTAAATATTGTACCTAACAGTATTATAAAATCCATGGCCGAGGGTAATTTATTACAGATTGTTGTATTTTCAATATTTTTTGCCCTTGCCATATGTGCAGCGGGCGAAAAGGCAAAACCTGTACTTAATTGGGTTTCTTCGCTTTCTGAGATAATGTTTAAATTTACTCATTTTGTAATGAATTTTGCACCCATAGGTGTTTTTGGAGCAATATCTTATACAATCGCCGAAAGCGGTATGGGTATTATGATAAACTATGCTAAAATAATAGGCTCACTTTATTTCGCATTGATTTTATTTTTAATTGTAATATTAAATATCGCCTGCAGAATAGTAGGGGTGTCTGTGTTCTCCGTTCTTCGTGCGATAAGAGAACCGGCATTATTGGCTTTTACAACTTCTACTTCAGAGGCGGCACTGCCTCATGCAATGAAAGTTATGGAAAGCTTCGGGGCTTCTAAAAATATTGTCGGATTTGTTATGCCGACAGGCTATACTTTTAATCTTGACGGTTCAACATTATATCTTGCGCTTGCGATGTTATTTTCGCTTCAAATTGTCGGGATTAACCTTGAACCGCTTCAATTATTATTTATTATGGGTACTTTAATGCTTACAAGTAAAGGTATCGCAGGAGTGCCGAGAATTGCTCTTGTTGTTTTGGCGGGAACTCTCTCGGGGTTTGGTTATCCTATTATCGGGGTTGCTATTTTGCTTGGTATTGACCAAATTCTTGATATGGGCAGAACTACGGTTAACCTTATCGGCAACTGCATTGCTACTATGGTTATTGCGAAGTGGGAAAACGAATTTAATTATTCCAAAATGGAAGAATTTAATAAACAGTTTATTAAAAATAAAAAATCCAATTACATAATAAATGATGAAATTATGCCTCCAGTTAATATTGAAGAGCATTCTAATTGTGGAGTCGGGGAAAATATAGAAAACTAAAGACTTTCGGTTTGTAAATCCGAGAAATCAGGGAGTTTTTCTTCTTGCTCTTGCTGTTCAATTATCTGCTGAGGTTCTTCTTTCGGCAGTATCCATACAAAAGAGTTAATAGCATTAACGGAATTTATGTCGCCGAAAATGTTAACTTTAAATGTATTTGTTTTTCCGCCCGCCCTATTGTATAAATCGGGGATTTTTTCTATTATTTCTTTATTTACGATTAGTATATCGTTTCTTTTTTGCGATGGGGAAGAAAGTAAATCGGATATTGATACGTTCCCGAATTGACCGAGTTTATTTTTAATTTCATCGGATATCCTGCCGTAAATATCTAAATTTGCCTGATTTGATAAAAGATTGTGTCTGCCTGTTACATAAAGGCTCATATCTTTGCCCGTTGTTTTTATTCCGTTTGATATCATATATCCGTTTTGGAACAGTACTCCGCCTTCAGAATATTTATAGTGTGCCGTATTATCTTTTTCAAGCGCAGCGGCTATTCTGTTTAATGTCGTATTTAAAAGTCCGTGGTATAGAATATTTTGGGCATAAAGATAGTGTTCAAATTTCCCAAGTGTTCCCATTCTTCCGTTTACGGATTTAAAATCAACTTTTCCGTTTAATGATTTTATGACGGAATTATAGTCGCCGATTAATAATGACAAATTAGAATTAAAGTCTGCCATTCCTGATATATTGTCGCTTAATTTGCATAAATCATAAAGTGATTCATTCATTGATATATTTTTGCCGTTAAGCATAATTTCAAGATGATTATGAGGTATATCCAGATTTATATTTCCCGATATACTTCCGCCGTATGCCCTGCCTGATATATTCTTTATGCTTAATATATTCTTATCAATCGTAAAATCGTTACTTATATCTTTTGCTTTTAAATCAAGTACCTGAAAATTATTTATTGTTGCCGTTCCTTTTTTTACTGTCGGCATTTGATTTGATAGTGTATTGGAATTTTTTTCAAAAATCGGATAAAGTGAATTTAAATCTAAATTTGAACAGTTTAACTGAGCATTATTTATTATGAGATTATTTTTAATTTCAGGTGCAATATCCGCTATCAGATTTATTTTTGATGTATTTATTTGAATATCGGGTGCTATTACCCTTATATTTTGCGAAGATAAACTAATATCGGCATTTTTTATTGATGTCAGATATTTTTTTATATTGTAATAAAATATTTTTGCGCTTCCGCTTACTGATGGGTTATTTATAGAGTTATTCAAGGTTAAATCGGCATTCAAAGAAAAATCTTCTCCGCCGAGGAAGTTTGATGAGGCTGTTATCGTATTTGGTATTTGAACTCTTAAGTTCTTTAATACAGGCTCCGCGGGGTTTATAACCTGACCTGATATATTTATTATTTTATTTATATTATTTTGTTTTGATTGAGTATTTTCTTTTAATGATAACTCTTTTATTGTAAGGGTTTTATTATTTAATTCTCCGTCAAATGTAATAACGGAAGGCTTATTTAATAATTCCCCTATAACTGTATAGGATAAATAGTTATTTTTATCGGCAGATAACTGCATTTTAATGTGAGTGTTATTTCCTTGAGTTGTTATAGTGCCTGAAACAGGCAGGTTTCCTACCGCTTTATGAGGCTGTTTTATATATTCCGATACAAATTTTTCAGCATCAAAAGAAGATAGTTTTCCTGAAAATTCCGCATTAATTTTAGGTTCTGTTTGATAGTTTTTTACTTCCCCTTTTATTTGTATCGGTGAATTTATTATTTTTATTTGATTTTCGGGGATTTTTAAATCCTTCTCGTTAAAAGTAACGGTAAATTCAGGAGCTTCAATTTGTTTTTTATCGTATATTGTTTTTAAATTTTCTAATTTTATTGTACCGTTATATTTTGTTTTTGTTAAATCCGCATTAATAGTCGTTTTTGCCGAAGTAATCGGTATATTTGTTTTTTTATCGGTTATTTTTAAATCTTTTATTGTTATAAGATTTTTTGCATTTAAGGTTTTTTCTATATTCCCCGTTATTTGAGAGGTAAAATCCAATTTACCTTTTACTATATTAACGGGAATTTCTTTATCTTTTAAAAATATGGAGGTTATTGTTTTTAAGTCTAAATTTTCGGATGATGCCGTTAAATCCGCATTAACGTGTTCATCTATTTTCCCCGTTAATTTAATTGGGGTTGTATTAACTTTTAATGAGGCATTTTCTATATTTATATTATTATTTGCAAAATTAATGTTTGCATTTATGTTTTCTACTTTATAGGGCAGTTTTTCGTAGATTATTTTTGTATTTTTAATTTCGCAAGTTCCTGATGATTTAAGCTTTTTAAAATCAGAACTTATTGAAAAATCTGCATTTGCTAAGCCTGTTATATTGATACCGTCATATTTATTGGGGATATTTAAACCTTTTGATACTTCTGATACTAATTTATAAAGGTTTTTCAGATTTACATTTTTTGCGTTTGCGTTTAGTTCTATATATTTTTTTCTGCCGTAATTATATTTTCCTTCAAGCTTTGCTATATCCGTTTTAGAAGTATGAAGCTCTGATTTTATTTGAGCTTCTTCGCCCTTAAATATAACGGTTGCATTATTGTTTGAAAGTATTGTGTCTTCTGCTTTTAGGTATAAATTATTTATACTGATATTTCCGATTAAGTTATTGTTTTTTTCGTATTTTAAAACACCCGTTATTTCGCCTTTGATATCCGAGTCATATATTGCTTTAAACGGTGAGAAAGCGAATTTCTTTTTCTTGGGAGTTAATGTTGAAATTAAATCCAAATCGTATTTTAAGTATTCGGTTTTATTCTCATATAAAGCCCCTTTTAAAACGAGGTGTGCTTTATCGTTTAATTTTATATCTTTTAAAACTAATTCATTACCTTCAAGATAAAAGGTTTTATTAATTGATTCATCATTGAATTTAATTTTATAATTTTCGCACAAGGTATCCGATATAATGCTGTTTAAGAAATAATTCCCCGCCAAAACAGGTTCTTGAGCATTAATATATTTATCAAGCGAGGTCGTTAAATCTTTATAAAGTGTTATATTGATTATCGGTCTTGTTAATTTTGCATCTTTAATAACTATTTTTTTAAATATAAGCGGAAAAATCTTAACTTTTAAATCGGCATTTTTCAGCTTTATGAATATTTCATCATCTGGGTATAAAACTATAGTATGATACATTTTAATCTTTAAATAAGGGGATAAACTCTTCATAAAAGAGATATCTTCGCAGGATACTTTAAACCCCGTTTGAGTTTCGATTTGTTTTGAAACCTGCTCTTTATATTTATTTAAATCGACAACATTAGGTATTGCAATAAGTGCGCCATAGTATACGGCACTGAGCGATATTGCACCCGTCAATAAAGTTAAAAATATTTTTTTAGTCTTACTCATTACTTATTAATTGCTGTACTTCCGCCGACTATTTCGGTAATTTCCTGAGTTATCATTGCTTGTCGTGCTTTATTGTAATCAACCGTTAATTTTTGAATCATTTCTTCGGCATTGTTGCAAGCTGCTGACATCGCTGTCATTCTTGATGCTAACTCACTTGCTATAGATTCTAGCATGGCTTGAAAAATAATGCTTGATATAAATAGAGGAACTATTTCCGATAACATTGCGGAAATATTCGGTTCAATTTCCATATCGGAAAATTCTTCTTTAGTGTAATCTTCTTCAATCTCATCAAGGGGAAGAATATCCCATTTTTCAACGGAATAAGACATCATGTTTCTGAAACGGGTTGTTATAATTTCCATTGAATCAATATCACCGTTAATAAAAGCCTTTGCCATATCGGAAGCGGCAAGCCGTGCCTGTGAGGAGGTCGGAGTTTCGCTGAAATTTAAATATGTCTGCGTTATTTTAAAATCGTATTCCTCGGTGGCTCTTTTAAGTGCGTTATAACCTTTTTGCCCGATAATAAACAGCTCGCATTTTTTATTTTGTTCGTGGTATTCTTTTATGGTTTTTAAGGTATATCTTACGAGATTGGCATTAAATGCACCTGAAAGCCCTTTATTTGATGTAATAATAAGCATTCCGACTGTTTTAATATCTCTATTCTGAAGCAGTACGGGGTAATTATTGATTGGCTCTTTAAAATGCGTTTCTGCTGCTTCAACCTCGGGGATTGAATGCAGAAGCCTGTAAAAGACTTTTTCAAGTTCATAAGTAAATGGCCTTGAAGCTTTTACTTTGTTTTC
>CANQAL010000073.1 GCA_947589255.1 Candidatus Gastranaerophilales bacterium | reverse complement strand
TAATAAAAAAGAGGAACATATGTTCCTCTTTTAGTTATTTCCCCAAAACTTAAGCTTGCGGTTGATTCCACAAAGCATCTCTTAAAAATTTGCTTTTTTGTGATTCTGCTGACAGTGCAACATTATTAGGAGTGAATATAAATACAGAATCACCTATTTTCTGTTGATTGCCTGAAAGTGCGTGAGTAGCACCGCATAAGAAGTCAACAATTCTTAATGCTTGTTCTTTATCTAAAAGATGTAAATTTAAAACTATGGTTTTTCTGTCTTTAAGATGTTTAACAATAGAAATAGAATCCTCATAAGAACGAGGTTCGCAAACCATAACTTCATAACCTCTAAAATTCGGGTGGGTTATAACTTTTGAGTTTTGCGGTTTTTCTTCTTCTTCAGTGAATGAGGGGTTTAAAGCATAATTCCCTTGTGTAGGATATTCATCCGTTTCTCCCATCATTGCACCATAAATGCCGTTCTCATCTTTACCGTCGAATCCTGATGTTAAAAAATCAATGATTCCTTTAAATTTGTCTGCAACTGCCAATTTTCTTCCTCCTAAGTATTATTCAAATAGTATTCTTCCAAGTCTTATAATTGTTGCACCTTCTTCAAGTGCTATTTTAAAGTCCCTGCTCATACCCATCGATATCTGTTTTAATTCTACTCCGAATTCAGATTGTAATTCATCATATATTTGTTTGATATTTCCGAACAATTTATGAAGCTCTTCCTCCGAACTGTCTATAGGTGCCATATTCATAACACCTAAGACTTTTATTGAAGGCAGATTATAAATTTTTATAAATTCCTTTTTAATTCCTTCAGGCGAAAACCCTGACTTCTGAATTTCTCCCGCATTATTTATCTGCAACAGAATTTTTTGCTCTATGCCCTTTTTTAATGCTTCTTCCGAAATCAATTCCGCCAGTTTATATGAATCTACGGAGTGGATTAAATCAAAATTGCCGACAGCAAGCTTAACTTTATTTGTCTGCAGATGTCCTATAAGATGGAACCTGCTGTTTTGTCTTATTTCATCAGGCAGTTTATTGATTTTATCCAAGGCTTCTTTAACTCGATTTTCGCCGAAATCTCTAAAGCCTAATTTATAATATTTTATTATCTGACTTTCGTCAAAGTATTTTGTTACTGCTACTATCTTTGGATTATAAGGTACAATCTGCGCTTTGATTTTTTCGTAATTTTCAATAATTTTGTCCATAATGTTTTTGAAAATCTTTCCCTTACAGAATTTCTAAAAATCTAAGCACTGAATTTATTATAATAAAAGAATTTAAAGAACACAACAAATTGTTTAGTAAACAAAAAAATGAGTATTCCGCGATCCCCGAAACCCATGTAACCATGGATTTTGCCATGATTTCAATCATCTTAACTTTTCTTAACATATGCTAAAAAAACATTCATAAGTTGATTTTTTCTTAAAAATTTTCTAAAATTTTATAATTATGAATGAGTTATCAAAAAAATATCTGCAAGAGTTCAAACTGTATATAGAAGTTGAAAAAAACTTCTCCAAGTACACCGTAACAGCATATACGTCTGATATTTTAAGTTTTTTAATATGGCTGAATGACCGTGACATAAAAGATGTTACCTACTCTGTTATAAGAGAATTTTTAGGTTACATTCAGCAATTTAATTATACAAAAACTACAATAGCAAGAAAAATTGCATCTTTAAGAACTTTTTACAGGTTTTTATACAGAGAACGAATAGTTGAGGCAAATCCTGCGGAGGGTGTGCATTCGCCCAAAAGAGGGAAATCATTGCCGGAATTTTTGACGGAAAATGAAATAGAACAGGTTTTAAATAATGTTAAAATAGATACACCTGCAGGCTACAGGAATAGGGTAATTCTTGAATTATTGTATGCAACGGGCATGCGTGTTTCAGAATTAAGCAGTTTGAATTTTGAAAACCTGAATTTGGACGAAAATGAAATAAAAGTTTTCGGAAAAGGGGCAAAAGAACGGATTGTTCTTGTTTCAGCGAGGGCTAAAAAATTTTTGGAGGATTATATAAAAACCGTAAGATATTTGATTTTTAAAAGCGATGATAAAAAATCAACTTCGCCTGTTTTTATAAATAAAACGGGCTACAGGCTTCAACCTCAGAGTGTAAGGTTAGCAATAAAAGATGTTATGGATAAAATAGAACTGCCAAAACACGTAACTCCGCATGTATTCAGGCACAGTTTTGCAACAAAACTTCTTGAAAACGGGGCAGATTTAAGGGTTGTTCAGGAGCTTTTAGGTCACAGCAGTATAAGTAATACTCAAATATATACACACGTTTCGGCTGAAAGATTGAAACAATCATATAATCTTGCTCATCCGAGGGCAAATTAGTTATAATGTAAGAAAAGGAATTAATTATGTATGATTTTATAACGATGGGAAGTGCAACATTAGATGCTTTTATTGAAACAGATGCGGCAAATATAGTATCCGTAAGTTCTGTTTCAACAAAGAAAGAGTTTATGGCATACCCCTATGGGGCGAAGATTGAAATAGATAAGTTTGATTTTCAAACTGGCGGAGGCGCAATTAATACAGCAGCTAATTTTGCCTCGTTAGGTTTTAAAACCTCCACTATTATTAAGATAGGGGATGAAATTCAAAGCGAAAAAGTGATGAGTTCGCTTAGAAATTTTGGTATTGATACTTCTAATGTAGTTAGGAGCAAAGAGCATAAAACAGGTTTTTCAATTATATTAACAAGTTTTCAAGGTGATAGAACGGTTCTGGCTCATAGAGGCGCTAATGCTAAGTTAAAAACCGATGATATTAATTTTAATGCAATAAAAAAATCAAAGTGGTTATATTTAGCTCCCTTAAACGGAGATTCAACAAAGGTGCTTGATAAAGTTGCGGATTTTGCTGAAGACCATGGAGTAAATCTTGCTATAAACCTTGGTACAAGCAGTATAAAACAAGGGAAAAAGAACTTAATTAAAACTTTAAAAACAGCTGAAATTATAATCTTAAATAAAGATGAAGCTTCTATGCTGACGGAAATTGAAGTAAGACCCGATACAAAAACCGAAAAATTTTCAGATGATATAATTCATCCCGATGTAATTAAAATGCTCAAGGAACTTAATTTTGGCGACGGCAGAATAACAATTATAACCGACGGTAAAAACGGGGTATATGCATATGATTCCAAAAAATTCTATCAGTGCTGCGAGTTCCCTGCAAAAGTAGTTTCCACTCTCGGCGCAGGCGATGCTTTTGCTTCCGCTTTTACTGCATCTTTGGTTAAAACCGATGGTGATATTGAAAAATCATTAAAATATGCTTCTGTAGTTGCCGCTTCCATTGTTGAACACTTTGGCGCTCAATGCGGATTTTTAACTTTTGATGAAATAAAGGACAGGTTAAAAAAACATCCTGAATTTAAAGTTAATATAATGAAAAAATAAATACACAAAAAAAGAAGGGGCTTAAATGCCCCTTCTTTTAAACCTTTAAATTACATCCCGGGGTTTTTATCAAACATTTGTTTGATACCGTCAACGGAACTTAAAATACCTGTTGCTTCATAAGGCATATAAACAACTTTGTTGTTTGCGCCCCTTGTAATATCTTGCATTGTTTCTAAGTACTTCATAGCAATTAAGTATTGATCGGGTTTGCCTTTATCTGCTAAAGCATTAATAATTCTTGAAATAGCTTCTTTTTCTGCATCTGCTTCAATAATTCTCGCCTGAGCAATACCTTCAGCTTTAAGAATTTCAGCTTGTTTTTCACCTTCTGCTTTGTTGATGGCTGCCATCTTTTCACCTTCTGCGGTTAAGATAGCTGATTTTTTAATACCTTCAGCTTCAAGAATTGTAGCACGTCTATCCTGTTCAGCTTTCTTTTCTTTTTCCATTGCCTGTTGGATTGATGCCGGTGGTACGATATCTTGAAGTTCTACACGGTTAACTTTTACACCCCATTTATCGGTTGCTTTATCCAAAATTTCTCTTAATTTATCGTTGATTATATCACGAGAAACCAGAGTTTCATCTAATGCTAATTGACCTACCAAGTTTCTTAAGTTAGTTTGAGTAAGTTTTTCAATAGCTTCAGGCAGGTTTTCAATAGAATATATTGCTTTTCTTGCATCAATAATTTGGAAATATAAAAGCGCATTTATGCTGATTGTTACGTTATCTTTTGTAATTACATTTTGGCGGGGAAAATCATAAACTGTTTCTCTCAAATCTATTCGGGGTGAATAGCTTAGCATAGAGTATGTTCTGCCGTCCATTGTTTTTTGTTTAACCAGTTTTAACATTGATCTTGGTGCTTCCATAAATGGAATAATCCAATGAAAGCCTGCTGTCAATGTTTTTGAATATTGTCCTAATGTTTGTATAATAACTGCTTCTTGTTGTTGTACTATAATTACACCCTTTAATACTATAACAACTGCTAAAACAATAATTGCAAATATTACAATTAAACCAAAATCCATATTTTTCTCCTTATACTTTTTCTACAAATAAAATTAAACTGTCATTTTTCATAATTTTTACATCAGAATCAACGGGAATAGGTTCAGCTTCATTTTCAACTCTTGCTTCCCATCTTTCTTCATATATCATAACTGCTCCTGATGTAGTTGTAACAGGTTCGATTACCTTTACTACTTTCCCTATATATTGTGATGCAAAATCCGCATTATGTTCTTTTTTTAATAAGTTTTGCAATATAGGTTTGATAAATATTATTGATAATAATGATAAAACCGCAAATAATATAAATAAGTTTGGAAGTGTACCCCAAAATACTGATACTATTGCAGTTATTACACCTGCTATTGCAAAATTTATGCAAAACATTGTAGGAATAAATATTTCAACAATTATTGCAGCTATTGAAATGATTATAAATATCATCCAAAATTCTAAAATTCCCATAGAAACTCCTTTCAATTACAGAAACGAGTATATCATTTTTTTTATTAATTGAAAAGGGTTTACTATTTTGCAGGTTCTTCTGTTACAGTATCTGATAAGCTTTGTTCAGCCTGTTTTTTCAATTCATTAATTGCATCTTCCTTAGCTTTTTGAGCTTTTTCCTTTAAAAGCGCCTTGGCTTCTTCTTTTGCCTTATCTTTATTTTTAAATAAGGATTTTAATTTATTAATATTTTCTTTATTTTCTTCAATAGCCTCTTTTGTTTCTTTTAATGTCGCTTTTGTTTCCTCCGATAAAGAATCGGATACGGCTTGTTGTACTTTCTTTTTCGCCGTTTCTTTTGCCTGTTCTTTGAGCTGCTCTTTATCCATTGTCACAAGATTTTGAAATTCTTCGGGGATTTTAGTATCTTGAGGCAGTGACTTTAAGTATTCCTGAGCTTTTTCCATATCGGTTGAAAGAACAAGCCATTTAAATGATTTAATTAAAGTCAAAGGTTTTGCAACATCCCCTCTTATAATTACCTGAAATTTAGTCGCATTCGTGTCTGATATTTCTTTCCCGAGTGATGGAATTTGATTTATCTCGGGTTCTGTAACCACTTCCGTAAATAAGAAAAATAATTTACCCATAACAAGGCTCATTCCGGGGGTTGCTTTCATTAAATTAATAGGGTTTAACATTGCAACAGGTCCAAGTGAATCTGAAACCTGAGAACCCAGTCTTCCTCTTAATTTTATGTCTATTTTATTTTTTAATAAATCAAAGTCACCAAAGATATATGTTGCCATTATATTTCCTTCTGATGTGATCGGATTAATTTGTGTTATTCCGTTATCGAAGGTTAAATGTCCTTTTAATGCACTATAACGGCTTGTATCAAATGATAGAAGCGAATTTAATACACTTCCTATTGTAGATTTAAAGAAGTCATTTTCTCTTATATTTTCAGCCATAATAAGGTTTTCAAGTTTACCGAACGGCCCAAGTTGTCCGTCTTTCATTATAAAATCAACTTTTCCTTTAAGTGATTTCATTTGTTCTTCATAGGTTGAACCTTTCAGTGAAATATCGGTTGAAAAATCCATTTTACCCGTCAGGGTATCTTTCATATTTGCGGTATCGAGCAGTGTTTTTTCTACATTAAGTCCTGTGCCGTTTAATACGGCTTTTATTTCGCTTGATATTAAATTCATTGAAACATCGCCTTTGATTTTGCCTTCAAATGCTGATGTCATAAGGTTATTTACATAGAAAATATTATTTAATAAAGATATATTGCCTGTTGTATCGGTTAATTTTATATTTCCCGTTTTTATTTGTTTAATATCAATATTTCCGTTTCTGATAATAACGGGGATATCTGCTGATGCGGAGTTATTTGAAGTAGTTCCGCCTGATGATTGCGGAACGTATTTCATTGCCAAATCAGATACTTTCATTAATTTATCGGCATCGGTTAATTGAGATATCAAATTTAAGTTTTTAATCGTAAAGTATTTAGACGGGCTTAAATCTGCATTTATTAATACGTTGTAGTCTGAGCCGTTGGCATTCAGATTTTTTATATCCAGATCTAAATCTTTACCTTCAAATTTAGACATTATTTTTTCAACATTTATAAGCAATTCAGGGATTGAAATATCCCAAAGGTTAAATTCCCCTCTAATCCTCGGGGCTTTTAAATCTCCAAGTACGAACATTTGTCCCTTTGCTTTTAAAGTGGATTTAGGAAATGCACATATTACTCCTTCAATATCAGATGGCATTTTAACTTTTATGAGATTTATATTGGGATTTAATGTGTTTAATTTGGTTATGGTTCCGTCTACACTGACGATATCAGTTAGTTTTGTAATTGTTTTTTCGGGGTTTTCAGGGTCTTGAGTTACTGTTTTAATAAAAAATCCCGTATCTTTTATTTTTAGTCTGTCCCCTTTAAAATCAATAACAGTTTGTAGTATTGTATTTAAATTCTGTACATTTTTAATGTCAATAGGGGTGATATAGTTATCTTTATTTGCTTCAAGTGAGGCTTTAAATGTTTGTTTTTTCTTGTCGCCTGCAAAATTAAATGCTATAGGAAGTGCGCCTTTATTTTTTATAAATATGGCAAGGTCTTTTCCTAATAGTTGTTTTAAATCATTGGTTATTAATTTGCCGTTCCCGTCAAAATTAAATACGGGATTTTTAATGTAGTTTTCAATTGTCCCTGAAAAATCTACATTTGATGAGTTGTTTATGCTGATTTTTGCGGGATGTATTGTTATTGTTTTATCTCCGATTTCAAGATTAAAGCTGTCGCAGGTTACATTTGCACCGTTCATCATTAATTTAAAATCAGAATTTTTTATATTCCCCGTAACTTTTTGGAAGTTGCTTTTAAAATCAGCCGTTAAAATGTTATTTAAATAGTTGATTTTATTTACTTTATCGGTCAATGACAAATTATTTAAAGTAAGATTTAAATCAGCTGAAGCCTTTTTTAATTCACCTTTTATGTGTGCCGTAAGATTAATAAATCCCGAATTAACATCATAAGTATTATTAATTTCAGAAGGCAGAAACATTGTAAATACCTTTGATAACGGCATTTTTTCCATAAATACGTTAATATCTGCGATTGATTTTTCATCAATAGTTCCGTCTATTTTAAACAGAGTTTGAGCGATTTCAACCGTTGTATCAATAAATTTTAAAATACTGTTATCAAGAGATATAATTGAATTAATTTTTGCAAGTTGTAGTTTATTTACTTTGTTTTTTATTATGCAGTCTTTTACGGTAATTTTACCCTCAGAATGAAGTTTTTTAAAATCAGTCTTAATATTTGTATCTGCAATAAAGTAGCCCTCACCCGCAATCGGTTGTAATTCGTGTTTTATATGCAGTGAATCAAGGGTTGCTCTTATTAAATTTATAACGTTATCCGTATGAATTTCATTAGATGTGATTTTTAAATCCATTTTAGGATTTTTTGCATATTTAATCATACCGAGAAGTGATAATTTTTCTTTTTCGGTTATGTATAAATCGGTATCTAAATCTGCTTTTGTTCCTCTTGTTTTAATATGCAGTTTGCTCTCGGGGAGCTGTAATCCTGCAAGTTTTAAAGTAAAGTTATCAATGTTTAAATAACCTCTTGATACCAAATAATTTTCTTTTTGTCTTATTTTAATTTTAGAATCAATATTCGTTTTTAAATCGTATGCCATATACATTGCAACAGGGTTTATGAACGGAATTTCAACTCTCTGCGCTTTATCATCTTCTTCATCCAGCTTGCTTTGCTGAGGAATAAATGTATCAATATCTATATTTGCCGTAATGTTTTTTGTTTCATTTAAGAATAAATCGGCATTTGTTTTTAATGATATGCTTTTTCCGTTATTGTAACCGAAAATAAGTTCATCACCGGCAAGTTTCAGGTAATTTCCCGTTTTTAAATCATTTACTTTTGCGCTGTAGTTAATAATTCTTATTCCGGGGATAACAACTTTTATTAAAGCAGGGTCTATTAAAGGTTTTTGAGCAGTTTGAAGATTTTGTTCAATATTTTCTTCTTTCTTATTTAAGATTTCTTCAAAGGCCTGAACAGCTTTAAATGCTTTTCCGTCAACAATATCAATATTAATAACGGGGTTAAGAATTTCAACGGTCGGGATTTTTACGGTTAGAAGGAACAGAGAAGGAAGTGCTATTCTTGCTTTAAAATTATCCGATGTTATAACCTCCGAGTTATCGGGAAGTTTAATTTTAACATTATCCGCCGTAATACCAGCCGATAAAAGCGGAGTTACGGTTATTTGAGGATTATCAAAATCAATGGTTAAATTGGTTTGTTCTTTGACAATTTTCTGCAAATCGGGTTTAAATTTATTCAAATCTACTGCTTTCGGCAGTACAAATAAAAATGCCAAATATAAAAGCACAACAATGCTTATAATAGTAATTCCCAATACCTTAAAAAATTTCTTCATTTCCTTCTCCTAACCTCAAAAGTTATTTTATTGTAAAAATTATAATTCAAATAATATTCAATTATTTAAATTTTTAACTTATGTTACAGCATAAAGGTAAAAAACGATTTTACTTTTAATTTGTTTGTAATAATATATTGTTTGAGTTGTGAATCCGATAGGTTAGATTACATTAGTAACGGCTTAGTCTTAGTTAAGATGGGAAAGCAATTCACGAGGTACAAGTAAAACAAAAGGAGAAAAAAGATGCCGGTAGCATCAATGATTGAATTATTAGACGCAGGTGTACATTTCGGTCACCAAACACAAAGATGGAACCCAAAAATGAAACCGTATATTTACGGGGCAAGAAACGGTATTTATGTTTTAGATTTAAGAAAAACATCCGATAAACTTGATGAAGCATACGCAATCGTTAGAGATTATGCAGCAAA
>CANQAL010000072.1 GCA_947589255.1 Candidatus Gastranaerophilales bacterium | reverse complement strand
CGGTATTTTTACAAAAATAGCGGACATCGGTTCGGATTTAATGAAAATTCAATTTGGAATAAAAGAAGATGACCCGAGAAACCCGGGGGTTATTGCTGATTGTACCGGTGATAATGCGGGAGATTCAATCGGGCCTACGGCAGACGGATTTGAAACATACGGTGTAACGGGTGTTGCTCTTGTAAGTTTTATTTTGCTCGGAGTTTTTCCTGAATATCAAATTCAGCTTTTGACATGGATTTTTGTAATGAGATTTTTGATGATAATTACATCTGTTGTGTCATATGCAATAAACTCTATATTAAATATAGTTTTGTATTCTAAAAAAGAAGATTTAGACTTTGAAGCTCCTTTAACAAATCTTGTTTGGATAACTTCAATTTTGTCAATTATAATGACATTTAGTGTAAGCCGTTATTTACTGGTAAATATGCCGAATAACTTATGGTTAACTTTATCTGTAATAATAAGCTGCGGTACATTAGGTGCTGCTTTAATTCCTGAATTTACAAAGGTATTTACAAGCCCGAAAGCAAAACATACATCTGAAGTTGTAACAGCATCAAAAGAAGGCGGTGCATCGTTAACGATATTATCAGGTATTGTATCGGGTAATTTCTCGGGATTTTGGATAGGACTTGTTATCGTTGCTTTAATGACGATGGCATATTTTGCAAGTCTTAATATACCTTCTGATATTATGATATATTCATCAGTATTTGCTTTTGGTCTTGTTGCTTTCGGATTTTTAGGTATGGGACCTGTGACAATCGCGGTGGACAGCTACGGACCTGTTACGGATAATGCTCAATCTGTTTATGAATTATCTTTAATAGAAGAAATACCGAATGTAGCAGATGAAATTAAAAATGAGTTCGGATTTGAACCTAATTTTGAAACTGCTAAAAAATTCCTAGAGCAAAACGACGGAGCAGGAAACACTTTTAAGGCTACATCAAAACCCGTTTTAATCGGTACAGCGGTAGTTGGTGCAACTACAATGATATTTTCTTTAATCCTTGTTATTAAAGAAACTTTGGGGATTGAACCTGAAGCAATATTAAACCTTTTAAACCCATATACAATTTTAGGTTTGTTAATGGGCGGTGCTGTTATTTATTGGTTCTCGGGTGCTTCAATGCAGGCGGTTACAACGGGTGCATACAGGGCTGTTAAATACATTGCTCAAAATATTAAACTCGGTGAGTGTGACGATAAAAAGGCAAATGTTGATAATTCAAAAGAAGTTGTAAAAATCTGTACAGAATATGCTCAAAAGGGTATGTTTAATATATTCATAGCTCTGTTTGCATTTGCACTTGCTTTCGCTTGTTTATCAGCACCAATGGCAGAAAATAATAATCCTGTATCCTTCTTTGTAAGTTACTTAATAGGTATAGCAATATTCGGGTTATTTCAGGCTGTATTTATGGCAAATGCGGGCGGATGCTGGGATAATGCTAAAAAGATTGTTGAAGTTGATTTGGCGGAAAAGGGTACTCCTCTTCATGATGCTACCGTTGTTGGTGATACCGTGGGCGACCCCTTCAAAGATACTTCATCAGTTGCAATGAATCCTATTATTAAATTTACTACTTTATTTGGTTTATTAGCAATGGAAATAGCAATAGCTCCTGCATTTAAGAGTATTGCACCAATAGCAGGCATTATTTTATTTGTTATTGCAATTATATTTGTCATTCGTTCTTTCTACGGAATGAGAATACCAACGGAAAAATAAATACTAAAAATACACAAAAAAAAGCCCCTTTCAATGAAAGGGGCTTTGTGTGAATATTAATAATCTGAAATCCTGCTTTCTTCTTCCTCTTCTTCATTATTGTCTTTTGTGTAGTTAGTATCAAAATCATCAGGAAGTAAATCATTATCAGGCCAAATGGTTGTTTCATCTGCTCTTGTTGCAGGTAGATTTAAACTTGCCGAGAAATCAGAATCAGTAAGTTCTGCTTCTTTAACAATACATCCAGCCATATCTGCATCAGGAAAACTGCAATAATTAACTGTAGCATAACTAAAATCCGTACCATTTAAAATACTTTCCGTAAAATCGCATTCTACAACATTAGCTCTTGTAAAGTCAGCAGCATTTAAGTCACTGCCGGTAAAATTACAATTTGATATATGCGAATCAACAAAAGAAGTACCAGCAAGTTCTGTTTTTGAAAAATCAATTTCTTCAAGTGTTATATTTGAAAAATCCAATTCAGTAAGGTCAAGCCCTTCATCTATTGTCTTTTTATATGAGTTGTACTCCTCCGGATTTTTAATTATGAGTTCTGCAAGTTCTTCTTTTGAATACATTTACTATCTCCTTAATAACCTCATATTTCTTTATTTTTATTCCACAATTAAATACTTTTATAACATGATATTTTCTTTTATTTTTAAATAATGTCAAGAAATGTTATAATTTTTAAAATTTAGGCAATTTATTTGAACGAAAAAACTTTATATTATCATAAGGGTGGTTTTAAAAGGTAAATAAGTTTGAATAATTTTGTTGGTAATATAGGCATATCAGGTTTAGGCAGTTCTGTAAAACAAACAGATAAAAATTCAGTCAGAAGAACATTAAAAGCGGCTGATTATTATTTGCCGGAAATAAATAGAGGTGTGTATACAACTGCTCCGTATTCAGTTACTTCAGTTAAGCATGTTCCTCAAAATTTAAACCTTTACAGCCCGAAATTATTATTAAAAGTCTTTGCAAATCCTTCTTATGTACATAATTTAATTAACTCAAATCCCGAATTGGTTGATATTTTAAAAAAATATAATTTAACAGAAATTAATACAAAAAATTTGCTTAGTATTGTTGATTCTCATTTAACAACAACTACGGCATATGCTTTAATGATTGCAAATAATATGGGATTATCAAGAGATGATAAAAAAATTCTTGAACAGGCTTGTATATTTCATGATTTTGGAAAATTGTTAATACCTGAAGAAATAATAAATAAACCGTATGGGTTGACCCCCGAAGAAAAAGAAATAATGGATTTACATGCGGAACTCGGATATCAACTTTTAAAAAATACCGGTTTGAATGAAAGAGTTTTAAATTTAGTCAGAAATCATCATAAAACTGTTGCGGAAAATAATGACTTATTGGGGCAAATACTGTCTGTCGCCGATATATATTCGGCGCTTAGGGAAAAAAGGGTTTATAAAGCCCCATTGCCTGTTAATACGGCAATGGATATCCTTGACCAAAAAGCTTTAAATGGCGAAGTAAGTGCAGAAGTAACAGATTCATTAAAATATTCAAAACTTTTCCGCAATTAAAAAAAGGGATGCACAATTTGCATCCCTTTTTCTCAAAAATTGTTTTTTAAACAGCTCGTTGAACTTTTCCTGCTCTTAAACAAGAAGTACAAACTTTTACTCTTTTAATAGTTCCGTTATCATTAATTTTTACGGTCTGTAAATTAGGAGTTTGTCTATATACATTGTGTTTATGCGAGAATGAAAGTTTTGCTGCTTTCAATGGTTTTTTTCCGCAAATTGCGCATTCAACTGACATTTTATTTTCCTTTCAAGTATTATATGTTTGAATAATATATAAAAAAAAACAATTAATCAAGCATTAATAAAAAAATTTATTAAATAATTTAAAGAAAACTGTTTTTTTATGTGGTAAATAAGCTTTATTTTTTATAAAATTTTAATGGATAGGGTTTATATTATGGATGTAAAGTATTCTACAATCAGAGAAAAAATTGAAGCAAGAGAAAAATTATTTTTGTCTGAATTTGCAACTCTCAGCTCAAAAACAAAAGGCAGAAAAAGATATGAAGAGCCATGCCCGTTAAGAACGGAATTTCAAAGAGATAGAGACAGGATACTTCATTCCAAAGCATTCAGAAGGTTAAAACATAAAACACAAGTTTTTTTCTCTCCTTATGATGACCATTTCAGAACAAGAATGACGCATACCTTAGAAGTAGCTCAAATTGCAAGAACAATATCAAGGGCTTTAGACTTAAATGAAGATTTAACGGAAGCTATTGCGCTCGGTCATGATTTGGGGCATACTCCATTCGGACACAGCGGTGAAAGAGTATTAAACGAACTTATGCCAAACGGCTACAGACACAATGAACAAAGTGTCCGAGTTGCGGAATTTATTGAAAATTTAAATTTAACTCAGGAAACTATAGACGGGATATTAAATCATTCTTATAACTGTCTGCCTTCTACTCTTGAAGGTCAGGTAGTAAGATTTTCAGATAAAATTGCCTATATTAACCATGATATACAAGATGCTATAAGAGCGGGCATTATTAATGCTGATGATATTCCGAAGGAAAGTATTGATTACTTTTCCACCACTAACAGAATACGTCTTACAAAGCTTGTAAACGATATTGTTGAAAACAGTATGGGAAAAGATAAAATATTAATGTCAGAAGAATGCAAAAGGCAGTTTATTAATTTAAGGTCGTGGATGTTCGATAATGTTTATAACAACTCGCCTGCAAAACTTGAAGAAGATAAAGCTCAAAATGTAATTAAACAAGTCTTTGAATTTTACTGTGATGATTTAACAAAAAAATATAAGTCGTCAACAAAAGAACAGGTAATGCTTACGGCATGCGATTATGTATCAGGCATGACAGATAGATACGTTCTTATTAAATTTGAAGAGTTATTTCTCCCCTCCCCTCTAATGCAGAGGAACAGCGACAAATTTCTGTATAAACTGGCTGAAATGAACGGATTAAAGTAGTAAATGGTTAATAAAACATACACTGAAGCAGTTGATGAGATTAGGAATAAGTTAGACATATTAGATGTCGTACAATCTCGTGTTGTGTTAAAAAAACGAGGTGCTAATTACTGGGGATGCTGTCCTTTTCATAATGAAAAAACCCCTTCATTTTGTGTAAGCCCGCAAAAAGGTATATTTAAGTGCTTTGGGTGCGGTGAAGGCGGTGATGCCATTACATTTTTAATGAAGATTAATAATCAATCTTTTGGTGAAGTAATAAAAGATTTAGCATCTCAATTCGGTATTGAGCTTCCTGCATTTAAAGGGGATTCTAAGCAATATTCAGAGGAAAAGCAGGAAATTAAAGATATACTTTCTAAGGCTTGTGATTATTTTCATGATAATCTTTTAAATTTACCCGAAGCTCAGAGTGCTCGTGATTACCTTGAAAAAAGAGGCATAACAAAAGAAATAATAGATGAATATAAAATTGGCTACTCAAAAAAAGGGTATTTAGATCTACAAACTCATTTTAAATCTGAATTTACCCCAATAGTCATGGAAAAATCAGGACTTACCGTAAAAACGGAAAAAGGTGATACCGTTGATAGGTTCCGCAATAGAATAATGATTCCCATAAAAGATGAAGCAGGTCAGGTAATAGCTTTTGGGGCAAGAGCGATAGAGGCAAATCAAAACCCAAAATATTTAAATTCCCCGGATACCGTCTTATACAACAAAAGCCGTATTCTATACGGAATAGATGTTGCAAAAAATAAGATGATACAAGATGATTTTGTTGTAATAATGGAAGGATATTTTGATGTTATATCGGCTCAGGCGGCAGGTTTAAAAAATGCCGTTGCATCTTGCGGAACAGCTCTTACAGTCGATCATGTTAAATTAATTGCGAAGTATTCAAAATCAAGAAAAATATATCTTGCTTTTGATACGGACAGTGCAGGTCTAAAGGCTACGCAGAGAAGCACGGATGTTATAAAAGAAGCTTTTACTGGGCTTGGTAATTTAAAAATATATGATGAAACATATTCTTCGCTCTCATCTGATAAATATACCTGTGAAATAAGAGTTGTTGCTCCTTTTGACAGCAAAGACCCTGATGAATATATCCGTGAGTATGGTATTGAAGAATACAAAAAATATATAAAAAAGGCTCCATTGCTTTTAGACTTTGAACTTGAGCAGGTTTTAAAAGAATATAAACCGGAATTTTCTCCAACAGATAAGTTAAAACTGGTAAAAAAAATCATGCCTTTAATCGAGGAAATTCCGAATAATATAGTTCAAAATGAATATATAAAGTTAATTTCTGACAGAATAAACATCGATGAAAAAGCAATGATTAGGGAGGTAAACAGAAGTAAGATGATGAACACTCTTGAAAATAAAGACTTTTCAGGAATTGTAACAAAATCTTCAAATATTTGCGAAAAAGCACAAAAAAATTTATTATCCTTGTTTCTAATCACTGAAAGCAATGCAGATAAAAAATACTTATCAGAAATAGTAAAGGATGTTCAATTTACCGATAAAAATTTAATTATTATTCAACAGACAATTGACAAATTGTTATATCAGGTAAATAATAAAGTGGAAAATTTAATACAAGCCCTGTATAGACAATTTGCCGAGGATAATCAATTAAAGGATATAATTACAGATTTAATATATATAGCTGAAAGCTTTAAAAACCTTTCCGAAAGTGATTTTAAAGCAGTTATAAGAGAAAATAAAGCTAAGATTCAACGATATCAAAATGATTGTGAAAAAAAAGAACTTGCTTCAAAGTCTAAAAATCTAAATGATGATGATGTAGAATCTATGCAATATCAAATGCAGTTGCGTGAAAAATTAAAAAACAAATAATAATTGGAGAATATAACAAATGAGTAAAAAGAAAATGTCAGATTTATCAGTAGTCGGGATGTTAGAGGATGAGGAAAGTATGGAGAGTGAAACAAACGAAACCTCCGGTATTATTCTTATGACCGAACCTGATTCAATCAGCAGAGACGGTATGGATGTTATTATAAACTCTGAACGTAACAAAATCATAGATACTATGGAAAATGAAGATTTGTTTTCTACTGATATCGCTGATGAAGAAGATGATGAAGATGTATCAATAACCGATGCACTTCTGCCAAAAGGTGTATCATTTGATGACCCAGTCAGAATGTATTTAAGAGAAATAGGAAGAATAAAATTATTAACAGCTGAACAGGAAATTGATCTTGCTAAAAAAATTATACAAGGCGGTAATGCAGGTGTAATTGCAAAAAGAAAATTAGTTCAGGCAAATTTAAGACTTGTAGTAAGTATCGCAAAAAAATATGTCGGTAGAGGCATGTTATTCTTAGACCTTATACAAGAGGGTAACTTAGGATTAATCAGAGCAGCGGAAAAATTTGACCATGAAAGAGGTTACAAATTCTCAACATATGCTACTTGGTGGATTAGACAAGCTATCACAAGAGCAATAGCTGATCAGGCAAGAACAATCAGAATACCTGTTCATATGGTTGAAACAATTAATAAGCTTAAAAAAGTTACAAGAAAATTAGCGCAGGAACTTTCTCGTAAACCTACGGAAGAAGAACTTGCAGTTGAAATGAATATTTCTGTTCCAAAACTTAGAGAAATAATTAAAGTTGCACAAGAACCGTTATCACTTGAAACTCCTATTGGAAAAGAAGAAGATTCAAGACTTGGTGATTTTATTGAAGATAAAGAAGCTGATGCGCCCGTTAAAACTGTTGCTCAGGAACTCTTAAGGGAAGACCTGGCTGAAGTTTTAAGCGGATTATCTTCAAGAGAAAGAGATGTTCTTCGTTTAAGATTCGGTATGGATGACGGAAGACAAAGAACTTTAGAAGAAGTAGGGCAATTATTCGGTGTAACCAGAGAACGTATCAGACAAATTGAAGCTAAAGCTTTAAGAAAACTAAGACATCCGAACAGAAGTAAACGATTAAAAGAATATATTGAAGTTTAAAATAAAAGTAAAAGCGGACTTATGTAATAAGTCCGCTTTTTTACATATTATATTTTTTTATCAGGATTGGAGTAAATTCTTCCCACATTTTTGCAGAAGGATGATAATCATCAATTTTGTATTCTTTTGTACAAAATAATTTATTTGATTCTTGTTCTATGTTTATTATATTAAATCCGAGTTCTGAAAGTTTTTTATATTCTTCTTTATTTAGGAAATTTTTGGTTGGCTCTATTGGGGAATGTTCAGAGCAATTTTTGTTTTTATATAAAAGTAAAATTAATTTTGCATTAGGATATCTTTCTTTAATAATTTTTGTACTCTCTTTAAATAAATCTATCATTAAATTAGATGTTAATTCATAATTATCAGTTTTTAATTTAATAATTTTATCTTGAATAAATTTGGTTATATAAAATTTATAATAAAAAGGGTATCGTCTTTCTATTGGTTTTAATTTTTTGTCTTTATCGTATTTATATCTCAAGTATAGTCCTGTATCCCAGGGCCAACCCTGATAAAAATGTAATCTGGTTTTTTGATCAGTTATGAAAGTATATATTATATATTCCGGATCCAAATTTTCAATTTCTTTATTTACTTGAAGTTGCCTTAACATATGTGTAACAGTCCAACCTCGTAATGCCAAATTGTAAACAGGTCGCTTAGTTAACTCTGATAAAATTGCTGAAAAAGTATTATTTTCTGTTAAGCCTTCACCGTAAATTATAGAACATCCAAATAATAGTATCGGTTTTTTTCTATAGTTAATTCCGCTTACCGGTCTGCCAATCTCACTCCAAATGCTTTGTACATCATAAAAATAAAAACTAGGTTCCTTAAAATAATCCAGCAATACTGTTTTTATTGCATTATCTTTTTTGAATTTTATTTTTTGAAGATTTACTTCCCATATAAAACATGATATTTCAGATAATATAAAAAAAATAATAAAAACGATTATATTGTATAGAAGTATCTTTTTCATATGTTTCCTCAAATAATTATAATCATAAATGATATTCTATGTCTATAAACCTTGTTATTTATAATTTAAATTCAGCCAATCCTCAAGATTACTATAAATATGTCCGAGTGATTTTTACGATAAGCCGAAGGTGTGAGTAAAAATTCGCGAGTGACGTATTGAAAAGGTGAGCAGCTTTACGGTTGCGAAGAGCAAGCGTAATGATGCGACACTAGATTAGATTTAAAATTTGATTTAACTTTATATGAATAGTATCATAATTTTATGGAAGTAATAAAAAAACTTTTAAAAATAGTAATTTTATTTTTTGTTGTAATATTTATATTTTTATATTGCGCTTTTCTTTTTATACTTCCCCCGGTCTTTAATAATTCGCAAATTGTTGATAAAGTAGAACAAATTATAAAAGAAAATAATAATTTACTTATTAATATAGATAATTTAAGATTGACTACATATCCGAATTTATCTTTTAAAATCAAGGCAGAACATTTATCTTTACTTGATGGTAATCTTAATCATGCGGTAAATTTTGATAATACTGCTATCTTATTTAATTTATTCGGTAAAAAATTAAATAAGATTATCTCTGATTATATTTATGTTGAGCCTGAAACTTTGAATAAAATTTTTTCCGGTAAGCAATCAAAAAATAAACCTTATAGTATTAATTTATC
>CANQAL010000071.1 GCA_947589255.1 Candidatus Gastranaerophilales bacterium | reverse complement strand
GCGGATTTTGCGTAGAGTGAAGCGAAGCGGAACTCGAATAATCGAATGGGCGAAATGACGACAGCGAAGCGAAGGAATGACAGCCCCGAGAGGGAGCAAAATCCAAGAAGCGTAATTTCCGTAGGGCGGAGTTGAGCAAAGCGAACGAGCCCGAGAAGGCGCAAATCGGTCGGAGTGCAAAAAGCCGAAAGGCTTTTGAAACGAAGATACAAGATTGAGCCGTAAGGAAATTACAAGAAGCGGATTTTGCGTAGAGTGAAGCGAAGCAGAACTCGAATAACGAAGGGGGCGAAATGACGACAGCGAAGCGAAGGAATGACAGCCCCGAGAGGGAGCAAAATCCAAGAGGCGGATTTTGCGTAGAGCGAAGCGAATGAGCAAAAAAAGCCAAATATACTAAAAAGGAAACCATTTTGGTTTCCTTTTTTATATGCCTGTAACTAGTACACATATTAGTATTATCGGTACTATAAATTTTAATAAAATATTAAATACTCCGCCAAAAAAGCTTTCTCCGAAAACTTTTTTCCAAAAGTTTGGAATGCACCATCCCGCTATTAAACAAATTAAAAGTGTATTAAACGGTAAGAATATATTTGATGTTGAGTAATCAAGCAGGTCAAAAACGGTTTTGTCAAATATTTTAAAGTTACTCAAAATTCCAAAAGACAGTGAAGCGGGGATACTTATTAATCCGATTATTACCGTTGCCAATAGGGTTGATTTTTTTCTTGAAAGCTTAAAATTATCAATAAAAGCAGCGACGGTTGTTTCCATCATACTTATACCGGATGTAATTGAAGCAAAAAATAAAAGGGCAAAAAATATCAAACCGAAAATACCCCCTAAAGGAAGCTGAGAAAATATTTGAGGCATTGAAATAAATGCAAGAGCTGCCCCTGCAGAAGGTTCTACACCAAAAGAAAATACAATCGGGAATATCATTATTCCCGCAAGTATTGCAATGGTTGTATCACAAATAATCAAAGTATATGCTGATTTTACAATTTTTGTATTTTCTTTCATATAGCTTCCGTAGGTTAAAATAGTTCCCATTCCTATACTTAAGGTAAATAAGGCCTGACCTAATGCAGTTAAAACCATTGTTTTATCAAATCTTGAAAAATCGGGATGAAACATAAAAGCTAATCCTTCTCTTGCTCCAGGCAGTGTAAGTGCAAAAATTGCAAGTATAAACAGCATTATTGCAAATAAAGGCATCATTAAATTATTAGCTTTTTCAATCCCCTCATTTATTCCTCTAAACGGAAATATGGCGGTCATTATTAAAAATAAAATCGTTAAAAAGCACGGCATAAAAGCTTGCGCGCTGAAAGAGGAAAAATATAGTGAGAAATTATCGGGAAGCTGACCTGTTATAAATACCCAGATATAATTTAAAATCCAGCCTCCGACAACAAAATAAAAACACGGTATTAATGTAACCGTTATAATACATAGCCAGCCGAGCCATTTATATTTTGGATTTATCGTTTTAAAAGTATTAATAGCATCTTTTTTGTATATTTTCCCTAATCCCAATTCACAGCAAAGAGGAATTATACAAATAAATGCAATTAATAAAAGATAAGTAAAAAGGAAAATAGCCCCGCCGTTTTTTCCCATAATATAAGGAAATCTCCAAATGTTGCCAAGTCCTACAGCACTACCTACAGTCGCAATAATAAAACTGATATGCGAACTCCACTCGGGCCTTTTTTCTTCCATACTTATTCTCCGGCCGGTACAAAATATAAAATATCATATTTTTTATTATTTGTTAATATTTTTATTAAAACTGGCAAATATTTTTTTTACGTTTATTATATATATATGGTCTTATAGGAGTATGTGTGCATGCAAGTAACAAGCATTAAATCAATGGTGCCTTTCGGCAGAAGTTTGTCAAGTAAAGAAAAAGAAGAATTTTCTGCACTTCAAAGTCAAGCTAAACAAGCATTAAACCTCGGAAAAACAACGGCAACAATATTTGATTTCAGTTTTCCCACACAGAAACATGACACGGGGATAGGTACAAGTTTTTCATATGATGCTCAAAAAATGGCGGGATTTTTAAAGGCAATGTGCGGTATAAACTCTATTCAGTTGCAGCCACAGGGCGAAATTTCTAATTTTATCCGCTCCCCATACTCAGGAACAAGCTTTTCCCTCGGTATGCATATTATTGATTTAACAAAGCTTCAAAGTGAACGTTACGGCAGTTTACTTTCTGAAAGTGATATTAATTCATCATATATGAATCGTACAAAAAAATCTGATTTGGTTAATTACGATAATGTATTTAGTGCAGACGGGCAGAAGGCTATGCTTAAAAAGGCTTTTGTAGAGTTTTCCAAATTGAATTCTTCTTCGCCTTTAAAAAATGAATTTGAAAAATTTAAAAAAGAAAATGAATATTGGCTTGAAAAAGATGCGCTGTTTGATGCGAGTGCGCAATTAAATAAATCAGAAAATGTAAAAGATTGGCCGTCTGAATATCAAAATGTTTTTGCAACAAAAGAAGGTAACAAAAAATTAATTGAAAATCTTAAAAAAGTTACCGATGAAAAAGGCATAAATATTGTTGATTTTAGCGAGTTTGTTCAATTTATTGCAGATAAACAGCAGCAAGAATCTAAAGCAGAATTTAACCGTCAGGGTATTGAAATCTACGGCGACTGTCAGATAGGGTTTTCTGCTAAAGATGTATGGGCGCATAAGTCGGCATTTTACGATAATATCGATTTTGGCTGTGATATAGGAAATAACAAGTATACCTGCTGGTCGCCTGCTATTGATTTCGGAAAGATAAAATCCGATGCGGGAGAACTTTTATATAATAAATTTAACTTATTCTTCAAAAGATATAACGGAGTAAGAATTGATGCAGCTTGGCAGCTGATTAAACCGATACTTTGTGAACCTATAAAAGAGCATGGTCATGATAAATTCGATTCTAACGGAAATAAACTGGGCAAAAAAATCTCTGATCCGAAAGTTCCTGATAACGGCAGATATATTATAAAAAATATTATTTTAAAAGCTGCAGATAATAATAATGTACCTCATGATAGAGTATTTTTGGAACTGCTGGGCGGAAATGCTTATGACTCATTGGATGCCGTAAAAAATACAGGCGCAGAATTAATTCATATAACCCGTTATTCAAAGTCTGATTGGGGCAGGGTTAAACACTATGAAGCGAAGTCTGATAATAAATATCAAAATATGAAACCCGGTGATTATACAATTGGTATAGGTACACACGATGATCCCACTTTAATAGAACAGGTTACAAATAAAAAAGATTCGCCAAATAAAGCAGAAATATTGGCTAAAGATTTAAAGTTAAATGCACACGAACTTAAATCATCAAATAAAAAACTTGCAGATGCGGCTTTTGCTGAATTATTTACAACAAAAAATCAATTTGCTACATTGCCTGATATTTTAGGCTCGGACAGAAGAATTAACGAACCCAATATTAAAGCTGCAAATTGGGCTTATAGGGCTACCGTTGATTATGAAAAAGAATATTTTGATAATCTTTCTAATGGTAAAGGTTTAAACTTTGCAGATGCTTTACTTAAGGCATTACATGCAAAAGGTATTCATAATCCCGCTTTAATTAACGGTCTTAAAAAGTTTGATTCTATATTAAGACAGCCTGAATAATTATTTTGTAATTACTTGCTGTAAAAGTTCCTCCATTGAAACTTTGGAGTCCATTTTCTCTTGGATTTCCGAAAGTTGTTTTTCAATATTGAAGTTTATAGTCTTTTTATTTTTATCTGATTTAAGTCCTTTAATAATTTCATCATAAACTATAAAAGAATTTAATTGCATAAAAGATTTAATATCTTTAGCTTTTTTATTGGATTTTAAAAGATTTTCGCTTCTTTCAAGAGTATATTTAAAAATAGAATCTACTATAAATTTATTATGTCTTAAAGATTGTTTTTCAGGATTAGACAAAAAAGAATTTAATAATATATTTAAATGTGTATTAATTGTATTAAAAATGCTTTTACTTTGAATCCACGGAAGTGTTTTAAATAAATTTTTTTTGCTATGATTTAATTTTGATTGAGTGTATTTTATAAGTAAATATCTTTTTAAACTATCGCTTAATTCTGGCATTAGTGTACTTCCCTATATAACTATATCCGATTTATATCAATAAGTTATATCATAAAGATTTTTTAAATTACTACTCTATTTAGAGGGTATTTGGGAAAAAATTTTTAATTTTTTTAAGTTTCTTTATAAGTTCTTAATCTGTGAAATTATTGACTTTTATGAAATTTTATGGTTTGCTGTAAATAGAGATTTTAATCACGAAAGGATTCGAAACATTATGGCAACAAAAAACAAAGGAGCAGGAAAAACTGTCGTAAAAACTCAGGCTAAATCAACTGCTAAAACTAAAACAAAAAAGAATGTTGATGCTTTAGAAAAAGCTTTAAATCAATCAGGTAAAGTTGAAACACTTGAGCAATTAGAAGTACTTATTTCTAAAGTTAAAAAAGCTCAAAAAATATTTGAAACATACACTCAAGAACAAGTTGATGCAATATTTAAAGCAGCAGCTGCCGCTGCCGATAAAGCTCGTATTCCGCTTGCAAGAATGGCTGTTGAAGAAACAGGCATGGGTGTTTTAGAGGATAAAATTATTAAAAATCACTTTGCATCCGAATATATTTATAATAAACATAAAAATGCTAAAACTTGCGGAATTATTAGAGAAGATAAAGAAAACGGCATAAAAGTAGTTGCAGAACCTTTAGGGGTTCTGGCAGGTATTGTTCCTACAACTAACCCTACATCAACTGCTATTTTTAAATCATTAATAGCATTAAAAACAAGAAACGGTATAATCTTCTCCCCGCATCCGAGAGCTACAAAATCAACTATAGCGGCTGCTAAAGTCGTTTTGGATGCCGCAGTTAAAGCAGGAGCTCCCGAAAATATTATAGGCTGGATTGATGTTCCTTCTATTGAATTATCCAGTGCTTTAATGAATCATAGTGAAATTGATTGTATATTAGCAACAGGCGGCCCAGGAATGGTTAAAGCTGCTTATTCATCAGGCAACCCGGCATTAGGTGTTGGCCCCGGTAATACTCCTGCTGTTATTGATGAAACAGCTGATATTAAAACGGCAGTTTCTTCAATTCTTATGTCTAAAACATTTGATAACGGTATGATTTGTGCTTCTGAACAATCAGTTATTGTTGTTAAAGATGTTTATGAAGAAGTTAAAAAAGAATTTGTATATCGTGGTGCTTATCTTGTAAATAAAACCGAAACACAAAAATTATTTGATTTACCTTTAATTGATCCTAAACGTGGTACTGCTAATGCCGCTATTGTTGGTCAGACGGCTCATACAATAGCTAAACTTGCAGGGTTTAAAGTACCCGATAATGCTAAAATATTATTGGTTGAAAGACCTAAAGTTGATTGGAATGACCCGTTCAGCCGTGAAAAATTATCCCCTGTTTTATCAATGTATAAAGCAAAGAATTTTGAAGAAGCTGCTGAAATGGCTTATGAACTTGTTTCAAAGGGCGGTGCAGGTCATACTTCGGTTATTTATACAGATGACCGTCATAAAGAAAGAATTGACCAATATGCCGAAAAAATGCCTACATGCAGAGTTTTGGTTAACTCGCCATCTTCTCAAGGCGGTATCGGCGACTTATATAACTTTAAATTAGAACCGTCTTTAACACTCGGCTGCGGTTCTTGGGGCGGCAATGCCGTTTCGGGTAACGTTGGTGTCGAAAACTTACTTAACTACAAAACCGTCGCTGAAAGGAGAGAAAATATGTTGTGGTTTAAGGTTCCTGCTAAAATTTACTTCAAAAGAGGTGCTACCGATTTAGCATTAAGAGAACTTGCAGGCAAAAAACGTGCATTTATTGTTACGGATAGATTCTTATTTAACTCGGGTGCCGTTGATACTATTACTAAAGTTCTTGATGAAATCGGCATTGAACATGAAGTATTCTTTGATGTAAAACCTGATCCGACATTATCTACAATTAATCAGGCAATATCTATTTTAAGACCTTTTGAACCTGATGTTATTATTGCATTAGGCGGAGGTTCTCCTATGGATGCCGCTAAAATATTATGGTTAATGTATGAACAACCTGAAACTAATTTCTCTGATATTTCCATGAGATTTATGGATATCAGAAAGAGAATCTGCTCAATTCCGGATCTTGGGAAAAAGGCAACAATGGTTGCAATTCCTACAACATCAGGTACAGGTTCAGAAGTTACACCTTTTGCTATTATTACGGATGATGAAACCCACGTAAAATATGCAATAGCAGATTATGCATTGACTCCTAATATGGCAATCGTAGACCCGAACTTTGTTGACGGAATGCCGAAAGGTTTAACTTCCGCTTCAGGTATTGATGCTTTAGTACATGCACTTGAAGCTTATGTTTCAAATATGGCAACAAACTTTACTAATTCAAATGCTTTAGAGGCAACAAAATTAGTATTCAGATACTTAGAACGCTCTTACAATGAAGGAGCTAATGACCCGATAGCAAGAGAAAAAATGCATTATGCCGCAACTATTGCAGGTATGGCATTTGCTAACTCGTTCTTAGGAGTTTGCCACTCTATGGCTCATAAGTTAGGTGCAATGTATCATGTACCGCATGGTGTAGCTAATGCTTTATTAATCAGACAGGTTATTAAATATAATGCATCTGATGCGCCGAAAAAACAAGCCATATTCCCTCAGTACAAGTTCCCTTGCGCAAAAACAAGATACGGACAGGTTGCTGATGAACTCGGCTTAGGCGGTAAGAATGATGATGAAAAGGTAGAACTCCTTATTAAAGCCGTTGATAACTTAATGAAGAAAATCAATCTTCCAAATTCTATCAAAGACTTTGGTGTTGATGAAAAGACATTTATGGCAAACTTGGATGAACTTGTTGAACTTGCATTTGATGATCAATGCACGGGCGCAAACCCTGTTTATCCGTTAATGTCTGACATTAAGAAAATTTACCTTGATGCTTATAAAGGTATTGTTTAATTCATTATATAATTGAGAGGAACTTTTTAGTTCCTCTCATTTTTTGAGGAATATGCGTGAAAAAATTATTATCAGATAAAGTTATTAACAGGTTGACTTTGTATCACAGTATTTTAACCGATTATATTGAAAAAAATGTTGAATATATTTCAAGTCCTCAAATTGCTGACTTATTGCATATTGATAATACTCAGGTAAGAAAAGATATTGCTCAGCTAAATTATAAGGGGAAATGCAAAGTCGGATACAAGGCTGATGAGTTAAAAATCTTAATAGAAGAAACTTTAAAGTTTAAGACTATAAAAAATGCTTATATAGTAGGAGCGGGCAATCTTGCTATGGCGCTTGCGAAGTATGATAATTTTGAAGCATACGGATTTCATATTTCTGCTTTGTTTGATAACAGTTTTTTAAAAATCGGCACTATAATTAACGGGAAAAAAGTATATGATATCGATAAACTTCCTGAAATGGCTGAAAGACAGGAGGTTAAAATTGTTATTTTAACCGTTCCGAGGCAATTTGCTCAAGAAGTTACGGATTTCCTTGTTTCTTCCGGAATTAAATATATATGGAATTTTACACCTTGCGTTTTAAATGTTCCTAATTATGTTCAGGTTTGGAATGAAAATTTAATAGGTAATTTCCTTCAATTTACCGTAAATCATGATATTGAAAATTAATTGGCAAAAAAAATTTTTACTGTTTTTATTTTTAATGTCAATATAAAAGAAAGGAATTAAAATAAAATGCAAGTATCTTTTTCCCCAAATTATGGGAATGTAAATTTTAGTGCAAGACAAAAGTCCGATAAGGGTCAAATAAATTGGGTTAACAGTTTTTATGTAATATCTCCCGATGCAAACTTAGTTAAATCACCTGAAGGTTTATATAATTATGCTGCAATAAAAAGTGATATTTTATCTCAAAAAGCATTACAAGGTCCTATTGCAGACAGTATGAAAAAACGAGCTTTACCGACAGGGCATTATGTTGTTGCCAGATATCAGGATATTCAAGGTAAAAATGGCGAAGTAGATATGGCAAAAGTTGCAAAAATCGCTAAAAAACATAATGAAAAAGCATCAACAAGTTATAAATTTGATGTAATTTAAGTGTTTTAAAAAGCCGAAGCTTATCTTCGGCTTTTTATTTCTAAAATTTCATTGAGCTTATATTATCAGAAAGATAAAAAATAATGAGAGTGTTATTTAATCCATGTAAAATATCAAATATTGTAAGTTTTACTGCGGGTGTTAAACAATATATTTACGCAGTAAAAGATGATTTATCCTGTGATAAGTTTCAAGGAACCTCGGAAATTCAAGAAAAGTTGGGTATTAATCCGAAATCTGTTTCGGGATGTTTATGCGGGCATGTGAAAAAAACAAAAGGATATTATTTTTTTAGAGCCACTGATATTGAAAGTAAAGATAATGACGGAAATTTAATTTTAGATAATGATAAACTTAAAGCTAAAATAAATGAAGTTAAAATTATTCCCGATGGACATAAAGGGAAAGCAATTGCTGTATATTCAATAGATGAAAAAGGCAATTATAAAAAATTTGCTAATGAAAAAGAAGCAGCTGAATATTATGATATAGAACCGGCAAATATGAGATATCATATGTCACATGGCGGAGGAAAAAATCAAATTTTTGTTTTTGCTTCTAAACTTGAAAAAAAAGATGAAAACGGCAATATTATTATAGATTCTGATGTTCTTAAAGAGTTACAAATTAAAGCTTATGAATTAAAAAATGAAAATTCGTTTTATGCTATTCATAAAAACGGAACATACGAAAGGTTTGATACACAATTAGAAGCCTCTGAAAAACTTGGTATTGCTCCGTCAAGAATATCAAATTGCCTTACGGGAAGAAAAAATATAGCCGGCGATTATACTTTTGCAAAAGCCTTGGACGTTCAAATCAGAAATGATGACGGAAGTTATTCAGTTGACGAAAATAAAATTAAAGAAGTAATAATACAAAAATTTTCAAGAAAATATATAAAGGAAATAGCAGGAAAACCTGTTTATGCCATAGGAACTGATAGCAGGTACAAAAAATTTGATGATATATCTATAGCAGGAAAAGAACTTAATATTTCGGAAGATAATATAATAAGATTTTTGCAGGGAGAATTTTCAAGTGTAGGAAGATATAAATTTGTAGAGGCTTCCGAGGTCGAAGATACAACTGATGACGGAAGAGTAATTATAAATGAATGTAAAATAAGAGAGCTTTCTGATGGTATCCGTGTTAAAAACAGTCCTGTTTATCTTGTTGATGAGCAAGGTAATTATGAAAAGTATACTATTCAAAGGGAGGCAGCTGAAAAAATCGGAGTTGCAAGTGATAAAATTTCTTCA
>CANQAL010000070.1 GCA_947589255.1 Candidatus Gastranaerophilales bacterium | reverse complement strand
ACAGTTCACTCATACACAGGCGACCAAAGAATTTTAGACGCAGGTCATAAAGATCCCCGCCGTGCAAGAGCAGGCGCACTCAACATTGTTCCTACAAAGACAGGTGCTGCTAAAGCTGTTGCATTAGTTATTCCTGAATTAAAAGGAAAATTAGACGGTTTCGCTATGAGAGTTCCTACTCCGGATGTATCTTTAGTAGATGTTGTATTTGAAGTTGAAAGAGATGTAACCGTTGAAGAAGTTAATGCAGCATTAAAAGCCGGTGCAGATGGCCACGTATTATGCTACAGCGAAGAACCGTTAGTTTCTTCAGATTATATCGGAACACACCAATCTTCAACAGTTGACGCACAATTAACAAGAGTTATGGGCGGAAACATGGTTAAGATTATTTCTTGGTACGATAACGAATGCGGTTATTCTACAAGATTAGCTGAAACAACATTAATGGTTGCTTCTAAATTATAATTACTAAATAAATGAAAAGACCGTTTTTAACTAAACGGTCTTTTTTTTATTTAATTTTAAAAAATTTTTGCCAAATACTTTTTTCAGATTTTGCTTCTTTTTCCGAAATAGCTTTATTTCTTAATTTCATCAATAATGGAGAGAAAACAACATGCTTTTCATTAAAAGCAGGATTTACAAGTGATTTTACAAAAGCCTCAAAATCTTTATGGGTTTCATTATGTACAGCAAGATCTTCATATTTGTTTTCCAGTGTCCAATAATCTCTAACCTCCCAAAAATCTGCATTTGCTCCGTATTTTGAAGCGAATTTTACGAATTTCGCCATTTCTTTCCAATTATTACTGCAAACAACAAATTTAAAATGGAAAGAAGGTATTTTCCCCATTTTTTTAAGTTTAGAAATATATTTAAGATTTTTTAATAATAATTTCCATCCTCGAACCCTAAAAATTTTATAGTGCGTTTTTTCACAAACGGCATTAATAGAGATAGAAAATTCAACTATTCTGTTTTCTAAATCAAGTTCTTTAATAAATTTTTCACCGGCGCAAATTCCGTTTGTCATTAGTTTAAATTTTATTTTAGGATATCTGTTTATAATATTTTTTATAACTTGTCTTGAAAGTTTTGAACCGAAAGCATCCCCCATATCATTTACCGTAAAAATACTTACATCTTTCATTATCGGTAAATAAATATTATTAAATTTGTCATTGAATAATTCAATTTGTTCCTTTTTGGAAGAAATAATTTCATCACGGCAATAAATGCATTTGGCATTGCAATCTCGTTCAAGAGGGAATGCTATTTGTATTGGAAATAAAGTCATTACAGGCTTATAAGACGGAAGGGCCTCAATAAATAAATCATTTTTTTCTACCCCCCCCCGAGACAGTTTTTCGCATATCCCATGATTACAATAGGGATACTCTCCTTTTAAAGCGGCTTCGCGCATCTTAACTAATTTTTCACAGTTCCATATATCTTCAAATTTGTCTTTAAATATGTTTCCTACCGAAAATTTAGAAACTCGCTGCTCGCAGCATACATATACACTGCCATCATCAGTTATTTCTATAGCATTAAATAATTCCCAGCAAACTTTCATATTTATATTTTATAATAAATATTTATTTAAGAAATTTTAAAATTTCCTTAAAACACACTTCTTTACATTAAAATATTAAGTTTTATTTTTATAAAGTGTAAAAAACACAATTATTAAATTTAAAATTTTCTTTGTTTGATATAAAATATTATAGCCAGATAAAAAGGAAAAAAATTGTGGGTTTAACTTTTCAAGAATTAATATTAAATTTATCAAAATTTTGGAGTGATTACGGTTGTATAATACAACAGCCTTATGATATAGAAAAGGGTGCAAGTACAATGAACCCTGCAACATTTTTGCGTTCATTAGGGCCTGAACCTTGGAATACCGCCATGGTTGAACCATGCCGCAGACCCACCGATGCAAGATACGGCGAAAATCCCAATAGGCTCGGGCATTATTTCCAATATCAGGTTATATTAAAACCCTCGCCCGAAAACTCTCAAGAGCTTTACTTAAAGAGCTTAGAGGCTATGGGGATAGATTTATCCAAGCATGATGTAAGGTTTGTTGAAGATAACTGGGAATCGCCCACATTAGGCGCTGCAGGTGTCGGCTGGGAAGTTTGGCTTGACGGCATGGAAATAACTCAGTTTACGTATTTTCAGCAGGTCGGCGGGCTTGAAATAAGACCGGTTGCCCTTGAAATTACATACGGGCTTGAACGTATCGCTATGTACCTGCAAAATGTTGATTCCGTTTATGACGTTATGTGGAATAAAGAGTTAAAATACGGCGAGATTTATCTTCAAAATGAAATTGAACAGTCAAAGTATAATTTTGAATACTCAAACCCTGAAAGATTATTTAAAATGTTTGATTTGTTTCAATCTGAAGTTGAATCTTGCGTAGAGGCTAAAATAGTGCTTCCTGCTTATGATTATGTATTGAAATGCTCTCATACATTTAATCTTTTGGATGCAAGAGGTGTTATAAGCCGAGATGAAAGAATTAATTATATAAATAGAGTCAGAAGAATGGCTGCAATGGTTGCAAAATTATATGTTGAACAAAGACAAGAACTCGGCTTCCCTTTGTTAAAAAAGCAACCTTGTAATGTGTAGTGTAAAAAGGAAACAAATAAATGCAGAAACCCGCAAAAAATTTACTGGAAAACTTTGTATGCAATTTGCTCAGAAGAAAAAATCCCGATGAATTCCTGGAGGAATCGGCTAAATGCGGATTGAAAAAGAGTTTAAATGCTTTTGATTTAATAATACTCGGTATCAGTGCAATTATCGGTGCTGGTATATTTGTTATGATTGGATCTGCTGTAATTGGAACGGCAGAACGTGTTGGAGCAGGCCCTGCATTGGTTATTTCCATAGTGCTTGTTACTATTGCTTGTATATTTCCGGCTTTATGCTATGCGGAATTTGCCTCTATGATACCTGTATCAGGGAGTGCATATATTTATACATTTGCAACAATGGGTGAATTCCCAGCTTGGATGATGGGCTGGGTATTAATGCTTGAATATGCAATCGGTACTATAGCTGTTGCTTCAAGCTGGACGGGTTATCTTATAAAGCTTTTGGAAGGATTTCCTTTCCTGCCCGAGTGCATTAAAAATCCGCCTGTTTGGCTTGTTAATGATTATCAAAGCGCTGTTGCCGCAAATCCTGATGCCGTTATACCTCATTTCTTAGGTATTCCGATTTGTGTTAATCTTCCTGCCATGTTTATAATACTTGTTATTGCAGGGATATTATTTAAAGGTATTCAAGAATCAGCTAATTTCGCTAAAATAATGGTATTTGTTAAAGTTGCCGTTATTGCCCTATTTATCGGTGTCGGAGCATTCTATGTAAGACCTGAAAACTGGACACCTTTTGCACCATCAGGTATTAAAGGTATTTTAATGGGTGCATTCGCTATATTTTATGCTTATATCGGGTTTGACGCAATATCCACCGCAGCTGAAGAAACTAAAGACCCTCAGAAAAATCTGCCTATCGGTTTAATAGGTTCTCTTGTTATATGCTCTATTATTTACGGGCTTGTTACTATTGTTTTAACAGGCATGATGCCTATGGGACAAATTGATTTAAAAGCTCCTATCGCAGCAGCTATGAGTTTTGTAGGTCAGGATTGGTTTGCAGGTGCTATCGCAATCGGTGCATTAGCAGGTTTAACATCAGTTCTTTTAGTGCTTCAATTCGGAACTACAAGAATTTTATATGCTATGGCTCGTGACGGCTTTTTACCTTCCGTTATGAAAAAAGTTCACCCTAAATTCCAAACTCCTTGGGTCATTACAATATTATCAACTATATTAATTTTAATAGGTTCATTATTTATAAACATGCAGGTCGCAGCAGAACTGGCTATTTTTGGTACTTTCTCATCATTTGTAATTGTTTGTATCGGTATTTTAATATTGAGAAAAACAGAACCCGATAGACCTCGTTCATTTAAAGTTCCATGCTGTCCGATTTTCCCTATTATAGGTGTATTATTCTGCTCGGGACTTATGTTTGTTGCTTTAAGAGAAGTTAAAACTTCTGCTATGTTATTCCCATTGTGGCTTGTACTCGGAATTGTAATATACTTTATGTACGGCTATCAAAGCAACAGAAAACAAGTTGCATTAAAACTTGAAAAGTTTGAACAAGAAAAAAATACGGAAAAAGTTTAATTGACCTTAGATATTATCGGCTGACGATATTCTACGGAATTAATTGATTTTACATCAACAACAACCGATGGCGGAATAATATGCCATTTGTATACTGCGCATTTGGATTTCCAATAAAATTTATTAATCCACTCTGTTTTTTGTTCTGTTGAAAGAGTATTATTTTTTTCATAATAAAATTTATGTTTCATTAATTCCTCAAAACCAAAGCCTTTAGTTTCAACATTCCAGATGATTTCATCCAAAAATTCATAAGGCATGTTTTCTTCTTCGGCGCAAACAGTTTTACCTGTTTTAGGATTAATTTTTAATTCCGCTCCCGGGGGTTTTTCTAAAATCGCCTGCGGAATTGCGTTTTTTTGCAATCTGTTTTTGTTTAAAAAATGCCCGAGCGCAAACAGTTTTGTTTTTGTTACATCAGCAATAGGGGCAAATCCTCCTGACATATCCCCGTTAACCGTGGCATAGCCTATATAAGCTTCTGATTTATCACTTGTTGCAATCGGGAGCATTTGTTTATGCTCGTTTGATATGCTCCATAAAAGAGTTGCTCTTAATCTTGCCTGCAAATTTTCTATAGTTGTTGATTTTTCAAACTTTTCGGTTTCTATATTAGTAAAAGCAAAATTTAACATAGATTTTAAAGGGTCAATGGCATCAGCCAGAGGAATTTCAAAAAAGTTAATGCCTAAGTTTTCCGCTAAAAGTTTTGCATCATTTTTGCTTTCGTTAGATGTTATTCTGCTTGGCATAGATATACCCCAGACATTTTCCTTTCCGAGTGCATCCGCAAGAAGCACGGCACATATAGAAGAATCCAGCCCGCCCGATAATCCTAATACGGCTTTTTTAAATCCGTTCTTTCTAAAGTATTCTCTTATTCCGAAAATTATACTTTTATAAGTCCTATCTAAATCATTTTCATAATCCGATTTAAAATCAACCAATTCAAATTTTTTATCTGCACCCGCGGGGAGTGGATTGATTTCCCCACGCAGGTTATCTGTTATTACAAAATCTTCTTCAAAAGATTTTGCTCTTAATGTTAATTCACCCTTTGTATTATATATTCTTGATGTGCCGTCAAAGCAGAGATTATCCGCATAACCTGCTTGATTTACATATATATAATTTACTTTATATTTTTTTGCAATAGATGAAAATAGCCCGTTTTTAATATATTCTTTACCGCATCTTGAAGGAGAACATGAACAATTTATTAATGTATCAGGATTTTGTTCCATTAATTCCGCAACAGGATCGGTTTTATAAATACGTTTATCTTTAAAGAATGATTTATCATTAAAACTGTCCTCACATACCAATATGCCGTATTTTTCTCCGTTTAGCTCAAAAATTTTCGGGGTTTCTTTTGACGGTTCAAAATATCTGTAATCATTAAACTCAGAATAATTAGGAAGCAGTCTTTTCCTTACAATATTAATAATTTTCCCGTTTTGCATAACGGCAACCGAATTATAAAAAGGTTTTTTTTCTGAGTCATATGTAGGTTCGGCGAACCCTACCAGTGCTGTAATACTGTCTGTTTTAGAAGTTATTTCTTCAAGCGCTTTCAGTTGTCTTTTAATTATGGATTT
The DNA here is from genome assembly GCA_947589255.1 of Candidatus Gastranaerophilales bacterium. Taxonomy (GTDB): domain Bacteria; phylum Cyanobacteriota; class Vampirovibrionia; order Gastranaerophilales; family Gastranaerophilaceae; genus Avigastranaerophilus. Next base: position 3,768 of record CANQAL010000070.1, on the reverse strand, counting down.
ATGCCGGATAAATACGTCGCCAAAAGGATAGCCCATTAAGGCGAGTTCAGGGAATATTACCAAGTCGGCATTTTGCTCTTTTGCCTTTTTAATGTTTTCTATAATTATTTTACTGTTATAAGAAATATCCCCGGCTATTGTATTTATTTGTGCTAAAACTATTTTATTCATAAAATTTATTATCTTACTGACAAAAGTATAAGTCAAAAAATAATTTGTACCAAACTTAATTTATTATATAATTTTATCATGGCTGATAAAGAATTAAGTAATAGTTTAAATAAAAAATTTAATTTAATATATATTTTGTTGGTATTATTAATTATATTTTTTGGTATATTTGTAAGAACAAAAGTATATCTTTTAAATGCCCCGTTTTGGCTTGATGAATGTATGTTAAGTCATTCTTTTATAGATAGAAATATATGGGATTTTTTTAATTCTTTGGATTGTCAGCAAAAATCACCACCATTATTTCTTTTATCTACTTTTATTATTGTAAAATTATTTGGTTTTAATGAGTATTGTTTTAGATTAATTCCGTTTTTATCAAGTATTTTTTCAATGATTGGTTTTTATTTTTTATTAAAACAAATTTTAAAAAATAAAATTGGAATTTTGATAGGGTTATTCTTATTTGCAATTTCAGTACAATCAATTTATTATGCAGCAGAGTTTAAATCATATTCACTTGATTTACTGGTTTGTATTTTATTATTGTTATCTTATAAACATATTAATCTTAAAAATTTATCATTTCTCAAAACAGTTTTATATACCGTTATTTCTATATTGCTTACTTTTTTCTCATATACTGCGGCTATAATAATTATTGCAATGATAGCTGCAAAGTCATTAGAAGATAAAAAAATATCAAAAAGTTCAATATTAATTTTATTGGGATTTGTTTTAACTTATATATATTTTAGATTATCCGATGTCGAAGTAAATGATTTTATGGAACATTACTGGTTTTACGGTTTTTCTCTTTTTTCATCAATAATTGATTCTTTTGTATTTTTATTAAATAATTACACCGGTTATTTTAAAATTTGTTTTCCTATTATGCTTTGTTGTAGTTTTTATGTATTATACAAAGAAAAAAGTAATTATTTTCTTCTAATGCTCTTTTTGTTTGTAGTGCCTATTTTTACCTCAATTTTTAAAATGTATCCTTTTAAAGAAAGATTAGTTTTGTATTTACTCCCGATTTTAATAATATTAACAGTTAAATTATTTGAACTTGAAAGTATTAAAAAGAAATTTCTTAAGATAATTATATCAATAATAATGTATTCTATTTTAATATTGTTATTTATTAAAATTCCGTATATCAGTATAAATGAAATTGAATTGGTTGATAGGTATAAAGACAGAGATCGAGCTTTAATAGAGAGGCAGAATATAAAAAATATAACTTTGTTTATTATTGATAATTTTAATAACGGTGATAAGATATTGGCATCCGATGAATTTATATATTTTATAGATTATTATAAAAAAAGATACAATATCAATAAAGAAATAATATTTAATAATTATGACAGTTTAAATAAGAAACGGGTCAGATATAAAATACAAAATTTAGCAAAATCTTTTATTGAAGAAAATAAAAACAAATCAAAATTATGGATTGTCGGACGAGATTGGGAACCTTATTTTATATCTTGTTTACATAAAGAAGTTGAAGATTTATTGAAAGAAAATCAATTGGAATATGACATGATATTGTCTTATAATAATGAAGCTTTTATTATTTATACGCAGGAAAAAGATAATTAATAAAAATTACATTTTTTGTTAAAAGTGTTAAGATTTTGGAAAATGCATTAAAAATAAGAAGATATGCACTAAAAAAATGACAATTTTGTCATTTTTTTAGTGCATTTTTGCTTAAAACTAAAAATTTGCTTGTTATTTTTTCCAAAAAAAATTATAATTAAATTCGGAAGTTAAAAAGAAAGGTCGAAGCATGAGTACAAAACCAAAGTATACGGAAGAAGATATTAAAAAAATCATTAAAGAAAAAAAAGTAGAATTTATTAAACTTCAATTCTGCGATATCAACGGACAGGTAAAAAATATGTCGCTGCCGAGTTCACAGATCGATAAAATTTTAAATAATGAAACAATGTTAGACGGTTCATCAATAAAGGGATTTAGAAATATTGAAACATCTGATATGTATTTTTATCCTGATTTATCAACATTTACCCTGCTCCCGTTCAGAGAAGATAAAACAGCGGGAACTAATGTAGCAAGAATTATATGTGATATACATAATCCGGACGGGACTCCGTTTGAAGGATGCCCGAGAGCAAATTTAAAAAGGGTTATGAAGAAAGCAAAAGATTTGGGTTACGAAATGAACGTAGGACCTGAAGCTGAATTTTTCTTATTTAAAAGAGATGCTAACGGACGTCCTACAATGGAAACACATGACAGGGCAGGTTATTACGATGTTGCACCGGATGATATGGGCGAAAACTTAAGAAAACAAATTGTTCGTACAATCAGTTCAATGGGTTTTGAAGTAGAAGCAAGCCACCATGAAGTAGCTGCAGGTCAGCATGAAATAGACTTTAAATATGCGGATGCACTTACAAGTGCCGATAATATAATAACTTTTAGATACGCAGTTAAAGCTATTGCAAACCTTAACGGTTCGCATGCAACATTTATGCCCAAACCAATCTTCGGAATTAACGGTTCAGGCATGCACTGCAACTTGTCCTTATTTAAAAACGGAAAAAATACATTTTATGATGCAAAAAGAGCACATCAGCTGTCAGAAACCGCTTTATATGCTATCGGCGGATTATTAGATCATGTAAGAAATTTTACTGCCATTACAAATCCTACGGTAAACAGTTATAAAAGACTTGTTCCCGGGTATGAAGCTCCCGTTTACCTGGCATGGTCACTGGCAAATCGTTCCGCATTAATAAGAGTACCCGCTAAGAGGGGTAATGCAACCAGAGTGGAACTTCGTTCGCCTGATCCGTCTTGTAACCCATATTTAGCTTTAGCGGTTATTTTAGAGGCAATATTAGACGGTGTTCAAAAGAAAACAAAACCACCGTTAGATATAGACAAAAATATATTTAAAATGGATGACAGAGAAAGAAAACGTGCAAAAATAGAAACATTGCCGGGTAATTTATATGATGCATTAATGCTTATGAAGAAAAGTCCTATAGTAAAATCAGCATTAGGCGAGCATATATTTAAAGAATTTATGTCATCTAAGCTTATTGAATGGGACGGGTTTAGGACTTCCGTATCCCCTTACGAACTGGATTTATATCTTGAAAGATACTAATTCTTTTATTTGAAAAAAGAGCCTAAATATCAGGCTCTTTTTTTATTATAAAAAAAGTTGAAAAAAAGGTTTGTTTGTATTATATTGCTAATACAGATGGCGGGCATCGTCAAGTGGTTAAGACCATGGATTGTGGTTCCATTATGCGTGGGTTCGAATCCCACTGCCCGCCCATATTTAAAGAAGCGATAAGGCTTCTTTTTTTTGTGGGAAGAGAACCCACACAAGGCGGAGCCTTGTAAATGGTTCGAGCGGAATTTCGTAGAACGGAGAGAGCGAAGCGAAAGAGTTCGAATAAGAGAGGGCAAGCCGAATGACAAGCGAAAGCGGAATGAGGCACTTGCCCGAGAGAGAGGAAATTCCAAGACCCCCACTGCCCGCCCATATTTAAAGAAGCGATAAGGCTTCTTTTTTTTGTGGGAAGAGAACCCACACAAGGCGGAGCC
>CANQAL010000069.1 GCA_947589255.1 Candidatus Gastranaerophilales bacterium | reverse complement strand
GCAAAAGAATTCCAAAATAAAATTTATGCTCATTTGCTTGCAGAAATAGAATCTAATGAAAAAGATAAATAATTTGAACAGCAATAAAACGGTATTTGAACCTAAATAAAACTTTTTTTGCTTGTTATAAAATATTAGTATGAAAACAAAAAAAGAAATGGTATTTAAATCAAGCGGTTGGAAAGCTATTAATAGAATGGGAATTATCAACGAAAATTACCATACATTAATTTTAAATTATAGAGAATTGATGAATGAAATTGTGCGAATTCAATCAGCACAAGAGCCTTTTCTATTGTTGTTTAATAATGAGCATTTAAATAGGTATATCTTTAATTTTTTAGCTTCAACATCTGCCCTTATTGATTCCTGTCGAAATGTAATGAGTTTTTATAAAGAAACAATTATATACGAGTATTATAAACAAAGAGTTAAAGAACAATTCTCAAATAATAGTATTGCTGTTTTTATAAAAGACTTTAGAAATTATCAAATGCACTATAAAATTCCATTTTCATGTCTATCAAGTAACGAAAAAGTTAGTTTTGAAACTTATGAATTGAAACAATATGACAATTGGACAAAATTATCTAAAGAATTTATAAAACCCCAAGGAGATTTCATTATTTTGAAACCTTTATTTGAAACATATTTTAAAATGATAGAGCCATTTTATATGGGAATTTATGCAGAATTAACGCAATATCATAAACAAGATTTTAAAGAAACAATAGAGCTGTCAGCTAAAATAAATATGCCAATTCCCAATATTTATTATCAACTAGCTGGCTACAATAAAAAAACATCTGTTTGAAACTGTCTTTACATTCTTCCCATAGGCAATATTCATGCTAATATAGAAGGGTAGGAGAGCGTTATGGAAAAGATTATTGATAATATAAGAAACCATCTTAATTTGTTTAGCAATGCTGAAAAACAAAGGTTAATTGACAGATTAAGAAAAAATGATAAAGGTAAAATTGTTGTCGAATGTTTAATTCGTAAAACTGATATTATTTTAACTCCGGAAGAAGTTGTAAGACAATTATATCTTGATAGATTAATAAACGAATATAAATACTCTCCTTCAAAAATAAAACTTGAACATGCTATTCACTTTGGTCGCGAGGTTAAAAGAGCTGACATTGTAATATTTGAAGAAGAAAGACCAACCACAGAATATATTATCGTAGAATTAAAAAAAGAAAAAGAAAAAGACGGCAAAGAACAATTGCGCAGTTATTGTAATGCTACAGGGGCTACAATGTCTGTTTGGACAAACGGTTCTCAAATAACATATTACAATAGAAAAGATCCTAATTATTTTGAAGAAATTCCTGATATACCAAATTCAAAACAAACCTTAAAAGATATTTTAGATGAATCTTTTACATTGAAAGATTTAATTATCAAAGATAAAATCTTAAAGGAAGGTAAATCTCTAAGATATATTATTGAAGATATGGAGGATGAAGTTCTTGCAAATGCTGGCGTTGATGTATTTGAAGAATGTTTCAAATTGATATTTACAAAATTGTATGATGAAAGTCTTAGTAGAAAAGATAAAGAAATTATCAATTATGATGTAGACAGAAATTGCGAATGTGATTCTTTAGCAGATTTAGAATACAAAGATTATATTGAACTTGTAAAAAAAGTAAATGATAAAAAATTTAGGCAACTAGAGTTTAGAAATCGTGGGGAAACTGATTTAGAATTAAAGAAGAAAATTCAAGAATTATTCGATGGGGCAAAAAAGCGATGGAAAGGTGTATTTTCTGATGATGCAAAAATAAATCTTTCCCCATCTCATTTATCAGTTTGTGTTTCAAATATTCAAGATATTAAATTATTCAATTCTAATCTTCAAATCATTGATGAAGCTTTTGAATATCTGGTTAGTAAGTCATCTAAAGGCGAGAAAGGACAATATTTTACACCTCGGCATGTTATTGATATGTGTGTAAAAATGCTGAATCCGAAAAAAGGTGAATACATGATTGACACGGCATCAGGTTCTTGCGGATTTCCTGTTCATACAATTTTTAAAATTACAGGAAAATTGTTTTCAAACGCAGATATACCGGATGAAGAAAAAGACAGCGTCTTAAAAATATTTGGTATAGATTTTGATGAAAAAGTTGTTCGTGTTGCAAGAACGCTGAATTTAATTGCAGGAGATGGTAACACTAATGTTTTACACTTGAATACGTTAGATTTTGACCGTTGGGATACAACAATAAATTCCATAGAATGGTATGATACATATGGTGAAGGTGCTAAAAGATTAAAGAAATTACAAAAAGAAAAAGATAAATACAAAGAATTTAATTTTGATATCCTTATGGCAAACCCGCCTTTTGCAGGTGATATAAAAGAGCAAACAATCTTATCAAAATATGATTTGGCATTTAAAGATGAAAACAAAAATAAAATGAAATCTAAAGTTGGAAGAGATATTTTATTTATTGAAAGGAATCTCGATTTTGTCAGACCCGGAGGAAGATTGGCAATTGTACTTCCGCAAGGAAGATTTAATAACACTTCTGATAAAGATATTAGAGAATTTATTGCTAAAAAAGCAAGAATATTGGCTGTAGTAGGTTTAGATGTAAATACATTCAAACCCCATACAGGAACAAAAACAAGTGTAATATTTTTACAAAAGTGGAACGATGATGATTCGAATAAAAGGTATTATTGCCCGTATGTAAAAGACTATCCAATATTCTTTGCGGTTTCAGAAAAAAGCGGAAAAGATAATTCGGGCGAATATGTATATGCAAAAGATGAAAACGGCAGATTAAAACTTGATAAACACGGTCATTATATTGTTGATCACGATTTGCACAATCATGAAGGTGACTTAGATAATGGTATTGCAGAAGCCTTTATAGATTTTGCAAAATCTGAAAAATTATCATTTTGGAGCAAAGAATAATGAAGTATTCAGTAGTTAATTATTGCGACACAAGCAATGCACTTGATAAAAGGTTAGATGCCGAATATTGGTCACCGGAAGCATTAGAAGCTGAAAAATTAATTAAAGGGCAACCATTAGAAAAATATATTGAAAATGGTTATCGTGTAGTTTATGAAAATACTAAAATAATAGATAAAATTCTTCAAAAAGAAAATAATTTGCCATTTTTTATTCAGTCGAGTGATATAGAAGATTGTTGTATAAATATGGATACAGTTAATTGCGTTTCTAATACTGATTGGTTTCGTTATCCAAAAGGAAGAATAAAAAAAGGTGAAATACTGGTAGAAGTCAAAGGTAACGTAAAAAAAGTTGCTATTGTAACTGATAATATACCTGACAAATCACTAGTCAGCGGTAGTTTATATAAACTAACTCTTAAAAATATTAGTAATTTTTTTGTTATATGTTTTTTATCTTGTAAATACGGACAAATCTTTAAGAATAGGCTTGTATGTAATATTGCGACTCCATTCATTAATAAAGAAGGATTATATAATATCCCAATTCCAAATTTTTCTCCCAATGTACAAAATAAAATTGAAAATTTATATAAGGAGTCCATTAAATTAAAAACATTAACAAAAATTTTATATAAACAATCGGAAGAAATATTATTAAAGAAATTAAACTTATCAAATTGGCAACCAAAACACAAATTATCCTATGTAAAAAATTATTCTGATGTAAAAGCGGCAAATCGCTTTGATGCCGAATATTTTCAACCTAAATACGATGAAATTATAGAAAAAATAAAAACTTGTAAAAATGGTTGGGATAAATTATCGGATATAATCAAAAATCCAAAAAAAGGAATTGAGGTTGGTTCAGAGGAATATTGTGAAACTGGTATACCTTTTATCAGAGTAAGTAATTTATCTCAATATGAAATTAATGATAATAACATGCAATACATTTCGGAAAAATATTATAATTCTATTGCTCATTCATATCAGCCACAAAAAGGAGAGATACTGTTATCTAAAGATGGAACTCCGGGGATTGCTTATTATTTAAATGAAACTCCGCAAAAAATGATTCCAAGTGGTGGAATATTAAGACTTTCAATGAATAATGATGAATATTTGCCAGAATATCTAACTTTAGTTCTCAACTCTATTGTTGTTCAAATGCAGGCAGAAAGGGTTTCAAGCGGAGCATTAATAAAGCATTGGTTAGTAGATGAAATTCAAAATACTTTAATTCCAAAATTAGAGATGAGCAAGCAAATTGAAATAGTAGAACAGCTAAAAGAGGCAATAAAACTTCGCAAGCAATCAAAACAACTTTTAGAAATTGCAAAAAGAAGTGTTGAAATCGCAATAGAAGAGAACGAAGAATTTGCAACAAGTTGGATAAACAAACAACTTTCAAAAATAGGAGTGACTATCTAATGCCCCATTACAAGGAAGAATGGAGAGAAAGAGCAAGTATAGACTATTTTTCTCATTTTCTTGCTTTATGGGTTGGATTTAATTCTTGGTATGTAGATTACTATAAAGATTATGAATATCTAAGTACAAAAAAGAAACCAATACAGAACAAACAAGATACACATTTTATAAGTATCATAAAAACAGAATTTCAAACCCCTACAAATATCATGTTTAATAATTTTTGTGGATTAATTCTTGAAAATAATAAAAAAGCTATTAAGTTCAGAACTGATATTGAAGCATTATATTATTCGCTTAATAACATTGACTATATTACATATAAAGATAGATTAGGTAATCTGAAACGTTTATCTTTTAACTATGTTAATATTAGTGCCTTTGATAAGAAACAAAATTTTATAAACATGATAGAAGATTGCCATAATAAGACAAAAGAGTATTGTAATGAAAATTATAGTGCACAACTAATTTCATATGGAATAATTGTTTCTTTGGAAGAATTTTTTGCAGGAATTATGGAAATCTTATATAAAGTAAGATGTTGCATTGTTCATGGAGTAACTAGTCCAGAAGATAAGTATAGCTATGAAGTTGTAAAATATTGTTATTATGTACTATATGCATTGATGGAAGAAGAATAAAGGTAACAATATAATACAAATGAAATTTTTTATAACTTTAAATATAAAATTTTAATTAAGATAAAAAGTTAAGATTTAAAAATATGTTATTATATATATGGTATTAAAGTATGGAAAATAAAAATAACAAAACAAGTATAAAAAAGATATTAAAAAATGCTTATAAGAAAATTGGGCTATTCTTAATTCCCATAAAAAATATATGTAGATTCATTTTAAAGATTTTTGTTATAATACCAAATTTTATAAAAAATACAATTCTAACCTTATGGAAATTTTGTAATAATATATGGCGAAAAATTAGAAAACCTTATTATAATACACTTGGAGTTCTTGTTGCAGTATTTTGTGTTTGTTTAGCTACTTTATTTATAGTTGCTGCAGTGGTTCATTTTAATCCCTCGTTTATAAATGTTTTAAATTCACAATATATAATATCAGAAGATAATTACAATCAAGAAACAATAAGCATGCTAAATCAGTTTATATCACAGGGTAAAATTATAAATGCAAGTGAAGTGTATAACCACATGCTGGAATATTATAATGTACTAATTACTATTTTAATTGCATTAATAGGTATTTTTGGATTTGTTTCTTGGATATCAATGCAAGCTAAAATAAAGCATGAAGCAGAGTTAAGTGTAGAAAATAAATTTGAAACAAGAGACTTTCAATGTAGAATAGAAAAAGAAGTTGAAAAAGTTGCAGTGGTAGTTGCACAAGCAACTGCTAATAAAATTTTAAATGACGATGAGTATATTTCGCAAATTGCAAATAAAAATGCTGAAATAATAGTAGAAAAAATTATTAATAGTAAAGCTTTTATGAATGAAATTAATGAAATTATTCAAAGAAATAAAGATGATAAAGATATAGAATTAAAACCATTAGGTGGTGTTGATAATGGCGACTAAGTTTAATAAAGAAATTTGGAAAAAATATAAAAGTACAGGTAAAATACCTGTTAGTTCAACTGAATATAAAATAGAAACTTCTAAACCAACGAATATTAAAACGATATACAATAAGGCGACAGAATTAGGTATTACAACTGAACCATTAGATATAGTAAGGGTAGTAAAAGAGATTTTTAACATCAAATTATATTTTAATGATTTGGATAGAGATGTTTCTGGCTTTATAGAAAGAACAGGCCCTCAAGATTGGGCTATTCACGTTAATAAATGGGAGAATGCCTTAAGGCAAAAATTTACAATTGCTCATGAGTTGGCACATTTTATTTTACACAAGAATATACTACAAACAGGATCTCATTATGATAGCATATTATATCGCGATGAGAACACTTCACTCATTGAAAGACAAGCAAGTTCATTTGCCGCAGAATTACTAATGCCTCCTAATAAATTTGAACAATATATTAATGAAGGAGTAAATACTATAGAAAAATTAGCTGAGAAATTTGAACTTTCTACATCCGCAGTTAGATATAGAGCATATAAATTGGGTTACATATCGGAGTATTAATCTATGAATTATTATTATTTTCCTATTTTAAAAACAAAACCTTCTGAAATTAGAGCGTTCAAAGAACTTGATGAAAAAGTAAGAAATAATATATTGCCCATCATTGAAATGACAGGAGCAAGAAGTTATACTTATCCTGAAAATCATAAAAATGTAAATTTGGCAGGGAAGAAACGACCTGGGGATATTAATAAAAAAAGAAAAACAATTTTAGATATGGTTGGAAATAATAAATTTATTCTTGATATTACAGATGATGAAAGTTTACATTATAATGGAATAGAAGAACTTCAACAGTCAGATAACGGGTATGATGCTTGGTTAAAGTTTCTTTTAGCAGATGAAAAATTTAAGAAACAAGTAATTCCTACGATACAGTTTGATATAGAAGATTTAGGAAACACTTTTTTACAAATTAAAAATTTATCAAAAGAATTTTACTATTTAGCATTAAAATTACCAGGTTTTGTTTTTGAATCTGAAAAATATAATGATAGCAGATTATATGATTTAAAAAATGTTGTTGCTAATGATGAATTACAATCCATTATAGATACTATAAATGAGTTTATCGGAGAAAATGAGCGCCTGATTGTAATTGTTGATTTCGGTTATATTAAAGATTTGAATGAATATAAAGAGTGTATAAGTGATGGTATATCAAAAATAACTAATATTAATAATATTAAAGCATTGTTATTTTCATCGTCTAGTTTCCCTAGTTATGTTAAACCTGTTGAAGAAAATGAAATGCCAGTACAAGAGTTAAAATTATTTAATTTTTGTCGTAATTTATTACAGAATAATAGCAAGATATTACACAGCGATTTTGCATCTATTCATCCAGTACAATATCAAACTAGTGGTGGTGGTTGGATCCCGCGAATTGATTATATATATCAAAATGATCAAAATTTAAAATATTGTTATAAACGTGCCGTCTCTAGTGAAAAATATAAAAATGATAGTGATGAATATAAACCTCTTGCAAGAAAAGTTATCAATGCAGATAATTATAATACTATTGAAAGTGGACAAACTTGGGGTGATATTAGGATTTCTGCAAAGGCAAATGGAGATGATGAAGGGAAATCTCCATCGTATTGGATTTCTGTTAGAGCTAATTTATACATGACAAGATTATTTGATATTATGACGAATGCAAAATATGATTATTCTTTTCTATCCCTGTAATTAAAGATAGATCTTCAGCTATTGTATATTCCCCTTTTTCAGCAACAAATGTGTTAAACGGTTTCAAATATTTACTTCTTAAAGAATTCTTGGAATATTCTATTATTTTTTTTGTAGAATTTATTTTTAAAAATATATCTCTAGTTTTTCTTAATGATAATCTTGTATCTATATTGTTTATTTTATTCATTTCATCTTTTCTAAAGAAATAAACGAGTTTCTGTGGATTAAGTATTTTCTGCTCTTTTGCTTTTCTATGGATAATAATTTCGCCATTTTTATAAATATAAATAATACCAACTTTTTTGGATAATTTTGAAATAACAGCATATTTTTCAAATTTTTTAGCAAGTACTACATATACCTTATTAAAAACATCAACATAGTCTTTTATTTGAACTTCTAATTTCACTAAAGAATCTAATTCACTTTTGACCTCAAATGCTACCATATTGTTATTAATCATCGCAACTAAATCAGCACGCCTATATCCAAATAGATATGGAACCTCAGATGCAATGAACTCAATATTATAGTTTTTTAATAAATAGTCAATAAGAATTGTTTTTATATTATTTGCATTAATTTTATTAGTCATATTTTCATGTTACCAAAATATAGATCAAAATCAAATAGGCTTGACATACTTATAGGTAAGAGTGATGAATACGACACGTTAAAGGAGGTCGTATGGAAAAAGTCGGATTAAATATTACTCCAAAAGAGTTTAAGCAATTAAGTAAGTGGTCTGAGAATATTTATAATACAGCAGTTATTATTGATTATTTTGTGACAAATCAGCCTGAGATTGAGGAATGCTACAATCTTGCACCAGTAATTAAACATTTACGAAATGATGCTGATGTTTTGAATGCATTTTTCATTGATCACGAAAAGGAGGTTGAAGAATAATTTGTGTTTAAACCCATTTCAAATGTTGTTCAAAAAGTGTTCAACTCGCCGATTAAGCCGGGTTAAATTCATTTTATATATAAATCCTTGTTCCTTAATGTTTTTATCCAAAAATCGGCTTTTAGAAAAATTATTTTTCGTAGCAAATTCCTAAAACACTTTTTTCAATTTCTCTGATAGTTTCCTGCGATAAGCCTTTTGGTTTTGTTTCTGCCATTTTTCGTTTTTCTGCTGCGATTTCATCCTCGTAACCTTTAACGACCTTAAGCAGATTAAAAATCTTCATTGCAAAATACATGCGGGCAGATTCAATCTTTTTTCCTATCGCCATATCGTTTTTAATTGATTTTAAAAGCACGTACCCTAATCTGAACAAATCTTGATGCAATGATGATTGGTTTTTGATAAATTTATATTTCTTTTCTTCCCAATTATCAGCATTTTTCCAACGGTATAACGTTTTTTCGTTTACTTTTAACTTTTTTGCAATTTCACTTAATGTCATAAATTTTTCAGCATAAAGTTCTAATGCATCTTTAGCTAATGCACGTTTTTTCATAGTGATATATCTCCTTTTCAAAATAATAAACTTAGGGCATACACAGGATAACTCTGTTTTCCAGAAACATCAAGTCCCAAATATGTCTGTATGATACGATTTCGAGATTTGGAGTTGAAGTTTGACGCTGAAAGAGCGATGAATGGTTTAGCTTGAAAGGAGCATACTATGATTGAAATCGGTAAAAAGTATAGATTAAAAAAGCTAAAAGGCTGGTTTGAAAAAGATAGCGAAGAGTTTACGGTTTTGTGTTTTGGCGAACACAATATTGTCGGCTGTGTTGCACCGGATGGAGAAAGATATGTATTTAATAAAGATTTTTTAATTGATCCTGATAAACCGAATGAAATATATGCTGATATTAAAATAATGAAAGGTTAAACTATGGTTGAAAAAGATTACAAGCTATATGGAACAAAGATTTTAAACTTAAAAACACAAGAAATCGGCTTATTAATTTGTTTATGGGAAAACAAATTCGCTGATAAAACAGTAGATTTTGCAACTTGCGTTGATAAAACCGGCAAGCGATACAACATTGAACTTGATAATATAAGAGATTTTGAGGATGATTTTGAAAAATAAATTAACTAAAGAAATGTTAGACATTCCGTATTCTGAATTCAGAACAAAGTTTGCAAAAGAGATTCAG
>CANQAL010000068.1 GCA_947589255.1 Candidatus Gastranaerophilales bacterium | reverse complement strand
GCTATTTTTTTTGGTTCTTCGGGATTTAATATCTCGGGCTTACCCGCTGAAACATTGCAAAATCTGCAATTACGGGTGCAAATATTACCCATAATCAAAAATGTAGCGGTATTTTTAGAGTAGCATTCATTTTTATTCGGACATCTTGCGGCTTCACAGACCGTATTTAAACAATTGGATTTTAAAATCTGCCTTACAGACTTAGTTTTTTCCGTATCTATTATCCCTCTTTTAAGATATGAAGGTAATCTTTTAAAACTTTCTTTCATCTAAACCATATCTTTTAAATTTTTGCTGATAATAAAGTTTGCATCAGTTGAATTTTTAATATCTTCAATTGTAAACATAGGGTTAATTTCCGTTAAAATAAGACCGTCTTTTGATATTTCAAAAACGCATCTTTCTGTGACAATCATATCTACTTCTTTGTATGCGGTTAAGGGATATGTACATTTTTTAACTATTTTAGGAACATCATTAGCGGTATGCGTCATCGCAACAATAACTCTTTTAGAGCCGACAATTAAATCCATGGAACCGCCTATACCGGGGACAAACTTACCGGGAATCTGCCAGCTTGCTATGCTTCCTTCCGAGTCAACCTGCAAAGCGCCCAGAACCGTTGCATCAATATGCCCGCCTCGCATAATTGTAAAAGCCATCTGCGAATCATAAAAGCTTGCGCCTTCTACTACATTAACATAAGCCCCGCCCGCATTTACTACTTTTTTATTAAATTCGGGGCCTTTTTGGTTTTTTCCCAATCCTAAAATACCGTTTTCAGACTGAAAAATAATATTCATGCCGTCTTTAACATATTTAACTGCTTCCGTCGGAAGTCCTATGCCTAAAGTTACAATATCATTTTCTTTAAATTCTTTGGCAATTCTTTTTGCAATGATTTCTTTTATTTTATCTTTTGTTAATTCCTGAAGTATAGGGGACATTAATTTTCCTCCCTTTTAACAATATAATCAATGAAAATTCCGGGGATGACAACTTCATCAGGGTTTATTTCTTCAACTATTTCATCAGCTTGAAGAATAACAACATCCGCCGCCGTTGCCATTGATGTGTTAAAGTTTCTTGTTGTACCTTCAAATTTAACATTGCCGTATTTATCCGCTTTTGTTCCGTATATAATTGCGAAATCAGCCCCTAAAGGTTCTTCAAAAATATATTTCTTACCTTTTATTTCAACGATTTTTTTACCTTCTTCAAGAATAGTGCCAATTCCTGTAGGAGTAAGCACTCCGCCTAAACCCGAGCCTTTTGCGTGAATTTTTTCAACTAAAGTTCCCATCGGGTAAAATTCAACTTCTATCTCACCATTGTGCATTTTCTTACCTGTTATGGGATTTGTACCTATATGGGTTGTAATAACTTTTTTTACTTTCCCGTATTCAATGAGTTTTCCCTTATCTGCGTGTTCTGTTGAAGTATCATTTGCAATCATAGTAAGATTTTTAACATCAGTTTTAACAAGCTCATCAATAATTTTATCGGGCGCACCGCAGCTTAAAAACCCGCCCACCATAATTGTAGAGTTATCTTTTATTAAAGCTGCCGCTTCTTTTGCCGATATAAATTTTTTCAAAATAAAGTCCTTATATTTTTTCGTAGTTTAATAATATCATAAATTTTGTTTAAAAAATTAAATTATTGTAAAACTTATATAAAGATTTGACTTTATTTTTAAAAAAAATTATAATTGTGTGCTATACTCAAAAAACGGAAGAAAACATAAAGTCAGGTGTTCATGCCGTAAACATGGATTAGGGGAGATGTTAAATGTTAAATTCTTGTGAAACGGAAATTTCCGAGCGGGCTGATTTTAACCCCGGGAAATGGCAGACACAAATAGATGTAAGGGATTTTATACAAAATAATTATACCGAATATACGGGTGATTCAAGCTTTTTGGCACCTCCCACCGATGCTACGATAAAATTATGGGCAAAATGTCTTAACCTGTTTAAGGAGGAAAGAGAAAAAGGCGGTGTCCTTGATATGGATACCGATATTATTTCAACAATAACTTCCCATGGTGCAGGGTATATAGATAAAGACCTTGAAAAAATAACGGGTTTACAGACGGATAAACCGTTAAAAAGGTCATTACAGCCGTTTGGCGGAATAAGAATGGCTGAAACCTCCTGCAATTCATACGGTTATAAAGTTAATCCCGAAATTTCGGAAATATTTAAAAAGTACAGAAAAACCCATAATCAGGGAGTATTTGATGTTTATACTCCCGAAATGAAAGCTGCAAGACACTCTGCAATTATAACAGGGCTTCCCGACGCATACGGCAGAGGCAGAATAATTGGCGACTACCGCCGTGTAGCTTTATACGGAATAAACAGACTTATTCAAGATAAACAAGAACAGTTTAAATCGCTTGAAGGAGAGATGACTCCCGACAGAATTCAGCTCAGAGAAGAAATAACAGACCAGATAAATGCTCTTAAAGAAATGATAGAGCTTGGTAAAATATACGGATACGACATTTCTCGACCTGCTCAAAATGCTCAAGAGGCTATACAATGGCTGTATTTGGGCTATTTATCAGCAGTAAAAGAACAAAACGGCGCTGCAATGAGCATTGGCAGAACCTCAACCTTCTTAGATATTTACATTGAAAGAGATTTAAAAAACGGAATTCTGACAGAAGAACAGGCACAAGAATTAATTGACCACTTTATAATGAAATTAAGACTTGTAAAATTTGCAAGAACACCGGAATATAACGAACTGTTCTCGGGCGACCCTACATGGGTAACAGAGTCTATCGCAGGCATGGGTGTTGACGGCAGAAGCCTTGTTACAAAAAATTCATTCAGGTATCTGCACACACTTGAAAATTTAGGTACTGCGCCCGAACCGAATTTAACCGTTTTATGGTCAACGAAACTTCCGCACTCGTTTAAAGAGTACTGCGCAAAAATTTCAATAAAAACATCATCAATCCAGTATGAAAATGATGATTTGATGAGAGTTATCCATGGGGATGATTATGCTATTGCCTGCTGTGTTTCATCTATGGTTGTAGGTAAAGAAATGCAGTTTTTCGGGGCAAGAGCAAACCTCGCAAAATGTTTACTTTATGCAATAAACGGCGGAGTTGATGAAAGACTTAAAGAGCAGGTAGGGCCTAAATATCAGCCCATTACTTCAGAGTATCTGGACTACAGGGAAGTAATGCAGAAATACGACGATATGATGGAATGGCTCGCAGGGCTTTATGTTAATACCTTAAATGTTATTCACTATATGCACGATAAATACTGCTATGAAAAAGCGCAATTAGCCCTGATGGATAGGGATGTAAAAAGGTATTTTGCAACAGGTATAGCGGGATTATCGGTTGTAGCGGATTCGCTTTCGGCAATTAAATTTGCAAAAGTAAAAACAATAAGGGATGAAAACGGAATTGTCGTTGATTATCAGGTAGAAGGCGATTTTCCGAAATACGGAAACAACGATGACAGAGTTGATGAAATTGCCGTAAACATCGTTAAAACATTTATGGCAAAAATAAGAAAACACTACACATACAGAAATTCAATACCAACAATGTCAATATTAACAATAACATCAAATGTCGTTTACGGTAAAAAGACAGGAAATACACCTGACGGCAGAAAAGAAGGAGTGCCTCTTGCCCCCGGAGCAAACCCTATGCACGGAAGGGATAAAAACGGGGCTGTAGCTTCGCTTGCTTCAGTTGCAAAACTTCCGTTTAATGACGCACAAGACGGAATTTCCAATACTTTCTCAATTATACCTGACGCACTGGGCAAAGATGAAGTATTTATGGGAGATTTGGCAGTTAATCTTGATGAGGGCTGCTGCGAAGGACGATTTATTTTTTAACGGGGAGATGAAAGTATGACTACCATTCAGGAAGAAAATTTAATTAATTTACTTGACGGTTATGTTGAAAAGGGCGGACATCACTTAAATGTAAATGTTTTCAATCGTGAAACATTAATTGATGCACAAAATCATCCCGAGAAATATCCTCAATTAACAGTAAGGGTTTCAGGATATGCGGTTAACTTTAATAAGCTGACAAAAGAACAGCAAGATGACGTTATTTCAAGGACTTTCCATTCTTCGCTCGGTTCATAGATTATGAATACGGTTTACGGAAATATTCATTCCGTTGAAACATTCGGGACTGTTGACGGCCCGGGGATTAGAACGGTAATTTTTATGCAGGGCTGTCCCATGCGCTGTAAATATTGTCATAACCCCGATACTTGGCAGATTTCTGACAATAAGAAAATGTCTGTTGATGAAATCTTAAATAAATATGACAGTATAAAGGAGTTCTTAAAAAACGGAGGAATAACAGTTTCGGGCGGTGAACCGCTTTTGCAGATTGATTTTTTAATTGAACTTTTTAAAAAAGCTAAAGAAAAAAATATCCATACTGCGCTTGATACCTCGGGAATTTTATTTGATAACTCAAATAAATATGATGAGTTGATAAAATACACAGACCTTGTCCTGCTTGATATTAAGCACATTAATGATGATGAGCATAAAAAGCTGACGGGACATTCAAATAAATCCGTACTGGAATTTGCAAAATACCTTTCATCAAAGGGGATTCCAATACAAATAAGGCACGTTGTTGTCCCTGATATAACGGATAAAGAGAATTATTTAACCGAATTGGGGCAGTTTTTAGCCTGCTTAAAAACGGTCAAAACCCTTGAAGTACTTCCGTACCACGATATGGCAAAGAAAAAATATAAAGAATTAAATATCCCCTATCCGCTTGAAAATACACTGCCCGCAACAAAAGAACAGACAATAAAAGCAAAAGAAATTATTCTTAATGCATATAAATCTGCGAAATCAGCCAATAGGACAATATAAAAATTTTAAAAGTCATATTAATCTTATGATATGAAAAATATGGAATGGTTTCACAGTTTAAATAAACCCTTTTTAAGCCCGCCCGATTGGCTTTTCATGCCCGTCTGGACTGTCTTATATATAATGATTATTCTTTCTTTTATCTTTTTTATAAGAGGAGGGATGAATAAATCAAAAAGACTGCCTTTAGCCTTTTTCATTACGCAATTAGTGCTTAACTTCGCTTGGACACCCGTATTTTTTTGGATGCAAAATATAAGCCTTGCGTTAATTATTATAATTTTTATGTGGATATTCCTGTTATTAACGGTAATATTCTTTTTCAGACATTCCAAAATTGCAACTGTTTTGCTTGTACCGTATTTAATCTGGGTAAGCTTCGCGTTTTACTTAAACTTTAGCTATTTTGTGCTGAATTGATTAATTATAAAATATTTTTGTGTTGTTATAACTACTTTAAAAAATTATTAAGTATGTTAAAATATATATATGGATGATAATTTCAAAATAGCATTTAATACTAATTTTGTTTCTTCCTTGACTGGTGCAAGTGTATCTCAGTTAAATTTATGGGATAGAAAAGGACTTGTATCTCCAAGCATTATCAAGTCGTCTGGGAGGGGAACAATTAGACTGTACTCATTTAAAGATATTATTGAAATAAAAACAGTTGTATATTTAAGAGCAAATAAAATTAGCATATCTAAGATAGAACTTGCAATATCATATCTTCAAAATACTTTTGATTATTCTTCACCTTTATCAGAGTTATTATTAATTTCTAATGGTCAAAATGTATTATGTGCCCCTGAATCAAAAATTAATATAAATGATTATAGTGCAAAATGGCTCGCTGCAAATAAAGGTGGTCAACTTGTAATGCCTTTTGTTGTACCATTAGGTGCAATAACTCAAACTATTGACGCAGCAATTCAAAAATATAATGAGAGAATAAAAGAAGCTGAAGAACAAGAAGCGAATGATTCTTTAATTTCATTAGAAGAGATAGAGGAAAGTATTTTTGGTGTATCAAGTAAAATTAATAAAAAGCGTGCTTAACGAAGATATACCAAAATTGAAAAAATCGGGTATTAATTTAGAGGCACTTTATAGATCAATAAAAAAATTAGAAACTAATCCTTATGGTAGTTCAAGAGCAAAAACAGGAGATTTACAAGGAATTAGGGGAATGGATTGGAATAAAGGTTATAGAATCCTTTTTAAAATTGATGAAGAAAAAATGTTTGTAACTATAATGTCAATTGATAATCATGATGATTCATATAAAAAAATAAAAAAACGAATTAAATCATCAAAAAATAATTAAGTTAATTTATAATCTTATTTGATTTATTTACTTGTTTATTCAATATATCTGTTTATAAACTCATTTAATGCATTTTCACAACAGTATGTAAAATCAACATTATTTCCAAATATTTCTTTATATCTATTTTTAATTTTCTCATCAGTATTAATTACATATATATTTACTTGTTTATCTTTATTACTTAATGCTGAATCAAACAAAAACCTTACAGATAAATCTGTTACAGGAAATGAAAAACCAATAATATATATTTCATCTGCATTTTTGAGTACATCATACGCATCAGCCCATATGCTTTTTAATATATTGTGATTATAAAACTTTATTTTATCAAGTACGGGTGGAATAATATATGAAGTCAAATCCTTTCGCAAATATTTATCTGCATTTCCATGGGTCATATATATAGGGTCAGCGGGATTTGTACCGGACCAAAGCCAATTTATTGAGCCATGGAGTTTATGAATAGTGGGAAAATTATTTTTTTCTTGAAGTACTTTGCTTGTAAAATAATCTCCAAGGTAAGCATACCCTTGTGGTGTTCTTTCGGTTATATCAATAATGGCTTGATTATAAAAATAATCAAAAAATTTGCCATAAGAATCTTCTTTAAATAGATGATAAAACAACAATTTTTCTAACAAAGTATCGTAATTTAGTGTAATAGTTGGAATTTTATTACCTATAATATATTTTGCCAAAATATCACTCTTTTGAAAATCATACTCGGAGTTATTATCTATATTATTAAAATAATCTGCAATTTTATTTGTAAGTTCAAAATACAATGCTTTATCCAAATGTAACATCTGTGGATTTTGCCAAGGTAAGTCAGAATACAAATATGTTAATAAATGTTCAATATTATTTTTATATTTTTCTGAAATTTCATTCAAATGGGCATATATAGAATTTTTTGAGAAGTTATTTAATATTTCATTAGACAAATTTTTTAGTGTAGGGTATTTTTTATTATTGGTTATGCACTGTTGGGCAAGTGCAATTGAAAAACCAGCACCAAGAAAAAATGCTTTATTTAGCATTTATAATCTCCTGATACATTTTCATTAATTCTGCTACGGTTTCGGATTCTGTTAACCAATGGTATTTACCGTTTTCATCTTTCTTTTTAAAGCCATAAGCTTCCATTACGGCTTTGTCGTTCTCTTGGTGTGCTTTTCTTAATTCAGGCGGCATTGTGAGTTCGTCATATAAATCAGCCAAAGAACAATCTGGATATAGTGCTCTGGCATCCAAAATTGCTTGTGCCGTGTGCTCTATTTTTGCTTTTTGCTCATCAGTCGGGTTACACCAAGGAAAATTGTTGTAGACAATATCTTTTGAATATCTGTAATCACTTTTTAATCTTCCGCATATTGCTCTCATCCATGCATTATGAACGTTAGAAGTTAAAATACCAAAATCATACATCGTTGCATTTGGAACAATAAGTGCTGAATTTGTCATTATTATTGATTTATCTAAAAAGCCAATTGGAATATATTTACGATTTTCTGATGAAGTTGCAGGCAAAATAATATAATTTGAATCAGGTTGTCTAATTTCTCCAAACAAAAAAGGGGTTTTTGCTAGTTTTTTTGTAGCTTGACGTTTACTATTTTGTCTAATTTCTTTTACTAATTTAATGCGTTCTAGAATGGGAGGAATTGATTTTATATCAAGAGGGCTTATTTCCTTTAACCATAAACACCAGCGGGTTTTTCCATTTATAAATTCATCTGCTCCTAAACATTTTTTAAACATTGTTTTAGCTATAGGATACTTATTTATTATTTCATTTTTTTCAGTATCGGAAAATGTACATAAATATCCTCCATCGTTTGGCATATTCCCAAACAGCATGGGCATAACTTTTTTTTGAATCGGAAAATTTCTGCTTTCAATAAAAACACTTGGGGCTTCTATTAAGTAGGCATTTATATTATCAACAAATTGCATATGCTCATTTGTATATAATTTTCTTAGGTTATTATTTAAAATACTACTAAAACCTATAATTACACAATGTACATGCGCTTTTGAATTTGATTCACTATCCCAGCGGAATGTTCTATAAGCAAAATTAAAATTTATACCTTTTTCAAATAATGGTTTCCATAAAATAGCAACTTGTTCGCCTTGAGTTATAGAATTAGTTGAAACAAAAGCTGTTGATATGTTCTTCCCCCCCCCCAACATAAAATCGGATGCTTTTTTATACCAACAGGAAACAAAGTCTAAATTACCTGCATTTTTCCAATTAGTTCCAAAAACATTAATTAAGTCAGTTTTTTGCTCTTGAGACATTAACCTTGCCCCCACAAACGGCGGGTTACCCATTATATAATTAAGTTTATCTTTTGATATAACATCTTGCCAATCAATTCTTAGAGCATTTCCTTCAACAATATTTGCGTATGTTTTGAGTGGCAAGAAGTCTAAATCCATATGCACTATATCTTCTGTTTTCTTCATCATTTGTGATTCAGCTATCCATAATGCAGTTTTTGCAACAGTTACGGCGAAATCATTTATTTCAATTCCGTAAAATTGCTTTATGGAAACTTTTATCGGATTAACAATTGCACCTATGGTCTTTTGACCTTTTAGAAGTTCAAATAAAATTTCGTTTTCCAATTTTCTTAAAGAAATATAAGTTTCCGTTAAAAAGTTTCCGCTACCACATGCAGGGTCTAAAAAATTCAAACTTGCAATTTTGTTTTGGAATTCTGATAATTTTTTATCTCTTGGCTTATTATCAGGCAGTTTCTTTATTTCTTCAAATTCTTTATTTAAATCATCCATAAATAACGGGTCAATTACTTTATGGATGTTTTCTATTGAAGTATAGTGCATTCCGCCTTTTCTTCTCGTAACAGGATTTAATGTACTTTCAAAAACCGCACCGAATATTGTCGGACTAATTTCAGACCAATCAAAATCAGCACTTGCTTTATTTAAAAGTAATTCTCTAATATCATCGGTAAAATATGGTATTTCAATATTATTATTTGCGAAAAGTCCGCCATTTACATAAGGAAATGCTTTTAATTCAGGTTCTAAATACGGGTCCCTATCTTCAATTTTTGTATTTAATATTTGGAATAAATCAATTAAGGCTTTTCGCATGTGGTTTGTATCAAACTGTTTCATATAATCAAGAAACATATCATGTTTCCCGAAAATTCCCGCATCTTCCGCATACAAACAAAATACTAACCTAACACATAATATATTCAAACTTTTTAGAGTTTCTTCGTTTGTTTTATCAATATATTGATTCAATAAAGCATCATATAAAAGTCCGACTATATCTCCGGCTTTTATTGAAACTTCCATTTCTTTTCTTAAATGTTCATTTCCCGTATCTGTTAAAAAAGACAAACGATAATATTCTTTTTCTAAATCTTTGAGTAAAATCTCTTGAGGTTCGCCGTTTGGCTGCTCCATATCATATATACAGAATTTCTTAAAATTAGATATGATAAGCCACCTTGGTTGTTTAGAAAATGGTAATTCGGCTCTATATCTTTTTGCTTGCTGAAATGGAGTTAATAAACTTCCGTCTGATTGTTTAATAGCTTTGTTTAAATCTATCTTAGAGCTTTTTTGTTCAATCAAAACTTTTGTTT
>CANQAL010000067.1 GCA_947589255.1 Candidatus Gastranaerophilales bacterium | reverse complement strand
AAAAGACGAGGGAAACTTCCCCCTTTTCTTTTCTTAAAGATAGGCGGTGATATTTTTATCAAAACAGAAAAGTTCAAAGAGCTTGTTCAAAATAATACATCAGGTATTTTAAAAGAGATATGAGTGTAAGTAAAAGAAAAAATAAATGGTATTGCAGATTTCAAATAAACGGTGAGCGACATCATTATTTATGTGATGGAGCAATGAGCAAGCAGCAAGCTGAACAAATCGAAGCATCATTAAAGTTTAAGATAATGCAGCAGCAAAATGGTGTTATTCCTAAAGCAGATAATGATATTAAAAGAGTTAGATTAAAAACTTTACGAGAAAACTTTTTAAAATATAGTGAAATAAATCGGAGTGTTTATAAACAGGATATTGGAAGATTAAATATAGCTTTTCAATTCTTTGATGAAAATAAATATGCTGATACTTTAACATTATCTGATATAAATAATTTTAAGGCTTGGTTATTAAATTTAAAAAAATCAAAAAAGACTATTAACCTATATTTGGGTATTTTTAGAATTATGTATAATTTAGCTATTGCAGATGAATTAATAACAAAAAATCCCTTTAGTTATAAATGTGAGTTTAAACTTGAACCTTATAAATTAAAATATTTAGCTGAGGAATCTCAACCAATATTAATAAAAGCTACTCCAAAATATTTTAGACCTATAATTATTACTGCTTTAAATACCGGATTAAGACGAGGGAATATTCTTAATTTAAAATGGTCTGATATTGATTTTAATTTTAGAACTATTGAAATAACAAAAAATAAAGGTAATAAACATATAAAATTACCAATGAATGATACAATGTATAAGCTATTATCAAAAATTGAAAGAAAATCAGAATATATCTTTTTAAACCCTAATACAGGCAAGAAGTGGAGTGATACAGCATTTGAAAATCATTGGCATAAATATCGAAAAAAAGCAGGATTAATAGATTTTAAATTTCATGGTTTAAGACATACCGTATGTACAAGATTAATGAAAGAAAATATACCACCTGCTATTGTAAAAGAAATAATGACACATTCAGATATAAAAACAACAATGCAATATACTCATGTAGATTCTTTGGATGTAATAAATGCGATATCAGTTCTTAATTCATACAATTAGTATTTAATTCAAAATCAAAAATGGACACAGAGTGGACATGGCTCATACCTAAAATTCCAAAAACACTTGTAAAATAAAGGAAAAAAGAAATAGCTGGGGAGAGATTCGAACTCTCGACCTCGCGGGTATGAGCCGCGCGCTCTCGCCAACTGAGCTACCCAGCCAAAAAGCTATAATTATTATTATATGCTCAAAAAAAAATTACAATACTTTTTTATTTTTCACAAAAAACTTAAATTACCAAATTAACCCTGCTTCAAGAATAATGAATTTTTTTAACGATAAGTTTATTAATAAGCATTATGGAAATGAATGTTGTAAATAAATTACTAAAAGCTTTAGGCGAAAGTACCAAGTTAAAACCCGATAACTGGACAAAAGAAAGAACTTATTATTCAATCGGGTGTTATCCAAATAAAAAATGGGTTGCAAGTATTGTACCTTCGGAGCTTTTAAAAAGAACCGTTAAAAAAGCTGTTAATTCAATAGTTACATTAAGTGAAAACGAATATTTTTATGAGCAGTTTCCCGATAATATAGAAAGTCCGAATTACGGTGATAACTGGGGAAGACTGGCTAATTATATAGAACTAAACAACCGTGCAATAGCGCAAATGGATAAAGACAGAACCTGCTGCGGAACATTAAGTTGTATAAAACTTCTGCCGGCAATACCGCCATCAGCCAGAAGCTGGGCAAATTGCATAATAATTTCGCAGATTTTTCCCAATATTTTCGGCGACAGCTACAATAAAGGACCATTTGAAGAAAATTCCATTTACGGAATAAAACTAAATGCGGGATATAGCGACAATATAATTTCAACATCGCTGACAGACAAGATTTCAGCGGAAGAACAGCTTCGTGCTTTTAATGATTTAGCACATTTTAGAGGGATAAAAACAGGTTTTAGGACTGTAATATCCGCAGACCAAATAAAAGTAGCGTATCCTGACCGTCAAGATGAAACATTCAGCTGGCAAAACCCTGAACACGTGGAAATTTACATTCAAGAGAGTGTAAAGCTTATGGATTTAGGGTTTGAAGCTATGTTTATTGATTCAGCCAAACACATAGGCGGATATGATATGGGAAATTATACGGGAGTAGGCGCATTGCCGGATTATCCGCAAATGCAGTATATTTTAAACGAAATCCGTCATAGGAGCGGTAAAACGACGATAAGTTTTGCGGGCGAAAAAAGCACGGATGATTTTGCCCGTTATCAAAATATGGGGCTTAATACAGGAACGGATTTTATAACGGGCGATGATTTTGAAGCCGTAAAGGCATTATCCGAGAAGCTTAAATATAACAGAGTTTATGCCCCGGGGGTTGAAATAGAAAACGATAATTATGAAGGCGGAATATCTTATGAACAGCGCCTTCACAGAATAAATACCGCTTTATTTGCATTTTACAGGGCAAGCGATAAACTCCCGAGTTTTATGCAGACAAATGATATATTTCCGCTGAGATATGATACAAACACTCACCATATAATGATGACAAACCCGTCATACTCAACTGACGGCACACCCCAGAGCCACTGGGAAAACCTGTTTGCTAAAGATGACGGACGATTTTATAACCATAAAGTGGGCGAACTTTTTGCTCACGCACTCTGCTTATAATTCTTAAACAAGAAAGGAAAGAATAATGAACGTTTTAAAAGAAAAAGGTATTCCGATAGATAAACAAATAAGGACTTGGCACGATATAGTCAAACGTCCTTTTAACAGAACGGATGTTGATAATTACACAAGAACAAGACAAATTTTGATGAACGGTATTGAAACAGAGGCTTGGACATTTAAACATTGTTTTGTCAGAAAATCCGATGATATGGAATTAAATAAACTTTTAGTTCGTACAAGACGAATTGAAGATATGCAGCAGACAACCGTTAACTGGTTATCTCCCGTAAATCAAACTGTATTAGATACTACTTTAGGCTATGAGCAGGTCGCTGTAGATTTAACTGCTTGGCTTGCACAAAATGAACCCGATAAATACGTAAAAGAAACTTTTGATTTCGGACTGCTCGAAGACTTTGACCACTTATACAGGTACTCTCAATTTGCTTATATGATAGAAGAAACAGATCCGAATGAAATTCTGCATAAAATGACCGATGTTGTAATCGGCAGACCAACGCAGTATCACCATAACTGCAATGCTTTAAGAATAAGAAAACCTTATGACAGGGAAACCGCATCGCCTCAAACAAAAGTAAACATATTAACTTTAATCTCAGGCGAACAACAAACACATAACTATTACGCAGAACACGGGTTTATGTACGGAAATACCGATTTAAAACGTTTATATGCCGAAATTTGCGACGTTGAAGAAGAACACGTTACCATGTATGAAACTTTGGTTGACCCGAATGAAACTATGTTTGAAAAATGGCTGCTTCACGAGTTTACCGAAGTTTGCAATTACTACAACTGCTATGAAGATGAAGTTGATGAAAGATTAAAGCTCATCTGGGAAGAAATGATGCAAATGGAAATCGGACACCTTCAAGCGGCAGCTGAAATGTTCAAAAAATATGAAGACCGTGACCCGGAGGAAGTAATAGGCACTGAACTTGTTCTGCCCTGCAGATTTATGTCGCAAAAGAAATATGTAACAAAAGTTCTAAAAGAAGAAGTCGGCAAACGTGTAATCGAAAACGGAGAGTATGCGTTTGTTGATGAACTTGATGATGATTGGGCAAGCTATAAAGTTCAGGAAAAAGTAAATGAAGACGGTGCACCGTCCGAAAAAGCGGTAAATCTTTCAATTAAATCAATTGGCAGAGATATCGCCTGTGCTGATGACAAATTACTTGAAATGCAGTCTGAACTTTTAGAAGATTCGCTTGAAGAAGAATATCAGGCGCCAAATACGGTAAGTCCCGAAAAATATGAAGAAATATCTGAAATTCCGCCTTTAGATTTCTTAAATTATTAAACAAATAAAGCCGCCTCGATAGGGGCGGCTTTCGTATCATATTAAAAATCCTATGGAATATTCAACAACTCGCTCAGTGATAAATCGAAGGCTTGAGCAAGTTTATATAACGTAGTTATTTTTGCAACGGTTTGTGCTTTTTCTATTCGGAGAACCGTTGACGATTCTAAACCGTTAGAATAACAAAGAGCTTCTAATGTCAATTTTTTAGAAGTTCTTAAATTTTTAATTCTTTTTCCTAAATTAACAAGAAATTCATCCATAGATTTAATTTTAAGTTAATTATATTGATATCTTTTTGCATATATGCAAATTTACACCATTGACTTGACAAATATACCCCCATGGGGTATAATAAAATAAAAAGGAGATTAAATATGGCAAAGTGTTCTAATCCAAAATGTAAGTGCGAAAACTGCACTTGCGGCGATAACTGCCAATGTGACGGTGAAAATTGCAATTGTCCTGATTGCGCAGATAAAAAAGAGGAATAAAAAGGGGCGAAAGCCTCTTTTTATGTTATAATGAACCTATGAAAAAAGAAAACAATAATAATCATCCCTGTCATAAAGCTGAAATACCCAGAATTAACAGGGCAATCGGACAGCTTGAGGGAATTAAGAAAATGATAGAGGACAGAAGATACTGCCCTGATATTATCATTCAGTTAAAGGCTGTACAATCTGCTATAAGACGGGTTGAGAGCAATATATTAAAAACTCATCTTGAAAATTGCGTAGCATCATCATTAACGGGCAATGATGCTAAAGAAAAAATTGAAGAAATTAAAAATCTGCTTGATAAGCTTCAAAATTAGTTTTGTAAAAGTGTATCAAATCACAACCATGTTTAAATTATAATTAAGACATGAACTTAATTAATTATTTAAAGAATGAAATAGAATTTTTTACCAAAGCGGAAAAAATATTTTATGCGATTGTAATATTATCAGTCATTACAATTTCAATTTTAACTAAAGACAGTAAAATTGCATTAATTTCAGCCATTTGCGGAATAACCTATACTCTTTTTGCAGGCAAAGGCAAGGTATATTGCTATTATATCGGGCTTACGGGTACATTCTTATATTGCTTAATTGCTTATAAAAACGGATTTTACGGCAATATGGCACTATACGGGCTTTATTTCTTTCCGATGCAGGTTATAGGGATTTTAAAATGGAAAAAACATCTAAACAAAGAGAAAAATGAAATATATAAAACAAAGTTAAGAAACAAAGAACGAGTTCTTTATTTAATACTAACAATGCTGATAAGCTGCATAATATATGAAGTTTTAAAGCTGAGCGGAGGTGAAAATCCGATTATGGATAGTTTTGTAACAGGTTTTTCCGTTCTCGGTCAGTTTTTAACGGTAAAAAGATGTATTGAACAATGGTATATCTGGTCTTTAGTCAATTTGGTATCTGTCATAATGTGGCTGATTGCTTGTATACAAGGAGCTAATTATATTGCAACTTTAATAATGTGGCTTATATATCTTATTTTAGGAATATATTTTTATTTCAAATGGAAAAAAGATTTAATACATTAATTTAAACATTCAAACCAAAATTATAAATCATTTGGCAAAAAATTTTTTTCGAATTTTTATAATTAATGTCCACAATTATATAAGAGAGAAAAAATGAACATTCAGAAAATAAATACACACAATATAACTTTTGAGCGAAACATTAAAAAACATAAAATAACTCCCCGCCATACATATAATATGAATAATGGATATAAAGAAGATTTATTAATAAAAACCAATCAAATAGCAGCCAATAAAAAAGCCAAAACGGCAATGAAAAAATTGTCAAATAAGCAAAGAGCAGGGGCAATATTATCGGCAATAGGTCTAACAGCACTAATCGGAACAAGTATATTAATACCAAAAGAAAATCGCAAAGAAACAACACCCCAAGAACCCGAAAATCAATTTCCGATAATAATTAACAATTCAGAAAAAGAAAACATTAATTTAATACCTAAACAACAAAATGTATTACCGACAAAAAAAGGTATACAATTTATACGAGGAATTGAAAAAGAATCTATAAAATCTTCATACTTTTTTGAACAAGCACCTGATGATGAGTTATTAAAAGATACATCTTCAGAAGAAAAAATAAATAAATTAAATCAGTTATTGGAAGAAAATCCCGAATTAAAAGATGCCTATGAAGATATAACAAGTGCCGTTGAAAGATTTTCGGAAGATATGGGAGAAGACGGTTATAAATTAATCAACAAATATATAGAAGAATATGGGGACGGAAAAGTTGATAAAACTGATGTATATAAAATGCTATATATAGAATCAAGAGGCAAAGTATATGATGAGGACGGGGATATACTTGAAAGTGAATGTCACGCATTCGGACCTTTTCAAATAACAGGCATTACAGAAGAAGGCACTAATGAAAGATTTGAAACAGATTTTGATAAAAAAAATCCCTATGATAACATTGCATTGCATGTACTGATTTTAAGACATTTATACGAATATAGAACGAAACAAATTGCAGAAGGAGAATCACTTCCGACAGGCGATAATATAAAACACGCAATTATATGGGGCTATCATGACGGAGCATATGCTGATTATATATCAAGTCATTGCGAAGATTATATAGCAACATTTGACAGATTAAGCAAACTAGATGAATATCCTGAATTATATGATTTAATGGAAGGCAATTTAAAAGTTTAATTTAACATCAAATTAAACAAATAAAATATTTATTAATATATTTATTGACTGATAGCAGCTATCATCAGTTAATATAAATTGGGAAATAATTGGTATAATAAGTAATATGAAAAAATTTTTAATACTGATTCTAACGATTTTATTTATTTCGTCAAATGTTTCTTATGCAGGATTAAGAGAGAAAACGAAGGGAAATACTATGGGAAAAATAACACAGACAGCAGGCAGGGATGCATTAGGGAATTTTGCACCCGATTTTGCTCACTTTAATGATGATATTTTATTCGGAGAAAACTGGAATAACAATGATATAGATACAAAAACCCGATCGATAATTACTGTTGTAGCTCTTATAAGCCAAGGAATGACGGATACATCATTAAAATATCATCTGCAAAATGCGAAAAACCATGGTGTAACAAAAGAAGAAATAGCGGCAATTATAACAAACACGTCATTTTATGCGGGCTGGCCGAAAGCCTGGGCTGCTTTTAATTTGGCAAAAGAAGTTTGGTCAGATAATACAACTGCTTTAACCGAAAAAGAAAAATATCAACAAACAATAATGTTTCCTATCGGCGAAAAAAATGATGCCTTTGCAAAGTATTTTATAGGGCAAAGCTACTTATACCCTATTTCAACCTCGCAGGTAAAAATGTATAATGTAACATTTGAGCCAAAATGCAGAAATAACTGGCATATTCATCATGCAAAAACTGGCGGGGGTCAGATATTAATAGCAATAGGCGGCAGAGGCTACTATCAGGAGCAGGGTAAAGAAGCTGTTGAAATGTTACCCGGAGACGTAATAAATATCCCTGCAAATGTTAAACACTGGCATGGAGCAGCACCAAACAGCTGGTTTTCTCATATAGCCGTAGAAGTTGACGGAACTGAAACTTCTAATGAATGGCTAGAGGCTGTATCTGACGAAGAATATGGCGAATTAAAATAATTTTTAATAAAAAACTAATCTTGCCTATTGTAAGGCTAAACTTTTTTATTAAAACCTTGTCTACCAATTTATATTTTTCAAATGTTTTTTTATATTTTCGGAACATTTAGCGCAGTATCTGCATTCATTTCCACATATTGATGCACATAAATGACCGTTCTTTATAAAATGTTTTATATTAGGTAAATAAGATTTTATATCTTTTACTTTTACTTTTAAATTAGTTTGAATAAGATGATGAATAAAGTATTTTAATTCAATATCTTCAATATTTTTATAATTATCAATACCTTTTAAGTATTGTAAATAGTAATCCAAATAAGTACCGTCATTAAAATCTTTATAGCCTCTACCAACAAGTTTGAAATTTTTAATACCTATTTTAGAATATTCTTCTACTTCCCAAGGATATATATTTTTAGAATGACAAATTTGGTCAAAAACATCACCTATAGAATAACAATTTTTTGTAAACCATTTTGGGCTTAAATCCTCGTCAATTTGGAAGACTTTAGGAGAGTAAATTGTTGGAACACCCATTGCATGCCAAAATCTAAAAGGACATCCGCCTAAACAACCTTCATTCAACATGATTTCAATACTTAGGTTCGGATATTGTTTACGAAGTGTTTTTAAAAACTTAAAATTTTTATTAACTTCATGCGAAGGTACTATTTGTTTAATCTGAGGAAATAAAGTCATTAAATTTTGAACTTGTTTAACTTGCGTATATTCAAAAGATGTTGAAGTATATAATTCCATATCAGGATAATGTTTAGCTATATATCCCATTAATTGAATATTTGCAATTCTTAATTTTTTTAAATCTTCGCTGCGTAATTTGTTAATTAATTTATCAAGTTTATCAAGCTGTGTAAATAAATAAGGGCTTTCGTAGAGTATAGGTCTGGGAGAATTTAATAAATATATGAAATCAAAACCTTTGTCACGAGCATAATTAATAATCTTTTTCCAATAATCAAAATCGGTTATTTTACTCATATATAATCTATTTTGTTCAAAAGTAGTTTTATCTTTATCTGTTATAGGCAAAGCAAAATAGACATTAGTAATTTTACTTTTTTCCACTTGATTATTTATTTGAACAAGTTTATCAATAAACTTTTCTTCAGAAGGCATCGGAACAGATATTTCATTCATAAAGAATAATCTTTCATACTTACTGTTTTATCTTACTTTATAAATTTGTAGATGTAAAGTTATCAGATAATTATGTATTTGCGTTTTTTTTTGTTTTATGTATAATTATTATTGTAGATAAGAGTTTTTCTGCTTAATACAGTAAGTATTTTTTTGCAGGGTTACTATAAGAGATTTCATGACTGTTTGTAATTTTAATTTTAAGTATTTAAAGGATAATTCCACACCCGGAAGCTGGAGGCGCGGTTATGAGTACCACCAAAAGGAGCAGGTGGATTCGTTTGAAGTCGGGAAAACAGGAATTAAAGCTAAAGTAAAAGGTAATTTTAAATCTTTTTACGATGTGGAATTAAAATTTAAAAAAACAGGGGTTGAGCCGTCATGTTCATGCCCGTTAAAAGAAAAATGGTGCAAACATGCCATAGCAGTTGCGCTTAAGGCAATAAATGAACATGTATATGATGAGTATCTTGAAAGAAAATTTAAAATAGCCCCTGATTACTCTGACAGCGATACTCAGATGAACGAAAATCCCATGGGCGGATATATATTCCACTTTAACCCGAAAAGACGGCAAAATTTCTTTTCCATTCTTGTTATGGATAGAATTACGGGTAAAGTCATAAGAGATTTAGAAGCACTTTTAAAAGCTGTTATAGCGGCTCAAAGAGCAGATGAAAATTTTGAACTGAATAACTCGCAAAAAGTAGAACTCGCTATCTTTCAGCAGTTAATGAAAAATTCCAGACTGGATAAAAAAGCAGGCTGGTATGATATTCCGATAGCTAAATTTGATAACTTTTTTCAATTATTATCTAAAGCAGATGACGTTATTGACGGTAAAACAAAAGATAAATTACAGTTTTGCTCTGATGAGTGGAAACTTTCCATGGCAGTTAATTTTTCAATGGTAGGTAATGTTTTATTATCTCTATACTGGCAAAGACCTGATAAGGATGATATTATCCCGTTTGAAGAGGTCAGATATTTTTCACGCCAATTAAAATGGGGCAGATATAAAAATAAAATATTCCCTATAAATGTGGCATTATCGGCACTGCCTCAAAACCTGATAAAATCGACTTTTACAGATGTAAAAGATGC
>CANQAL010000066.1 GCA_947589255.1 Candidatus Gastranaerophilales bacterium | reverse complement strand
GGAGCTTTTCCCTGTCTGAATCCGGGAACATTTACTCTTTGAGCAAGTTTTTTACATGCTTTATCATATTCCCAGTTTGATACAGAGGGTTCTATTTCTATGTTTAATTTAACCTGATTATTGTCTAATTTTTCTATTGTTACCGTCATTTTATGTCACCTTTTCTCTTACTGTTTACACATGCCCCGCAAGATAAATTATTATCTTACCATTTTAGATTATAACATAAATATATTTCTTTCAAATAAAATAAACAATTTAGAGGACAAAATTATCCATGAGGATATAAGAATATGGTATAATTTTTATAAAGAATGTGAGGTTTTATCATGAAAAAGATTATTTTACCGATATTATGTTTATCCGTTATTTTTTCAAATCAAACAGTATGGGCAATGTCAATGGGCAGCATGGATGCAGGTGCAATTAATACACAGTACATGAAAGAAATTAAAGGTTTTGAGGCTAAATCAAGAATGCAGGAACGAGATGCTATTGTTAAATCTACCAAAGATGAAGGAAATGTCCCTGCTGCTGTCGGGAACTTAACTAAAATTCAATTTGTCGGTAATAACAATTTTTCATCCGAACAATTATCCGCAATTATAGAAGATAAAATGAATAAACCCATGAATGCTGAAAATCTTTCCGAACTCAGAAAAAGATTAATGAGATTTTACCAATCCGAAGGATTTTATAGTGCTGTTCCTGTTATAATCTCTCAAGATAATAAAACTGGCGAACTTGTTATTGAAATTAAAGAAGGTTCTAAAAATTCCATTACTGTTCAATAATAATTAAAATTTATAATTATAAAATAACAGTCTATTTTTTAGCACTTTAGTCTGATTAATTAAGACTGAAATTTCCGTAAACTGAATAATGAATAGATTTTTTAATTTGGTGTTCTTTAGTTTACGGGAAGTGTGTTATGGGCTTTTTGCCGAAAAAAATTTGCTTATGCCTATTTATTATTTTTTTTATTCCATATTCTGTTTTTGGTTTGGAGATAGAAAATACTGCCGATAATCCGAGATTGGTTAATCTTACTCCTCAGCAGTATAAAGCTTTGGATACTATTGAAAAAAGAATTTACTCCAATGCATTTTCTTATGAAAATACCATAGACAGGCTCGAACGGCTTGAACTCGATTTATTCCACGCAATACAAAAAGGTACTCCCACTCAAAGGATAAATACCTTAAAAACAGAAAGTACCCGTATTGCCTTAAGAGGCACATCCATGACCCCTATGATGAATGATACTTTTAATACAAGATATATTAATCCCATGAATGAAATCGGTTATTACGATGATGTAGGTTTGATTGACGGACTAATTAGAGCCTGGTGGCCCGATTTCTATGCGAAATTATCCGAATATAGAAGGTTCAAAGAAGCTAACTATTTTTAATTAAACTTTTTTTCTTACCGTTAATGCATTACTTATCATTGCGGAACCTTTTATATTACTTCCGCTTATCGTACTTCCGTTTACATACATAACGGTTGAACTTCCGCCATCAAGGTTTATTGCTTCCCAGCATCCTAAATCCTTCATTATTTTTGCAAGTTCATTAAGTGTAACACCCGAAAACCCTTCTTTTCTTCCGTCAACAGTTACTATTATCATCACATTATCTTTTGTATAGCCTATAGCGGTTCTTGGGTTTCTGCCCGTTATTGCAGTTAATTTTTCATTTTTTGTATCTATATATATTTCGCCTGATTTTAATAAATACGGTCCCCCGCTTATTATATGATTTACATTCTCTAAATTCGGAGTAAGTTCATAATTTACACTGACTTTATCGCCTAATTTAAAGCCCTGCGCTTTTTCCTTCGGCATTGATATTACATAACCTCCTTCAGGTATTATTAAAGGATAATCCGACATTGCAATAATCTTATTTTCCTTTATTGCCAAATGTTTTGAAGGCTTATTTGTAACGGGAGACTTTACTCCCCATTTATTTGTATATATTAATACTTGCGAAAACAGCATTCTCGGCTGATTTATATTATCTATCTTTATTTCTTTATTTTTATTTTTTAACCTCCCGTTAAAAGCAATTCTTGCCGTACTAAATCCGTTATCGCCTATTCCTAAGCCCACTCTTTCATATATGGGGCCCGTTATTATTTCTTTATCTATCACCAATGTTCCTAAAGGAGTTCCCGTATTTTGTTTAAAATATGTTCCGTTTACAGCAAGTATTGCTTTATTTTGTATTGCTATATTTCTTATTTTTGATTTTGAATGCAGATTATTTGATGATAATTGCGGTATTATTTCTATTTCGGGATTTAATTTCCTGTTTATCTCAGATATATTTATTTTTACCTTTCTTGAATTTACGGTTTTTATCATACTCGTATATATTATTCCGTTATCAAGTTTTTTAATATAATTTTTTCCGTATTTCTTTTTAATGCTCTCATTCCACTTATTTTGCAATAAAAAAAGAGCATCATTTTGCTCTTTTAATATAGTATTCTCTTGTACATAACCTTTTAATACAGTCCCTGTTTCATATGCACTTATGCTCATATTCTGCCCTGAGAAAACTGCTATCGCCGTTATCAATATCCCTAGCTTTATGACCGTTTTCTCCGAGCAAAAATATAGTTTTTGTTCTGCCGGTGCATACATATTAATGTTTCCTTATACTACAATTGTAACATATTTTTCATGATTTTTCAAGTGGGTAATGAAAAAAAGGAAAATTTTATTATATAATATTAAAAAACGGAGGGCTTTATGAAAGAATTGGCTTTAAAATATTTTATGGAAGGATATTCCTGTTCGGAATCAATAGTAAAAGCAGCTGCGGATAAAGGTTATATTTCTAATGAAGCGGTTGGAATAGCAACATCTTTCTCAGGCGGAATGGGTGTAAGATGCCTTTGCGGAGCGGTTGCAGGCACTCAAATGATTATAGGCGCCATGTTTGGGAGAAATGATATTGATCGTGACGGCAAAAAAGCCAGAGCTTTAGCTAAAGAATTTTATGAAAAATTTACCCAAAAGTACAAAGTAACCTGCTGTAAGGTATTAAGCTCAGGGTTCAGCGATTTTCACTCGCCCGAAAGAAGGCTTCATTGTACTAATATGGTTAAAGACTGCGCTGAAATACTTCAAAGTATTTTAGAAACGGAAGTAAAAGTTTAATTTATTATTTTATAAATTAAAGACTTTCTTTTTTCAGGTTTATTTGTTATCTCATATGCGGAAAGTATTAAATTTTCCGCATCTTTTATTGTTTCTTCTTTATTTGTATAGATAACTGCAATGGTTTCGCCTTTCTGAACGGGTTCAGATGTTTTTTGAGTTAAATAAATACCTGCACTGTAGTCAATTAAATCCGATTTCTTTTCTCTGCCTGCACCTAAATTTTTGCAGGCTTTTGCGATTTTCATTGCGTCTATATCACTGACGTATCCGTCTTTTTGTGATTTTACTTCATACTTAATATTTGCCTGCGGAAGTTTTGTATAATCATCTATAATTGAGGCATCTCCGTTTTGCGAAATTACTATATCCTTAAATTTTTCAAGCGCTTTTCCTGATTGTATTAATTCATCAAGATAATTAAATGCTTTATTTTTATCAGTGCAAACACCTGTTTTTTCAAGTGCTTCAGCACAAAGTGTATATGTTATTTCTTTTAAATCCTCGTCTTTATTGCCTTTTAAAAATTCTATCACCTCTTGAATTTCTACGGAATTTCCTATTGCTCGTCCTAATGGCTTATCCATGGAGCTTATGACGGCACATATATTTCTTCCCAGTCTTTTTCCGACTTCAACCATTATTTGTGAGAGTTTTTCAGCTTCTTTTGCCGTTTTTATAAAAGCACCCGAACCGTATTTAACATCCAATATTATATGGTTTGCACCAGATGCTATCTTCTTTGATACAACAGATGATGCTATAAGCGGTATTATATCAACCGTTGCCGTAACATCCCTCAGTGCATATAATTTACCGTCCGCAGGGGTTAGGGATAATGTTTGAGCTGCTATTGCAGTTTTATGTTCTTTTACTTTATTTTTAAATTCTTCTATGGTTAAATTGGTTTTAAAATTCGGTATGGATTCCAGTTTATCAATAGTTCCGCCCGTATGCCCCAAGCCTCTGCCTGATAATTTTGCCGTATATATCCCCGCTGCCGCCATTAACGGTAAAAATATTAATGTTATTTTATCTCCTACCCCGCCTGTTGAATGCTTATCTACTATATTATTTGATATATCACTTAAATCAAGAACCTCGCCAGATTCTACCATATACTTCGTTAATAGGGTTGTTTCATCTATATTCATGCCCTGAAAATATATTGACATTAATAATGCACTTGTCTGATAGTCCTCTATAGAACCCGTCATAACTCCGTTTATGAAGAATTTTATTTCTTCTTCATTTAAAACTCCGCCTTTTTTCTTTTTTTCTATAATGTCAATTATTTTCATATCTTTCTCCTGAAATAAAAAAGAAGCCAATTCCACAATGTGTTTCGGCTTCTTTTTAGTTATATTAGTACTATTTTTTCTGTGTATTTAAGTATTGAATAATATCATTTGTAACATCAACACCGCCTGCATATACAACACCATAGTCAAGTATTACATCAAGTTTTTTAGCTGCTGCTACTGCTTTTGATGCTGCAAGTACGTTATCTCTTATGATTTTTTCTTTCTGGTCTTTTAAATCATAAATTCTGTCTTCTTTAACTTTAAACTCTTTTTGGATTTGATCTTCAAAGGTTTTTCTTTGTATTGGTGATTCAATAGTTTTAAACTGTTTATCTTTGTCAATTACATACTGTTGAAGTTCAAGCAGTTTATTATCCAAATCTTTATATGTGCTTCTGGCAAAAGAATATTCGGAAAGCACCTTTTGAAAATCCGCATATCCTATTGTTGTTGCATTAGCCGTTAAATTTGCAGCTGCCATTATTAACAATCCTGTTAATATAACTCTTATTTTTTTCATTATTCCCTCCTGTTTTTTAATTCTAAACTAATCTAATCTAGTGTCGCATCATTACACTTGCCGTCTTGAAATTGCTTTATGCTCGGTCGCTTCGCTCCTTCGGCTTTCGCCTTGTCGTCGCTTTCGCCCTCGCTTACCGGACTTCGTCCGTCCGCAATTTCGCTCTTCGCAACCGTAAAGCTGCTCACCTTTTCAATATGTCACTCGCAAATTTTTACTCACACCTTTGGCTTATCGTAAAAATTTACTCGGACATTATTTATATAATATAACCTATATATTTTTGTATTTCAAATTTGTTAAATTCTATATCCATAATATAATTATTTTAAGGAGATAATTAAATGTTAGTAGTAATGCAATCAAGCGCAAGCGAAGAAAAAATAAAAAAAGTTATAGATTTTATAAAACAAAAAGGATTTGATACACACGTTTCAAAAGGTCAAGACCATACCGTTATCGGGGCTGTCGGCTCAAAAATTATTGATAAAAGAGATATTGAACTCTTAGACGGGGTTAAAGAAGTTATAAGAATATCATCACCTTATAAACTCGTCAGCAGAGTATTTAAGCCTGATGACACCATCATAGAAGTTAACGGTGTGAAATTCGGAGGCGGGCATGTTGGTATGATTGCAGGCCCTTGCAGTGTTGAATCTTATGAACAGGTTGATGCTACAGCGGAAAAACTCTCTCGATGCGGAGTAAAAATATTAAGAGGCGGGGCTTTTAAACCAAGAACTTCGCCTTATGCATTTCAAGGATTGGGTGAAGAAGGTTTAAAAATATTACGTGAAGTCGCTGATAAATACGGCATGGCTGTTACCTCTGAAGTAATGGAAGTTAGTCAAATTCCTTTATTTTTAAAATATGTTGACATTCTTCAAGTCGGTGCAAGAAATATGCAAAATTTTAACCTCTTAAGATGCCTCGGAGAAATAAGAAAACCCGTTCTTCTTAAAAGAGGTCTTAGTGCTACCATTGAAGAACTATTAATGTCGGCAGAATACATTTTATCGGGCGGAAACAGAGAAGTAATTCTTTGCGAAAGAGGAATAAGAACCTTTGAACCTATGACAAGAAATACTCTTGATATTTCGGCTATTCCTGTTGTTCAAAAAATAAGTCATTTGCCTATTGTCGTTGATCCAAGTCATGCTACGGGCTTAAGAGATAAAGTCGCTCCTATGTCTAAAGCTGCTATCGCTGCAGGTGCTGACGGGTTAATTATTGAAGTACATAATTCCCCCGAAACCGCTCTGTGTGACGGCGCTCAATCACTTTATCCGAATGATTTTGCAGAGCTGTATAAAGATTTACAAGCACTTTCAAATATCATTAATAAAGTCTGCTGTTAATTAAAAAAAGTAAATCATCAGAAATGAATTTCTGATGATTTACTTTATAATTCATAAAAAATTTATTTAACAGCTTTAACTATTTGAGATGTAATATCAACTCCGCCGGATAAAACTGCACCTTTTGCAAGTACTAAATTATATCCGTTGTTTTTAGCATTTGTATCAATTATTGTTGAAATATTCTTATCAATAGCTAATAATTTTGTTTCATAATCTTTAGCAATTGCATCTCTCTTAGCATTAAATTCTTTATTATATTTTTGTTCCAAAGCTTTTCTTTTTGCAGCATCTTTTTCTTTATCAAGTGCTGTTTTAGCTGTCTCAATAAATTTAGTTATTTCCTGACCTTTTCTTTTTTGTTCCTCTTTTAAAGCTTTAACTTGAGGTGAAGATGCAACTACCTGCTGTACATCAACTACAGCTACCTTAAAATTTGACGGTACATCTGATACAGCATAGTTGCCTGCTGTTAAACCAATTCCAAAAGCGATTAATGATATTGTTAAAATTTTTAAATTATTTTTCATAAATGTCTCCTTTTTATGCCAATTATATCATTTTTGTTATTGTTTTTCAATTTGTTCATTAGATTGTTTATTTAAAACAAAATCCTCATCAAACAGCCTGCCGAATTTTAAATCTTTTAACTCTTCATAACTCAAACTTCCGCCTGCTTCCTTAAACTTTTTTACTGCATCATTATCTACGCAATAGATTTTAGTTATATCATTGTCTTTATAAATATTTGGATAATATGAATATATAAAAAAAGTAAATTTATTTTTATCGCACTTTTCTGCGTATTGTTCAGGTTGCAAATATACCCAGCGGTGGTCTAAGGATAAAGGAATTATAGGTATCCTATCTTGTAATTTATAAAATCGAAATATTTTTTCTAAAATATAATAATTTTTTAAATTTTTATATGAATTTATTTTAGGAATATTGCCTTTTGTTAAATATATTGTATATGTACCTGCCAAAAGAAATAAATTACTTATTATTAAGATTATGTAAAAACTTCTTAATACAATATATTTCCTTATTTTTATATTTCTTAAAACATAACTGATTAAAAAAAACAAAGGATATATTATTAAAATAGCATATAAAAAAATAATATGGTAATGTGATATCCAAAAATCACCTGAATTATATAAAGTTTTCCCGCATTTTATCAAAGAAATTATACTTAATAATATTGATAGTTCCATAAAAATCGGCAGAATTATTTTTTGTATTTCTTTTTTCTTTTTTGCAAAAAATATTGAAAACCCCAAAATGATTATAAATGATATCCAATAAACCATAAAATTTTTAAAATACATGTTTATAAAAACTGTTGTAAATTCTTTTATTAATTGAAAAGTAATTCTTTCAGAATAAACCCCTCTCATAAGTGATATTTCATAAAATCCTTTTGAAGTTACGAAAAAAAATGTAGCGATAAATAAAAATACCACAGGAATATAAAAATTTTTATTTAGATATAGTTTTTTTGAAATTAAACCGTATATTAATATCATTATTGATAACAGTATGCTTGCGATAAATAATATTTCGCTGGAGGTACCTATTATATATCCGCATGCTGAAATCCCAACCAGTTTTAGCCAATTTGTTTTAGTATAGTTTATTAAAAGATGTTTAAATATGTAATACCAAAATATACTAAAAAATACCAAAGAGAAAAAATATCTGAAATAATTATAGTTAACTCCAATTATTAAATTAACATTATAAAATACATGATAGAAAAACCATATTGAAGAAAATATAAACCCTAAACAAAATATAATCTTATTTTTATAAGAAAAATTTAAAAATCTGCAAATTAACAGTAAACATATAACTGTAAATATTCCTCTGATTAGTCCATTTATTAGTCTAAAATCACAAGGATGAATTTTTAACAGATTAGGAAGAGCAAAAGAAATAAATTTACTTAAAGAATATCCGATATACCCTCCTCCATGTCCATAATTAAATGATAAACAATCTAATAATTCCCAGTACCCTCCCCCGGAAATATTGTACATAGAATAATAATAATCATCACAAAATAAACAAAAATCCTTTGCAAGGTAAGTAAACAAAAAGATTACGGATATTGCTGTAAAAAACATTATTAACAATAAAAATTTTTCTTTTTTCCAAGATTTAATTAACATTAATAATCTCCTTAATTAAAAGCATTTTTAATAGATTCTTTAAAATCCGGTTTTAAAATCCCTTTTTCGGTAATTATACCTGTTATCAGTTCATTGGGAGTAACATCAAATCCGGGGTTAATAATATTAACATCTTTAGCGCAAATCCAATCACCATTTATATGAGTAACTTCTTCATGGTTTCTTTCTTCAATGGGAATTTCTTTTCCCGACTTGATAGAAGTATCTATTGTAGACAACGGGGCCGCTATATAGAATGGAACATTATGATATTTAGCCGCAATTGCAACGGTATAAGTACCTATTTTATTAGCAGTATCACCGTTTGCTGCAATTCTGTCGGCACCCACAACAACTAAATCAATCATACCTTTAGACATAAAATATGAACACATTCCGTCAGTTATAAGAGTTGTAGGGATACCATCCCGGGTAAGCTCCCAGGTAGTAAGTCTTGCACCTTGCTGGCGTGGACGAGTTTCATCTGCGAAAACTTTTATTGAGGGGTCTTTAGCAAAAGCACTTCTTATTACTCCAAGCGCAGTACCATATCCTACGGTAGCCAGTGCTCCTGCGTTGCAGTGAGTTAATATTGTCGCACCTTTAGGAACAACTTGGGCTCCATAATCACCCATTTTCTTATTTATTTCAATATCTTCATTTTCAAGTTTTATACCGTTTTCAATAAGTGCATTTGTAATATCATCAATACTGCCTTGAGTTTCCTTAGCAAGCTTAACTTGTTTATCAATCGCCCACATCAAATTAACGGCTGTAGGTCTTGATGATTTTATATATTCAGCTTTTAGAGATAATTTATTTAAAAAATTTTCTTTATCTGTTTCGGTTTTAGATAGTTCAATAGCGGCTAAAGCAACCCCGTGTGCGCCTGCTATCCCTATAGCCGGAGCGCCTCTTACTATCATATCTTTTATAGCTTTATACATTCCTTCTGCTGTAGTTATATCTACAGTTTTAAATTCTTTGGGAAGCAATGTCTGGTCTATCATTCTTGAAGAATTATTTACCCATTCTATAGTTTTTATTTTTGAATTAAATGACATTATTTATTTCCTTTATTAACAAAATACGAATAAAAATATGCGGTTATAAATGCACTAAATGTATTAAATAAAGCGCAAAGAAGCGCCGTAAATATAATCATCGGTATTAAAAATCCGAAATTTACAAATATAACTTTTATCCAAATAAATGATTGAACTTTAAATATTAGTTGAAGAATAAAAGCTATAGGAAAATAAATTAAAGCAAATCCCAAGCAAGCACTAAAACCTGAAATAGCTCCGATTATTAAAGAATTCTCAATATCAATCGTTTTAATTAAATTTAGTCTGCTGAGATAAACTATTATAAAAGGCGAAATAAAAAACATTAAAAGGATAAAAGCTATCCAAATAAATGCAGGGATTAAAGGAATTATACCTAAAACCGCACCAGATACTAATGATGTAATAACAATAATTTTAGAAAGTGATTTATCAATCATTATTTAATCTCCGCCGTTAAATTATTTCTAAGGTAACAAAGTGCTATTGCAATAGAATCTAAAGTATCATCAAGTTTAGGAAGTGTTTTATACTTAACTGATAATCCGACAATTTT
>CANQAL010000065.1 GCA_947589255.1 Candidatus Gastranaerophilales bacterium | reverse complement strand
TGCATATTGACAGAGACGGCAGGCGGCTGCAGCGGGACTGCAACGTATTCGGACAGCCCGTATATGAGAAAGCCACGGATGCGGAAGGGAATCATCCCATTATCAGCACATGGCACTACGACAGCCTCGGGAGA
Source organism: Candidatus Gastranaerophilales bacterium (assembly GCA_947589255.1). Classification (GTDB taxonomy): domain Bacteria; phylum Cyanobacteriota; class Vampirovibrionia; order Gastranaerophilales; family Gastranaerophilaceae; genus Avigastranaerophilus. The sequence continues at coordinate 10,239 of CANQAL010000065.1, read as the reverse complement.
GTCATCCGTGCCGTTTGTGACGGCTGCTCGTATGAATACATATATGACGAATACGGAAACCTGAAAGAAAAGCGTTCCAGCGGGAGACGCTTAGTTTCCTATGTCTATGACAAAGCGGGGCAGATTACGGAGATCAAAGACCCGGCAGGAGTATGTACCCGCTACGAGTATGACATCCTGGGCAGACGAAGCCGCATTTATAACGATGAAGGGTTGGAAGTGCACTATGCTTATGATGCCCTGAACCGCATCAGCCATATCCATTATGGCAATGGCGTAGAGACCTCCTATGCCTATGACGGCGACGGAAACATCAGCAGCCTGGAAACCAAGGCAGGAGAAAAGATTCTGCTATCCTTTGCATACCAGTATGACGGAAACGGGAACCGGACGGCGAAAGCGGGGACACAGGCAAGGGCGGCGTTGGGCGGTATCTTTTCTGAAATCACGGAAGGGAATAATGCGCTGGATATTTCCTACAGCTATGATGTCCGCGGTCAGCTCCTGGAAGAGCGGCGGAATGGCGCTGCGGTCCGTTATGCTTATGACATGGCGGGAAACCGGATCCGTAAGACAGACGCACAGGGAGAGCTTCGTTATTTCTATAATGAGAAGAATCAGCTTATCACAGAAGAGGGCAGCAGCGGAAGAAAGCAGTTTACATATGACAGACAAGGCGGTATACTGGAAGAAAAGAACTCTACGGGTATCCGACTGTTTTCTTATAACAGCCGCCACCAGCAGACAACGGTAGAGACTGAGAGCGGAAATGTGCAGGAAAACCGTTATGATGTGGAAAATCTGCGCTTTGAGCTTTTGGAGAATGGCAGGCACACCAGCTTTGTATACCATAATGGCGAGCTTTTGCGTGAGAAAGGAGGAAGCGAAAAACAGATAAGTTACCATTTGGGTGCAGGGATTGATGCACTCCAAAGAGGGCGGGAACTGTCCTATTACCACAGAGATGAGCAACTCAGTACTGCATATATTACTGGTGGACATGGAGAAATCCAAAACGGTTACCTATATGATGCCTTTGGCGCTGAAGTAGAGACAAATGAACAATTATCGAACCGTATCCGTTATACGGGGCAGCAGTATGATGGACTGGCAGAACAGTATTACCTGAAGGCGAGGTATTACAATCCTATCCTTGGACGGTTTATGCAAGAGGATGTCTATTGGGGTAGTGGGTTAAATTTATATGCGTATTGTAAAAACAGCCCTATTATGTATTATGACCCTAGTGGATTTCAAGAGGAATGTACACCAACATCTCGAATTGGAGGAGATGGGAACGATAATGATGATGGTAATTTTTTATATAGAAAAATGAGTGAAGAAGAATATAATGTAACAATAAGTTCTGGCAAATTACAAGGACAAGTGCGGGGATCAGATAATTCAAAATGGGTATCGGAAAGTTATGATAAAGTGTCAGAATTTCATAATGATGTTGTTAAGGACGGAACACCGGAGTATATTGTTGGATTTAAGATGACGGATGATTACATGAAATATTTAGAGGAGACTGCAATTCCTCAAGCAGGTTCACATGGTTCATCAAATGTTAAATATCACTATGAAGGATTAGAACTGAATGGTCCATTGAAAAATTATGGTATAACGCCAGGGGAACTTGATTTCTTTAATCAAAATATTGTCGAAATGATAACAAGAGATAGAAGTATACATTAACTTATGCATAATAGATATGAAGACCTAAGTCGATATTGTGACATAGGGCAGAAGAGTGACTTATTTGTCATTAGGCCACTCAATTAGCCTTTATTGAATTTTTGCTAAGGTTGGAAATAATGTGTTTGTACTCCAACTTTAGCAAAAAGGCTTCTGCCCAAAACATAGGAAACACTGATTATATAAGTAGTTTTGCCTGATTTATAGTGTAATATAGGTATTAACTGAAGATTATATATGCATCCATTTATGTGTATTGATATACAATATTTTATGACAGAAAGAAACAAGTGGGAATTATTTTATACCAAAGAAAACATCCCATGGTTTCTTTGGTATATATAATACGCTGGTACTATTTTATTTAAAAAGCATATAGTCTATTTAAATGTTGCATTTAATGTATTAATAACATTTGAACAAATATTATTAGTTTTAATGTTTTGATGTGCATTAGGGGGAGACACACACAAGATTTCTAAATGGATACGAGAGAGGGTGTTCATATGGAGGAAGATTCTAAAGAAGAATTGATACCCTAAGCAGATAAGGATAAACAAAAAGCGATAGTATTAAACTTGAAAAAATGAGATAATGTTTACAGAAAATTTAATCAATTATCGTGTTTTTGGATTGTTCAAGTCGAATAGAGGAGGCAAAATAAAGGATTGTTATCGCAGGAGTTGGACATACAAAGTAAATACTATAACATATTGAAAGGGTGATGATTATGGAAAAAGTAGAATTGGAAGAGTTGTTAATAAAGTCTTTGCATTCAGATAAAATAGCTACTGATTTTTTAATGGAAAACTTGAATGACAAAAATCTATTTTATACTTTATTAAGTATTGTCCAAACAAGTGAATCTGGTGATGCAAGGATGAAGGGAGCATTTTTTTTATCTAAATGTGATGAAAAACTATTGAGGGGTGTTGAGGACATTCTTTTAGAGTTAATGGATGACGAATGGGATTCGGTAGCGATTCACATTATGATAGCTTTATCAAGAATTAAATCTTCAAAAGCTATAGAAAAAATAATTAAAAATAGAATAAAACCTGTTTTGGGATGGGAAGGGCGTTGTTTGGAAATATATTTTGAAGGTGAAACAAATGAAACAAAATGATATTAGAGCCGTTTATTCAAAAGAAACTATTCGGATATACCAAGCGTATTCATATGATATTGCAAGTGAAGCGGTTAAACTGGGCACATTTGGCTCAAAATTTAAAATGGATAGAATGACATGGATTAAGCCTTCATTTCTGTGGATGATGTATCGATGCGGTTGGGGGACAAAAGAGAATCAGGAATGTATTCTTGCGATAGACTTGAAGCGAGAAGGTTTCGACCATATGGTGAAAAACGCTGTTTTGTCAACATATCAGGAGGATTCTTACAGTAGCCGTGAAGAATGGAAATATCAGATACAGAATTCGGAGATACGCTGTCAATGGGACCCTGAACGAGATATATTCGGAAATCCACTAAAATATCGTACCATACAAATAGGTATAAGAGGAGAAACACTAAAGAAATATGTTAACGAATGGATCGTCAGTCTTACAGATATTACAGAGTATGTCGACGCACTGAGAAAAAAGAAAGAGATGGGTCAAGACATAACAGAATTATTACCTGACGAGAAAATATATAAGTTTTTGATGGGAATGTGAATTGATATTAGGCGTAGTGGATTAAGAGCAAGTAGCGAATCATACTTTGTATATAAGTTGAAAACTTCTTCTTACAGAACATCCTGCAGGGAGAAGTTTTTTATATGTTTAAGAAAAAGTGGGAATATTTTGACTTTGACCGCGCTATCTGAAGATTCCAAAGGAGCGAATCAGCTTATCACGGAAGAGGGCAGCAGCGGAAGAAAGCAGTTTACATATGACAGGCAAGGCGGTATACTGGAAGAAAAGAACTCTACTGGTATTCGGCTGTTCTCTTATAACAGCCGCCACCAGCAGACAACGGTAGAGACTGAGAGCGGAAATGTGCAGGAAAACCGTTATGATGTGGAAAATCTGCGCTTTGAGCTTTTGGAGAATGGCAGGCACACCAGCTTTGTATACCATAATGGCGAGCTTTTGCGTGAGAAAGGAGGAAGCGAAAAACAGATAAGTTACCATTTGGGTGCAGGGATTGATGCACTCCAAAGAGGGCGGGAACTGTCCTATTACCACAGAGATGAGCAACTCAGTACTGCATATATTACTGGTGGACATGGAGAAATCCAAAACGGTTACCTATATGATGCCTTTGGCGCTGAAGCGGAGGTAAATGAACAATTTCCGAATCGTATTCGTTATACGGAACAGCAGTATGATGAGTTGACTGAACAGTACTATTTGCGAGCAAGGTACTATAATCCTACTCTTGGGCGATTTATGCAGGAAGATGCTTACTGGGGTGATGGGCTGAATCTGTATGCATACTGTAAGAGTAATCCTGTGACATATTATGATCCTAGTGGATATACAGAGAATAATTTATCTCCAGATGGTAATTGTGTAGGTTCGGGAAAAGTTGGTACAGGAAAGGGGGAAGAACAAAGTAATAATAGAGTACTACATCAAGGAGTCGATGATCCAGATGGAAATTATTTGTATAGAACAATTCGATCCGATGAGGTGATTGAAAATGGTTTGGCAGCTAAAAATCCAGATGCCGAGTATTCGTTAACTGGACATGTAATTAGTAATGGTAAAGAAGGTTATGCTTCTCAATATATATCAACAACTAAAGACTTTGATAATGTTGCAAAACCGTATGCAGATGCAACAGGAAATAGGGTAGTTAGGATTGATGTGGATCAATTACCAGATGATATAGAAATTTATGATGTATCTACAAGGGAAAATGCTGAAAAATTGTTAAATGGTCCTAGGGCTCAAAATTATGCAACAGCTTCGGCCGAGGTAGATATACAGGGTTATATTCCTGCAGATGCCATAGAGTTATATTATTCTCCTAAAGATAAGGAGTAGTACAGGGAATGATATTAAAGTGGGCGGGAAATCCAAAGTTCTATGAAGATATGGTTTAGTATGGAATATTGGTATTTGATTCTGAAGTAAGGAGGAGTAAATATAATTGAGTCAAATAGAAGAATTTTGTGATGTGCTGGATGAGATAATGTTGGATTTGCGTTTTTTGCGAGGATTAGATGAAAAGAAGGTCAGTTTATTTAGAGAACTCCTAAAGAAAATAATTGTGGAGTTAAAGGATAAAGAATGTGTTCCTAAGATATTATGCAGTTTATTCATAGACTTTTGGCCTTCAGCGGTAGCTAGTGCGGATCAGTATAACGAATCTATGAAGAAGGAAATATTAAAGTTTGCTGATGAGATGGAGGATTTGATGCGAATATGTGTTGATCCATCGTGATAACGATAGAACTAAGTGAACTTATAGGTTTGGATGGTGGTGAATATTTTTTGAATAGGACACCAATACGCGTTCAAAAAAGGATGACGTTTTTATTTGTGTACCTTTCTGACTGGAAAACGAGGTGATATGAAAAAAAGGACTTGAGTATAGATGTTTTCCTGTCTGGCTATATGGTGAAAACGGCGAAGTAATTGGGAATGTTTCAATACACAGATAACATCAGCGGTTTTTGAGATTAAAAATAATCTTGAAGTACCGCTGATTTTTATGTTATGGCAGCCAGATTTAAAAATCATAATTAAATTCCTGCAAAAACCATGGAATAATATGCCAATATAACTGTTTAGTCTGTAATCGGTGTAAAATAGGTGAATAAATTGACTTAAAATAGGTAAAATGAATAATGGTTCAAAGGAAGATTACCTATGAGTTCAAGTTATAATAATGTATTGGCAAGATTAAAGGAGCAGCGTTTAAGCAGGTCTTTATCACAGAATGAAATGGCGCAGATCGTGCATATGACGCAGAGCAATTACAGCAAGGTCGAACTTGCCTTACGGCGTCTGAGCTTTGACGAATTAAAATGCCTGTGTGATTCGCCCATAGATGTGCATTATATTTTTACAGGGACAGAAAGCAGCAGCCGGTACAGTGATTTTTTGCATTGCTGCAGTTATCGGGAATTATGCAGTTATTTGAATGTGATATATTCGGCTGCATTTTTTCGTGATAGGAATGAAGCCTTTGGACAATGGAAGCATGTTTTGGAACGGATAAGTTATATCCCGATGATTATGGAAAATTATGGTGCCAAAAATATTTTTCTGGCGCTAAGGCACAGCATAAATTGCCAGCAGGATAAAATGGCAGAAAAACTTGGAGTGGACATCAAGAAATTCCGTGATTTGGAGAAAGGCAGATGCCTTCCAGACAGCGAACTCCTTTGGCGTTTGTATGATCTGTTTCATATTCCGCCCGCAGTCGTATTAGAGGATAAAAACGGCATGGCAGGAGAAATCGCTGCAGTTTTGGATGTGATTGATATTGGGTACAGGGAAAGCATATTGAATATTTTAAAATTGCTTCATGAGATTAAGTAAATGAAAAAGATACTTATTTTAGAAGATAATCAGGCAGTATTGACAAATATTGCTGACATTGTTAATGAGATTGACATAAAAGCAGATGTATATACCTTTGATAACGTGAAGGACGCATACCAGTGTGCAATGGAAAAGGTAATCAATCTGTTCATCATAGATATTATTTTGGACACAAGCAGGCCCGGGGATTCATCAGGGTTAGAATTTGTTGAAAATATAAGAAAAGTAAGCCATTACGGTCTTGCGCCAATGATTTTCGTGACATCCCTGGAGGACTCAAGGCTGTATACATATGAAAATCTGCATTGTTACAGTTTTATAGAGAAGCCATTTGATGAAAACAGATTAAAGCAGATGGTTGAGCAATGCCTGTCTTTTCCAGAAGGCAAAAATATAACCAAGACACTTTATTTTAGGAAAGATGGCATTATTCTGGCTGTGGAGCGGGAGGATATCGTTTACGTGGAGAGCATCCGCCATGTATTGAACATACATACGCGGCAGAAAGACACCATGACTGTCCCGTACATTACATTAAAAAGAATACTGGAGGACATTGACAGCAGTGATTTTATCCAGTGCAGCAGGAGCTCGGTCGTAAATAAAAAATTTATAGGCAATATCGATATTCCAAACAGGATAATTCAATTAAAAAACGGTTATGGAAGCGTGGAAATCGGAATCAGTTTTAAAAAGGCCATCAGAGAAATCTGACTGGCGGCGGCAAGAGGTTGTATGTACAAATGTTTCATATCTTGGCATTATTATTGGAAGTATTTGCAATAATAATATGTATTCACAGGATATATGATGAAAAAATAAAACTGGACGCGGAAACCGCCTGCGTGATTTTGATGTCTGCAGGGATGGCGGAGATTGTCAGATGTTTGAACCTGAACAGAATGATGACGACAGGCATATATGTATTTATGGCATTTTACTGCATTCATAAGTTCCATGACACGGTGGTCGGGGCATTAATAAGTGTTATGCTCATGTTAATCGTGATATCCATGCTGCAGTTTGTGATAGCGATACCTGTGACATTCTTTTTTGATGAAAATATGCAATTAAAAGCAGTGGTTATTAATATAACTGCTGTGTTAGTTACATGGAAGATCCTTCCCAGAATAAACCTTCATAAGCTTCGGCTTATTTTTCACAGGAGAGATAATTTTATAAACGCAGTATTTTGCATAGTACTGATTACAGCTTTCGTGATAATGATTAAGGGTAAAACAGATGGACAGATAGATTCTGATGCGTTTGTTTTAGCCACGCCTCCAAGCATAGCGCTTCTTATTCTGATTGATAAATGGAATGTGGCACAGGAAGAAAAAGAAAATATAAAACGGGAATTGTCAGTAACAAAAATCATGCAGAAGGAATATGATGAGCTGCTGTCGTCTGTTAGGCTGCGGGAACACGGATTTAAAAATCATTTGGCAGCCATGCTGTCAATAAAACGCACAGATGAATTGCCAGAAGAAACGGTAAAGGAACAGGAAATGTATTATGGTGAAATACGTGAGGCAAACAAATACAATAAGATGCTGTTTTTTGGAAACCGTATTATTTCGGGATACTTGTATCAGAAATTTCAGGAGGCAGAAAGCGCAGGCATAACAGTATTATATGAACTAAAAGGACATTACACTGGGAGTGCCGTGCCGGATTATTACCTGATTGAGATGCTTGGCATATTAATTGACAATGCCATAGAAGCTCAGGAGAATTATCAAAAAGAAAAACAACTGAAATTTCAGTTTAAGGAAAAAACAGACGGGTATTGTTTTGAAATCTTAAACCAGAGTCCGTATGCAAGTTATGCGGAAATAGAGTCATGGTTTACGCGGGGAAACAGTAATAAGGGAAAGGGACGTGGACTTGGATTGTATTACATAAAAAATCTCTGCACAGAATACAGTGTGGGGCTTTCGTGCAGAAATGTGGAATGTGCAGGGAAAAACTGGATAGAATTTAGGCTGGAAATCAAAAAAGCGGATTAGCAGCAGCTTTTCCGCTTTTTTGCATGTAACGTAAAAATTAATCTTCTTCCTTTTCGCTTTCGTCTTCTTCAGAGGGATAAGGATATTCCCCGAATAAAACAATGCTGGGAAATGAGGTATCTATAATCAATGAACTTGAAGCGATACCGCTTAACAGCTGTCCCATCATTTTACAATTCCTCCTTTCGTTTGTATTTTCGCTGCAGATAATTGAAGCGAATGTAATATAATCATCCAAAATCCTGATATGAGATAAGGATTTTCAGGGATTATAAACATAATAAAAGCGTATATACATATAATCAGGCAGGTAACGTTTCGGCAGTAATACAGCCGTTTTTGAGGGAAGTGTGTTCGGTATTTAGACAACACAGGCCCAATGCAGTAACAGACCATAATACATGCATGCAATAAAAATAACCGTGCATGCCAAGGAAGCACTATATTAGGAAGAACAGATATGGCAATCCACATGTATACTACGGAACATATTAAACAATTTTTATAAGTATAAAAATGAATCCCGCCCGAGAAGCTTCTTAATAAGCACATCAAAAACAGCAAGAAAAAGTACATTTTCAAATGCCTGTGAAATAATATCCCCATAATCAACATTTTGCTCAGCTCTGAAAAAATATTTTTAAAGAAAAATGCTATTTGGGCTATCTGGTAATTGCTCAGATTGTATCTTTCTTTAAGAAATTGTTTTATATCCATAATCTTGTCCTCTCTATGTCTAATAGGATACTCGATATCTGTGGCAATATCAGTTTTTTTGTCGAATTAAGTTATTATATGACTAAACAGATTATTCAGGCTGAAGAATTGGTTATGTTTTATCTTTATTAAATAATTCTCCATATTCGGTAAATAGAACTGTATTTGCCTGGTGCAGGATTATAATTAGATTATGAGCTTTTAGTTCAAACAGAATGAATTTTAGATGGTTTATTGCTGTCAGAAGAAAGATGTAGAATAATGTCACCTGGAGGTACGTTATGTCAAACAAGGAGATAGGCGCACGGATACGTGAGCTGCGTGAAATCCAAAATTATACAAGGGAATATCTTGCGGAAAAAGTGAATATTTCATCAAAGTTTCTTTACGAAATAGAAACAGGGAAAAAGGGATTTTCTGCATTAACCCTGTGCAGGATATCGCAGGCGCTCTGTGTCAGCTGCGACTATATTATGTTTGGGGACGAAACTAATATTCATGGAAAAGAAAAGCTTATATGCGTATTAGAAAAGCTGGAGCCAAAACAAACCGGCAGGATACAGAATATATTGAAAATATTGTGTGAAATGTGTGACGCGATATAAATTCAGTCAGCATTTGACGCGGTTCAGTAAAAAAATCAGTAAATACTCTGTTTTATGGCATAATGTGTATGACAGTTTGATAAAGCGGAGGTACTCATGAAAAAACACAGCAGAAAAGCGCTTCCAAGAATTTTTTGGGAAGCGCTTTCAGCATTTCATCGTCGGGCATTTTTTGTCTTTCATTTTAAAAATAAGAAATGGGGGACATAGATGAAGGATATCAAATATATCATTGCTGATAACGTAAGGTTATATCGAAAAAAAGCAAATCTGACACAGATTCAACTTGCTGAAGAAGCAGAATTATCCCTTGATTCTATAAAACGAATTGAACTTGGAAGCCGAAGCATGTCTTTGGAAAATTTTTTGCGAATTGCCAAAGCGCTTCATATCCCTCTTTCATATCTCATATATGAAAATACGGCGGATATCGGGTTAAGCGAAAGACTCTTGAACATTATGGAATCAAGAGACCCAAAACAGAGGGAATACCTGTTGCATATGCTAGAGGAACTGGCAAAAGGGATGGACAAATTTCTGTACTCATAATAACAGTAAAAGAAAAAGTGTGTTATTTCAGCCATAAAAAGTGCATTTCAGCACTCTGCAAATCTTATTTTTTCCATTATGATATTTGCAGGCTTGAGAAAGCCAAAACAATTTAATAGGACACGCATACACCTGATTTTATTTTCGCCTTTTTATCCGTCT
>CANQAL010000064.1 GCA_947589255.1 Candidatus Gastranaerophilales bacterium | reverse complement strand
TCTGTTATATGCCCTAATATGAAACAAAATTCATTAGCGGATATTTATAATGTTCTCTTAACAGAAAGTAACGAAATTACAATTGATGAAACAGTAAGACTTAAGGCAAAAAATTGTATAGAAAAAATGCTTACTGTAAAGATATAAATTGATTTATGTTTAAATTTAAAATTTTAATGTTATAATAAATTAGTATTTTTATATAAAATACTATAGTAATGTAAAAGGAGAAAATAATGAAAGTTACAGTTAATGATTCTTGTATCGCTTGCGGAGCTTGTGAATCTGTATGTGATGCGGTATTTTCAGTAGATGATAAAGCACAAGTTAATGCAAATGCTATCGCAGGAAATGAAGACTGCGTTAAAGAAGCTGCAGACTGCTGCCCTGTTAATGCTATTGAAGTTCAATAATAATATTTTATTTAAAGAACAAAAAAGACACTCAATTCGGGTGTCTTTTTTATTTTGTCTTTAATTGATGAGATTCAATCATAATCATTAAAACAGATATATCGGCAGGTTTTACTCCGCCTATTCTTGAAGCCTGACCTAAAGTAACGGGGCGGATTTTTGCCAGTTTATCCCGTGTTTCCGTTGAAATATGTTTTATAGAGGAATAGTCTATATCAGAAGGAATTCTTATTTTTTCAAGCTTATCTGACATATTAACCTGTTCAATCTGCCGTTTTATATATCCTTCATACTTAATTTTAACTTCTACCTGTTCATATACATCTTTTGTAAGATTAAGTTTAGCTGTATTTTCGTCGGCTTCAATTAAAGTTTCATAAGTAATATTAGGTCTTTTCATCAGTTCTGCAAGTTTCATGCCTCTATCTATGTTTTCGCCGTATTTATTAAGAACAGCATTAACCTTTTCGCTCGGAGATATTTTTTCGTTCATAAGCCGTTTAATTTCATTTTCGATACAAGACTGCTTATCTAAAAATCTTTTATAGCGCTCATCAGTTATAAGTCCTGCCTCATAACCGATTTTTGTCAGTCTTTCATCGGCATTATCCTGCCTTAAAAGCAATCTGTACTCAGAACGAGAGGTAAGCATTCTGTAGGGCTCATTAATATCTTTAGTTACAAGGTCATCAACAAGAGTTCCAAGATATGATGATTCTCTTGAAAGAGTTAACAATTCTTTCCCCTGCAGATATTTAATTGCATTAATACCTGCTAAAAGCCCTTGAGCAGCAGCTTCTTCATAGCCTGAAGTCCCGTTAATTTGCCCTGCACAAAATAAACCTCTAACAAGCTTTGTCATTAAAGAATGATTTAACTGAACCGCAGGCACATAATCATATTCAACGGCATACGCAGGCTTCATAACATGAACATTTTCAAGCCCCGGAAGAGAATGAAGCATCTCTATTTGAACAGATGCGGGTAAACTCGTTGAAAAGCCCTGAACATACATTTCGTATGTATTTTTACCTTCAGGCTCAATAAATATATGATGAGAAGGATTATGCGCAAACCTTATAACTTTATCTTCTATGGAGGGGCAGTACCTTGGACCTATCCCATGTATTAATCCCGAGTACATCGGGGATTTATCAAGGTTATTTTTTATAATTTCATGAGTTTTTTCAGTTGTCCTCGTCAGCCAGCAAGGGTACTGTTTTCTAATCGGTCTATCCGGCAAAAAAGAAAAGAATGAAGGATTTTCATCCCCGGGTTGAATTACCATCTTATCAAAATCAATAGTTCTTGCATCAACTCTTGCGGGAGTTCCCGTTTTTAATCTGCCAATATTAAAACCTAACCTTTTAAGAGATGGAGAAAGTCCTTTAGCACTGGCTTCACCCAATCTGCCAAATTCCAAATATTGAAGTCCTACCCAAATTCTTGCTTCTAATGAAGTTCCTGTCGTTAAGATAACGCAGGGAGCAAGATACTCCTGTCCGAATTCATCTTTTAAACCTTTAACACAGTCATTTTCAACAAGTAATTCAGACATGGTACATTGTTTTAAAGATAAATTTTGTTCACTTTCAAGCAGACTTCTTACAAAGCGCATATATTCTTTTTTATCGGATTGCGCTCTTAAGGCTCTTACAGCAGGGCCCTTGGATGAATTTAAGACTTTTAACTGCATATAAGTAGCATCGGCAGCTATTCCCATAATACCGCCCAAAGCATCAATTTCTCTAACCAAACACGATTTAGCAGGCCCTCCTATTGCAGGATTACAAGGCATTAATGCAATATTATCCAAATTAAGTGAAGCCAACAAAGTTTTGGCTCCCGATTTTGCACACGCAATAGCTGCTTCACATCCTGCGTGTCCTGCTCCGACTACTATTACATCATACTTAAACATAACTAAATTATATTCTAAAAAAAATTTTAATACTATTGTAAAAAATTTGACAAAAAATCTTAATAAATATTAAAAATCCCATGACAAATTTTTTTGAAGTTTTATTATATTAGTACATCAAATTATATGGAGATGGGGCAATTAATAATACTATTTCAAATCATAATAAATTTTTCATTGAAAGTACTAATTTAAGTTCATTATCAAGCGAAGATGATAAATTCAGTTCTTTAAGTACTTCTGCTATGCTGGCCAGAGGCGAAGTGCCTGAAAGTCACAGAAGAGTTGCCGATAATTATATGGTTATAAAAAAAGTATACGGTGCTCCCGTTGTTCAACCCCGCATTAATAACAGAGAAAAAGCCCTGCTCGCTAAATATGATTTTAATTTGCTGGAATATTCAACAATTAAACAAATAAACGAAGAACTTTCTTTCCTTAAAAGATGGGCTTTATCTTTAGATAAAGGGCTTAGAGATGATGCAAACGAAATTATGCAAATAAGAGCTAAAGAATTAAAATTTATAGTTGCCTCAAGATATGTTAATTTAACAAGCGAAATTTATTCGGGATATAAAGCGCTTGAAATGTACTTTAGCGAAATATCAAAATACTAAAGATATTTTTTTAATTCATCAGCAAGATTTTTTGCAATATTTATTGCATTTTGCTGTTTTACTTCATCACTAAAGAAATCATCTGATGATATATATTCTTTTACAAGTCTTCTTGCATAACTGCCCAATGCTACCCCGTCAACACTGATATTACATTCTTTAGCAAACTTTGTTGTCTTTGAATTTGTCCCGCCTGAAAGTATTACACGAGCAGGCAGGTTATTATTTTTTATTATTTCCGCAAAAGCAACCGTCTGAAGGTTAGATTTATAATCATCCGCACCGCCGCTCATAGGTTTTCCGTCTGCCTGAATTATAATATCCTCACTATCTTTAATCATTTCTTTTAAAAGTAAAATTATTTTATCATCCCCAAGTTTAGAGCGGTCCAAACAAATACTTAAACACCCTTTGTATATGGATTTAATCTTATTCCAATTATCCAAAATTATATCTTCATCATTAACGGAACAATGATATTCAACGCAGTCAATATTTTCAGATAATAGCGGAAGCAGCATTGTATAAGGTGCTTTATATTTATGCTCCATAAAAATAGCACCGTTTAAACACTCAGATACACACTTTGAACAGCCGATACATTTTTTTTCATCAACGAATATTTTTTCATCTTCATTAAATATTGCATTTTGCGGACACGTCTTAATACATTCCCTGCAGGATGTACATTTGGGCATATTTATAACAGCCTTTTTAAGATGTATATCATCAGCCAGTCCTGCACTAACGCATATTGCAGCATCATTTTCCTTCCCTGCCCTTTTTATAGCCGCCTTTGCGCTATTGACCGCATCAAGTTTAGCTGATACATCAATCATATTAAACCCTGCAGATGCAAACACATAAGAGAGTTTTTCAATTTCCTTATAATTTTCATTACCTGCTCCGCAGATAAATTTTAATATTTTCCCCGAATTTAATATTTTTTTTATCTTTTCCATAACATGGTTATTATATAATAAATTATAAAAAGGAGTTTAGAATGAATACAATAAATGCTGAGAACTGCTTATTTTTAATAATAGACATACAAGAAAAACTTGTGAAAATGCTGAATGATAATTCTGTTAAAGATAGCGCAATAAAACTTTCTAAGACTGCGAAAATACTGAATATCCCGACAATTATAACGGAACAATACCCAAAAGGTCTTGGTTCTACGATAGAAGAATTAAAATCAGAATTACCGACTGCTGATTATATTGAAAAAACAGCTTTTAGTGCCTTTAATGAAATTAAATCAACACTTGAAGCAAAACAAAAAAAACAAATTATAATCTTCGGCATAGAAACGCATATCTGCGTACTTCAAACTGCATTCGACTTATTAAATAACGGATATGAAGTATTTGTCGTTAAAAATGCGTCAGGCTCAAGAAATAATGAGAATAAAGAAACAGCATTAATAAGATTACTTCAAGCTAACAGCCGGATAGTAACCGATGAAATGGTTATCTTTGAACTTTTAAAGACATCAAAACACCCTAATTTTAAAGAAGTTCAAGCTATAATAAAATAAATTACTTAAAGAAAGATTTATTTTTCTTTTGTGCTTCCTTATCATTTATAAGGTTTTGAACTCTTTCATACAATTCAAAGTTTGTATGAAGCTCTTTAGAGCGCTTTTTGGCATAATCAATAATTTTAAAAATATGAGGCGGAACATTTCCCCTGTTTTTAAGGTACCAGCCTTCCTCAATATCAATAACAGTAGTATATAATCCGGCATCATAATTAGCCTTCATCCAATTTTCAATTTCTTCAACAGAATCATTTATTCCCGGAATAATAATGAACTTTGCGCTAACAAGATATCTGCCTAAATAAGTAGTCTGCAAAGCATATTTTCTTATTGTTTCACGCACCATATCATAAGCATCAACTTGTTTAACTTTTTTAAAAGTTTCCCTGCTTCCCGAATCAACCGAAACAACAACATAACCCCTGATTTCATTAATTGCTCTGGCTAAAGCGGGACTATATTTAATCCCTGAAGTATGAACTCTTATTCCCCAAAAATAATTATCCAAAAAGTAATTAACTAAATCTTCGAATTCATTTAACAAAGTAGGCTCTCCGCCGCCAAAAGATATAATTCCGCCCGGGCGCAGTATATTTTTCTCATACATATCTTTTATAATAGGAAAAACATTATATGTTTTCTTAATACTGAATTCTTCAGGTTTTTGAGCGGAATAACAATATATACAATTTGAATTGCAATGTGTCCAATGACTTATATATAAGTTATCAATATAATTTTCACCGTCCCATTTTTCTTCTTTTAAATACGGGCAATTAACACAATTCAAATTTATTTTACCTTTTTTATGAAATCTGCGGTACATATCCCTGATTTTAGAAATCCTGTTCCAATCAATTTTTTGTCCGACAAAATTATTTCTGACTATTGTATGTCCGCCGTTTTCATGCCCGCAATTACAACAAAAAGAGAGTTTGTATTTAAAAAATACCAATCCATGTTCAATCCAAGGACAGCTGTAATAATACCCGTCTTTTTTACTTAAATACTTATCATTAAATACAAACATTTCCATCCTTCTTAATATGATTAAACATATATTTTAATTTTAAAGAAAATTCTATATCATAACAATTCAAGTCAGATAATTCTCTAATAAATAATAAAAGATCCTTTAAATTATCATCAGGGAAACCATTTAATTCATCATACCAAAACTCATCAATATCCACAAAAGTTTTCTTTATATGAAAACCTCTTGCCATCATAAACCAGTCAAGAATTTCTTTTTTATTATCATTTACACCTTTTACCAATTTATAAGTTAAAATAACCCTGCCTTTAGACTTATAATCATATAAAATATAACGTTTTAGATTTTTTACGGCAATATCAAACTTATTATAACCTTTAACCTTTTCATAAATATAAGGACAACCGCCATCAAAAGAAATAAAAATCCTTGCTATTTTTTTATCAATTGCCTCTGATATTGAATGACAATACCTTTGTGCAGAAGTAAAAATATCAATATCCTTCATACCGCTGTTAATAAAAAAGTACATCAATTTATCAAATTCCGGATGTAAAAGAGCATCACCGCAAGAAATAATTATTTTGGTATTTTGAGATATTACATTATTTGTTAGCATATCATCTATAATGGGAGTAATATCGTAATGCATTACGGTAGAAATATCATCAGTTTTTTTATCTTTGCAATACGAACAATTTAAAAAACAACACTTCCAATGATTGAGTTCAAGAAATTTAATTAAGGGTTCCTTATTGTGTTTTGTTTGAGGAAGATAATTATAGCAATTTTTACATTCTTGACGATTACTTATAGATAAATTATTTCTTAATGAAATGAGTTTTAATTTTAAATCTTTAGCATCAAAGTTAACACCGTTAAAATGATCATTAATAACAAATATATTATCCAATTTATCATATCTTTTTTGACAAATTTTAATTTTATCATCAGGAGAAAAAATCAAACCATCATTAGCATATCTGCAAGAATAATTTAAATTTTGTTTAGATTTAAATAACATATAATTAACCTAATGAATTTTTAACCTGTTTTCTCTGTCAATTTTTAGATTAGAAGCTCTTTCATATAATTCGCATGTTTTTAAATTATACTGCCTGTAACATTCAAAAACAAAGTCAGAAATAACATAAACATATTGAGGAATATTATTTCTGTGTTCTTTAAACCAATTATCTTCAATATCAAAAGCAATATCAGTAATGCCGGCTTCATAAGTTTGTTTTAACCAGTTTTTAACTTCGGCTAAACTGTCATTAACTCCGGGAATTAAAACGTATTTAGTTCTGATTAAGCCATTTTTAGTTTTTGCATAATTAGCAAGATTTTTCCAAACCTGATCATAACATTGAACTTGTTTAATTTTTTGATAAACTTCCTTAGATCCTGAATCTATTGAAGTAATTAAAGTAATTTTACCTAATTTTAAACCTTTTTCAATGGCAGAAGAATATTTAATTCCGTCAGAATGAATTCTTATATTATAAACATCATAATCAAGAAGCAAATAAACCAACTCTTCAAATTCTTTTAATATTGTAGGTTCCCCGCCGCCAAAAGTAATGGTGGCATTTTTAGAAAGAATTCCTTTATCAATCATATCCTTCATTATGGGATAAATATTATAAGTTTTATTCTGATTAAAGAATTTTTTATCTTTTTCGGTATAGCAATAGATACAATTACAATTACAATGAGTAAAATGCCCGATTAAGACTTCATCAAAGTAATTTTCACTGTTCCACTCACCCTCTTTAAGATAATAACAGCCCTGACATTTATCAGGAATAATACCATTTTTAATATTTTCTCTCATGACGGAGCGTTTAGCAAAGATTTCATCCCAATTAATTGGCTCACCGTTATAATCACCTATTTGGAGAATATGCCCTCCGCCCGGATGAGAGCTTATACAACATATCTGAACAGAATTAGAAAAAAAAGTAATTCCGTGTTCTAAATGTATGCAACTTGTATATTTCAAAACATTATCCTGTATATAATTATGAACAAAGACATTATAACATTAACAAAAAAACAAAAACAAGAAATTTTGTATTTCTTAGTATTCTTGACTATATATATCAATAATGTTAATTTTATAATAAAGAGTATAGAATACAATGAAATATTTAAGTTGCAGATATATTGAACACGGAATAGATTTTGAACATACAAGACTTGAAACATGCTGTTTTACTTGTCACAGCGGAGGCGGACATATAACGTTAAAACAGGAATATGCCGGAGAGTCTATTGATTGGGAAAAATTATTTGAACAAAAGAGGAAATACAGGCTTGATCACCGAAACGGTAACCTTACTCCGAATTGTACGGGATGCGTTTTTCTGGAAGAAAGAGAATGGGACGAGGAAGATTATATTAATTTTCTTCAGTTTAATTATTGGATTGCATGCAATAGTAAATGCACTTACTGTTATGAAGTTCAAAATAAAAAAATGTTTGATAAAATAAAGCCTTATAATTCTTTACCCGTAATCAAAGATATGATAGAAAAGAAAATTTTAAGACCGGGCGGAGAAGTTTCGTTTGGAGGCGGAGAACCCACTATTGCACCGGAGTTTGAAGATTTAATCAGATTACTTACCGCAAACGGTTTTAAAAATATGAGAATTCATTCATCCGGTATAAAATATTCTCCTGCTATAGCAGAGGCTATACAAAAAGGTGTATTAAACGTTGTAATTTCTATTGATTCAGGCTGCGAAAAGACATACAAAAAAATTAAAAGAGTAAATGCATATAAAAAAGTGCTTGAAAATATGAAAAAATATGCATTAGCCAATCAAAAAGAATATGGGTTTGTAATATCTAAATATATAATAATCCCTAATGTAAATGACAACAGAACGGAAATAGATTTATGGTTAAATTCCGTAGTTGCCTGCAAAGGACGGTGGATTGCTTTAGACATTGAAGATGTTTGGTATAAAACTAATCGTTCGGTAATATCATCATATTACTTAGACTTAGTAAATTATGTTTTAACAAAAGCAAAATTGCTTAATATGAAAGTTGAATTATATGATAGAGCAAGGGGTTTAAAAGAAGGTAAAAACTTCTTGTAAGTTATTGTAAAAATTTAAATAAATATTCAGTTTCACTGGCAATTTTTCTAAAGTCTTTTTTTTTATATATTAGAAGGTATTAGTATTGCTATGTTAAATATTTCAAAAATTAATAATTTCCCTCAAACAATAATTTCAGGGAATAATATGAAAAAAAGAACAAACCAAAATTCTCAAGTTATGTCTTGTCCGGAGGATTTAAAACCGGTTACAAGCGAAAATGTTTTGGCATACTATCCTTCATTTAGTAAAAAAGAAAAACAAACAATACCTTCAACACAACAGCAGTACAATACCGTCAATTCCCTATTAAATAAGGAAACTCAACAACTATTGAGAAAACTGTCAGAAAATGGGATTTTAACCAACAATAACTCAAATGACGGCTCAACAGTATTGGAAAATCTTTATAAAATATCAACTGAACCAAGGATTATGGGACTTGATACAAAACTAATATTAACGGAAGTATTAAAAGCACTTGATAATCCATATATAATCACACAAAAATTTGGAGATATTCCTAAAAATGTTGCAGCGGAAATTGAAGAAGAAACAGGAAAGCCTTTGAGCAAAAAGGCATTAAACGTAAGTTCTTCATGCTGTGTAGTTGCAAGTATGGAATTTAATCTGGCAAGTAAAGCACCAAGTGAATTTGTAAGATTTGTAAACGGCTTAAGCGGTAAGAACTATAGTGTAGACAGAAAAGTAAAAATGTCATCTATTGATTACAATTACATTTCAAGCATGAAAGCATTAAAAGATTTTAAAACGGAACATAAAATTTTAAATAATTGGGATGATGTCATTGTCAGAATAAAACCCGATAGAAATGCAATAGTTCGTGCAAGAATACAAACTTCATATAAAGACCCGGGTGAAAGATCTTGTATAGATGTATTAATACAATCAGCCCTGTTAAATTTGGGCTCACAACACACATATGACGCAATGACGGATGAAAGAGCACAAACAGAATTTAATCAAGATACTGCAGGGTTAACGGAAAGCGAAAAAGATTTTGTTGAAAATATTGTTTTTGATAAGCCTAAAGCTTCCGTAGTTTATCAAAATCTTGATGAAAATGGGTGTCTGCAGGGATATTATGCGGAACCCAATGAAGTTAAACAGCAAATTTTAAAAACTCTTGAACTTGGTCAAAATGTAATTGTCGGTATTACCTTTATTGAAAACAATAAAGTTGAAGGCGGGCATGAAATGACTATTGTTGATTATAAAGAAGATAAAAACGGAATAGGATACTTTGTTTGTAATGATACAGATGACAACAAAGATGAACCGGGGATGGTAAAAGCAGATGAATTAATACCAATGATTCACCATGCAGGAGTTTTGTTAGAATCCTTGGGCGAAAATTTCAAATATATAGAACCTTGGAGAGAAATTTTAAAAGAATTTAAAAATAAATAATTTTTTTATAAAAAAAATTATATAAAAAGAGATAGAACAGATTTGAATTTGTTCTATCTCTTTATTTTTAGCTTAGTATTATACTCGATAATTCAATCCTTTAGATTTTTTGTTATCTTTTACCGCTAATTTTTCGACTAAGAATCCGCCTAATTTACCAAGTATAGATTGTGGTTTATCAGATGTTTCTTTAGTTGTGATTGTTGAAGTAGAATTATCATTTTTATTGCTACTAATTTGAGCAGGAGTATCAATACTTAAATCACCTAATCCCGGTTCCGGTTCTTCAACAGATGGTTCTGTAGGTTCTTCAGGACATTCAGTCGGTTCCGTATCCGTTGGATCAGTTGGTTCTGTATCCGTAGGATTTGTCGGTTCTGATGTGGATGGTTCAGGGTCATCCAATCCGGGTTCATCTTCATCACTTGTTGGTTCAGTAGGTTCATCCGGACAATCTGAAGGTTCCGTGTCAGATGGAGTTGTAGGCTCTGTCTCCGTTGGAGTTGTAGGTTCTGTCTCCGTTGGAGTTGTAGGTTCTGTCTCCGTTGGAGTTGTAGGTTCTGTCTCCGTTGGAGTTGTAGGTTCTGT
>CANQAL010000063.1 GCA_947589255.1 Candidatus Gastranaerophilales bacterium | reverse complement strand
CCCTGTGAGAACAGGGCGAAACGAAGTGTAAGAAGTAAGCCGACCCGAAAATTTCGTTTTCGATTTCCGCAGGGTGGAGCGAAGCGCCGGCAGAGCCGGTTTAAAGTTTGGTTCTAATATAATAAGTTAGTCCAACTTTAAAGGTGCTATGCACCACCGACCGAGCGGGAAAACCGAAGGTTTTGAAAGCGAGGTTGCAGGGGTTGTGCGAAAAGGAAAAACCAAGAGGCGAAAGGAATTTAAAGACAGCGGTTTTTCCGCAGGGTTGAGCGAAGCGAACGAGCCCGTGAGAGCTTAACTTTGACGGAGTGACAGCCCTGTGAGAACAGGGCGAAACGAAGTGTAAGAAGTAAGCCGACCCGAAAATTTCGTTTTCGATTTCCGCAGGGTGCCCGCAAAGCGCCGGCAGAGCAGGTTTAAAGTTTGGTTCTAGTATAATAAGTTAGTCCAACTATAAAGGTGCTATGCACCACCGACCGAGCGGAAAAACCGAAGGTTTTAAAAGCGAGGTTGCAGGGGTTGTGCGAAAAGGAAAAACCAAGAGGCGAAATTCCGTACGGACAAAGTCCGGTTAGCGAGGGCTGAAATGAGGACAGCCGAAGGCGCACGAATGACAAGCCTGAGCGAAAGGAATTTCAAGACAGCGAAATTCCGTATGGACAAAGTCCGGTTAGCGAACTGTAACCCAATAAAATATTAAAATAGCAATTAAAAATAAATTAAAAATAAAGTTATCAACCATATACGGAGTTTTTTAAGTTCACTTACTGAAACAATATCAGGGCTTCGTCTGTTTGAGCCGATTTTTCGGCGAGTTACGAAGCCTTTGGTTGAAGTTAGTGAAATTTAAAACGAGTATCCGGTTGATAACTTTATTTTTAATTTATTATTATTGATTAAAAATGCCGTTAATAATATAATTTTACTATGAAACAAAGGTCTCTATTTGATGTAATATCGCCCATAATGACAGGTCCTTCCAGTTCGCATACGGCAGGGGCCGTAAGACTTGGGATTTTAGCAAGGAATATTTATAAAGAACTTCCCGAAAAAGTAACTTTTAAATTGTACAATTCATATGCTACAACAGGCAAAGGGCATGGTACTGATAAAGGCTTACTGGCAGGGTTATTGGGTTTAAATGTAGATAGCTGCGAAATTAAAAATATTTTTCATTCACCGTTAAGTAAAAATATTAAATATTCTTTTGAATATGAGCAAAATATAGACAGACACCCTAATGCCGTTGATTTTATTCTGGAAGGTAAAATTAATATGACTATTTCAGGCAATTCCGTAGGTGCAGGGAATGTTGAAATTATTCAAATAGATGATTTTTCGACTAAAATCTCAGGGGAATACAATACAATTATATTGTTTTATAAGGATAAACCCGGCATGATTTCAAGGGTAACAACATTAATTCAAGAGGATAATATTAATATAGCTTCCTTGGAATGTGACAGGAATGCTAAGGGTCAAACCGCATCAATGAGTATTTGTGTAGATGGCAATATTCCCGAAAACCTAATAAAATCAATAGAAAATATTGAAGATGTTTATTTTGTCAGAAATGTAAAAAAGTTAGAGGATTAAATTGGAAAATAATATAAATACATTTGAAAAACTGCTTAAAGAGTGCACTACTTCGGGGAAAAAAGTGTATGAAATAATGCAGGAAAAAGAAGCCTCCGATTTTGAAATTACTGTAGAAGAAGTTCGAAATAAAGTTTATAAAAATATAACAGCAATGAAAAGTGCAATATTGCGAGGTTTAAGTTCAAAAGAGAAATCCTACAGCGGATTATGCGGTGATGATTGCTATAAATTGAAAGAAAAATACAAAAATACTCCCGCAATGTTCGGTAAATTATTTGAAAAAATAACAATGTATTCTTTAGCTACAATGGAAGAGAATTTACGAATGAATACAATAGTTGCCTGCCCGACGGCGGGTTCTTGCGGAATAGTACCTTCAGTGATAATAGCATTAAGTGAAGAAAAAAAAATGACAAAAGAAGAAGAAATAAATGCTCTGATAACGGCAGGTACAATCGGTTATATAATATCGGCAAAAGTATCAATGGCAGGTGCTGTTGCAGGCTGTCAAGCGGAATGCGGGGTGGCTTCTGCAATGAGTGCAGGCGCTATTGTTGAAATATTAGGCGGAAATGCAAAACAAATAATAAATGCATCGACACTTGCATTAAAAAATATACTGGGATTAACCTGCGATCCTGTTGCAGGGTTAGTTGAAATCCCTTGTGTAAAAAGGAATGTTTTTCTTGCAGTGCATGCAATAACTGCAGCAGAACTTGCGCTTGCCGATATTGAAAGTAAAATACCGCCTGATGAAGTTGTTGACGCAATGGTTCAAACAGGGCAATTAATGTCACCATTGTTAAAAGAAACATCTAAAGGTGGTTTATCTGCTACAAAATGTGGTATTATAATAAAAGAAGGATTAAATATTTAAAAGGAAATTAAAAAATGGCAGAAGAAAAGTTTCAATTATTTAAAGATAGAGATCCTATTTTGTACCAACTGGAACAATCTCTTATTCAAGTACTTTCCGGGAAAAAAGAAGTTCGGGAAAGAATAACTGACGGTCCCAGAAGAGTTAGATCTTTATCGATTAAAATAATTCCAAATGTAAAAGATCCTAAATTTCTTGTACAAGTCGGAATGTTTGAAACTCAGTTTTCTGCTACAACCGGTTTAAAAGAAAAAGGCAGTCTTTTCGGACTTGAAAAATATATTCGTGATTGGTTCTTAAGACCAAGTGTTACTGAAGCAATGAAAAATTATGTATATGCACACAGAAACGATAATTTCAAAAAAATGTAACGGATAATTTTTAAGTTTTTTCTGTATATTTAAATTATTTGAGAAAATCTTTTCATAGCTTCAATAGTTTTATCTCTGTCTCCAAAAGAAGTTAAACGGAAAAATCCTTCTCCGTTTCTGCCAAATCCGCTTCCCGGGGTTCCTACGAGGGCTAAAGTATTTAATAAGTAATCAAAGAAATCCCATGAAGACATATTATTAGGGCATTTAAGCCAAATATAAGGGGAGTGTTTTCCGCCTGTGTACCAAATTCCGAGTTTATCCATTGTATCGGAGATTATTTTTGCATTTTCGCTGTAGTATGAAATATTTTCTTTTATTTGTTTTTGACCTTCAGCGGTAAATATAGCTTCAGCAGCTCTTTGTACGATATAAGGCACACCGTTAAACTTAGTGGTTTGCCGTCTTAACCAGAATTTGTTTAATTGAGTTCCCTGTTTAACAAGTTCTTTAGGAACAACGGTATAACCGCATCTTGTTCCCGTAAATCCTGCGGTTTTAGAGAATGAACAAAACTCTATTGCACATTTTTTTGCGCCTTCTATTTCATAAATACTTGAAGGCAGTTCATTTGATTTAATAAAGCATTCATAGGCCGCATCAAAAAGAATAACGGCATCATTTTTAAGTGCATAATTAACCCATTTTGTAAGTCCGTCTTTTGTATATACGGCGCCTGTCGGGTTGTTTGGCGAACAGATATATATAATATCGCATTTTACGTTTTCATCGGGCAGAGGTAAAAATCCGTTTGCTTCATTTGCATCTGCAAAAATAATTTTTCTGCCTGCCATTATGTTTGTATCGACATAAACGGGATAAACAGGGTCAGGAACTAAAACTGTGTTGTCTAAAGCAAAAATGTCCAGAATATTACCTAAATCACTTTTGGCTCCGTCAGAGATGAAAATTTCATCAGCTTCAAGTTTAACATGTTTTGTTTCATAATATTTTTGAATGGCTTCTCGAAGGAAGGCATATCCCTGCTCAGGTCCGTATCCTTTAAATGTAGCTTGCACCCCCATTTCATCTGCCGCTTTTTTAATTGCTTCAACAACAACGGGAGCTAAAGGCAGTGTAACATCACCAATTCCCAGCCTTATTATTTTTTTATCGGGATTGTTATTTGAAAAATCCGCAACCTTTTTTGCAATGGTTGAAAATAAGTAGCTGTCTTCAAGATTTAAATAATTTTTATTAATGTTCATAGCCTCTCCAAAAACTTATGTCGTTTACATGATTATCTTTATAGTATAATAAAATAAAGATTAAGTAAAAAGGAAAAAATTATGGCAGTAAGACAAAGACAACACGAACAAGACCCTATGGTAAGACGTACCAATTTTGACGCAGTAGAGTCTAATTTAACGGATGAACAGGCTAAACTTGAAGCATCAAGATGTTTAAATTGCAAAAACCCCAGATGCGTGCAAGGCTGCCCTGTTAATATAAATATTCCCGCATTCATTCACGAATTAAAAGAAGGTAATATTGAAAAAGCAGGTGAAGTAATTAGAGAATCCAGCTTGCTTCCTTCTGTTTGCGGAAGAGTTTGTCCGCAGGAACGTCAGTGCGAAGGTAAATGCGTTTTAGGTATTAAATCAGAGCCAATCGCAATCGGAGCATTAGAAAGATATGTAGGTGATGCTACAAATGCTCAAATCGGTGAAATAAAAGAATCAGGCAAAAAAGTTGCCATTATTGGTTCAGGCTGTGCAGGGATTACGGCAGCAGCTGATTTGCGCCGTGCCGGGCATGAAGTTGTAGTTTTTGAAGCATTACATAAACTTGGCGGTGTTTTAAGATACGGTATTCCTCCATTCAGACTTCCGAGAACTTTCTTGGATAAAGAAATTTCTAACTTAAAGGCAATGGGTGTTAAATTTGTTACTAATGTAGTTGTTGGTAAATCTATAACGGTTAAACAGCTTCAAGATGACGGTTTTGATGCTATTGTCATCGGCTCGGGCGCAGGACTTCCAAAAATGATGGGAATCCCAGGAGAAAACTTAAACGGAGTATATTCCGCTAACGAATTTTTAACCCGTGTTAACTTAATGCAGGCTAATTTAGAAGAAACACCTACTCCTATCAGAGTTGGCGAAAAAGCTGCTATTATAGGCGGCGGTAACGTTGCAATGGATGCTGCAAGAGTTGCCGTAAGAATAGGTTTTAAAGAAGTTTATATTATGTATAGACGTACGGAAGCCGAACTTCCCGCAAGATTAGAAGAAATCCGCCATGCTAAAGAAGAAGGTGTTATATTTAAGTTCTTGCATGCGCCTAAAGAAATCTATAATAAAGAAGGCTATGTAGGCGGTATGCAGTTTGAAATTATGGAACTCGGTGAACCTGATGAATCAGGCAGAAGAAAACCAATTCCGACGGGTAAAACTATGGATTTAGATGTAGATACCGTTGTTGTTGCTTTAGGTACGGGGCCAAATCCTACAATTCAATCTTCAATGTTAAGAGATAATATGAATCTTGAAACTAACCCGAAAGGATACATTATTATTAATGCAGAAACAGGTGAAACATCTATTAATGGTGTTTATGCTGGCGGCGATGTTGCTCCTACAGGCTCATCTACTGCTATTAACGCAATGGGTGCAGGTAAAAGAGCAGCTAAAGCTATTAATGAATATCTGGCTAAATAATTATTTTAAAATAAAAAGAGAGCCATTAGGCTCTCTTTTTTTTATTCACTCTTTATATCGTTTTTTATTTCTTTGAATGAAATATTATTTTTAAATAAAAATATTACAGCAATTACGGAAGTTGTTAATACAACTATTGCTTGTTCCACCAAAGAAATTGCGAGTGCGGTTTCTTTATTAACTTTATATATAGAAAAAGCTGATATTACGGCTAATTGATAAGGCCCTATAAAAATAGATGCGGAAGGTATCATACAAGCTAATGCAATAAAACTTATAATAAATAATACAACAGACCGGCTTACATCTAAGTTAAATCCCTGAATAACAATTAAGTAATTTAAACATTCAAGTCCCCATATAAGTATTGATACAAATATAATATTAATAAGATTTTTTGGATATTTTAAAATTTCAAATCCATTGATGAAAGAAGTACAGAAATTACCGGATAGCTTGATAATTCCTAAGAATATATTTTTAAATCCTCCCGATAAATTGGAACATTTATTTTCCAGAAATGAAAAAATGGCCCCCGTTTTATTTAATTTAACGAGAACAAAGACTGTAATCAGGCTTGCAATAAAAATTAATGCCGCAAAAGAACAAAGATGTTGGGCTAGCGGATTTTTATTATATATAAAAATCCCGATTAACAGCATTCCTATAATGCATAACCCGTCAAATATTCTTTCAAGCATTACTGTTCCGAAGAGTTTTATTTTGCTTT
Organism: Candidatus Gastranaerophilales bacterium; assembly: GCA_947589255.1. Classification (GTDB taxonomy): domain Bacteria; phylum Cyanobacteriota; class Vampirovibrionia; order Gastranaerophilales; family Gastranaerophilaceae; genus Avigastranaerophilus. The sequence continues at coordinate 4,408 of CANQAL010000063.1, read as the reverse complement.
CATTATATTTTTCTCCTGTATAAAAGGCTCTGAAAATATCTCCTGCACGGGCAGGCAGAACAATATTAAGTGCAGCACCCGTTATACATAAAGGTATTAAATCTAATAACGGAGCTTTGACCGTTTTTGATATTAATAATTTAAAACACAGACCTCTAAACGATAATGAGATGATTATAGAAAAAACGAGAAATATTATATATTTTAATTCAAATCCTTTAATTATATGTAAAAGCTGATTAAAATTCAGATTTTTAAATACAAGATATAAAAATAAAAATGTAATTAAAAGGAGAATTAATTTTTTTATATGAGTTTTCATTATTTATTCCTGACAGTATAAAAGTTAAACTATTTTTAAACCTGAGTGTTTAATTTTATTTTGAAGTTTCAACTTTTCATTAATTATATCAAAGTTAGAATTATAAATGCTGTTTAAAGTTACTCTGTCTAATATATTTTGAGATTGAATAAATGTAATATACGCAGGTTTATATTCTTTAAGTTCAACGAGTGAATTAATTTTGATTTCTATAACTTGATAATAAAGCTGATAATCTTTTACATCAATATTATCAAGTGATTTTTGAGCAAAAGAAAGTGCTGAATTAAATTGTTTGAGTGAATAATAACAATTAGCGGCTGCTCCGTTTGTTCTTGCGCAATCAGGGTTAATATTTAATGCTCTAAGGTATAGTTCAAGTGCATTTTTAATCTTACCTTTTATGAAATAAATATCTGCACATAAAATAAGGCTTTTAAGATGATAAGGACTTAGTAAAATTGCCTCTTTCAGTTTTTTTAATGCCGAATTTATATTATTAAAATAGTAAAAATCATCTTCAGCTTGTCTGAATAACGTCTCGGACTTTAAATTGATAACTTTTGAATTATGTAAATGTAATAAATTATTTGTATTTCGCATATATAAATAATAAAATTCATTACATGTTAAAGGCTAGGGATAAATTATAATGCCGAAAATTAAATAACATGGAAAGCATGTCAGGACATGGGTTTTCATGATTAAAATATGTTTTAACAAATTTTAATAATAGATACTTAAAATTCTAATAATCATGGAAAGCATGTCAGGACATGGGTTTTAAGGAAATTACAAAACTTAACATAAATACTGTAAAAAAAATAACTCATTGCTTGATATTAAAAATTGTGCATTGTATTATAAAAAATGTCCGAACAAAATTTTACGATAAGCTACAAAGTGGTGGGAGTAAAATTTTGAGAGTGGCACATTGAAAAGGTGAGCACTCGTACAGCGATAAGGAGCGGAATTTCGGACGGACGCAAGTCCGGTAAGCGAGGGTAAAGCGAGTGCAAGACGAAGTCGAGCGAGCGACTATCCCGAGCGAAAAGAAATTTCAAGACAGTCGGTGGCAGAGTGCGATACTAGATTATATAATTGGAGGAATTATGAATCAAATTATAAAAATAGCCTGGGACTTAAACGAAACAACAGAAAACAGATACCAGCTTGTTTATGAAATTGCGGAACTCGCTAAAAAATTAGTTGACGAAAATCAATTAAAAAAAGCAAAAGAAGAATACAGTTTTGAAGAAACTTCTTTTGATACATCAATTAAAAAAGAAAATCCCGTAGAACATGCAATAATGGTAAAAGCATCAGAGTATGATGATTCCGGGTTAGTAGGATAAATGAAATAATTTATAAAAAAAGCTCCTCAATGTCAGGAGCTTTTTTTTAACCAAAAATAAAAAAATTAACCGATTAATTTATTAACAGCTAAAGTTAATCTTGATTTTTTTCTTGCAGCGGTATTTTTATGTAAAATACCTTTAGAAACAGCTTTATCACAAAGTTTATAAGCATTAGATAAAGCAGTATTAATTGCATTTTGGTCTTTTTCTTTGGCTTGCGCTAAAACAAGAACTTTTTTAACTGCTGTTTTAATTGAAGATTTGAAAGCAACATTTCTTTCATAATTTCTTTCAGCTGTTAAAATTCTCTTTTTTGCGGATTTAATATTTGCCATAGTGTTTTCCTTTCTAATGTCAGTATTGTCAATGTAACAATCTGCTTAGAGGATTAGTGAGTATGTTTATTATATAATCTAAAAAAATTATGTAAACAGTAATATTAATTTTTTTTAAAATTAAGTCAATAAAAGGCAAAAAAAAAGCATTTTTATTTTTAAATAAAAAGTGTAAAAGTAAGATAGTCTTATGAAAATAAATAATAATACGGCCGAAACAAATATATACTTAAACAAAGGGAATAAGAAAGTAAGTTACAAAGGTGATGCAAGAACATTAGTAACTCAATTATTAAATCCCGAGTCTTTGCATTCAACGATCGCATTAGAAAGTGCGGTTACCTCCGGCAGAGGTTATCATGCTTATAAAAGAGGCGGAAAAGCAGAATTAAGGGAAAGAGCAACAGACGATATTATAAGCGCCATCTTCTGGATGAAGGGTGTTGATATGTTTAATAATCTTGGCAACAAGTTTGGTGCTAAAATTTTAAAATTACCCGAAACTGAATTTGATGTCGGAAAAGATGCATTAAGAACACCTTTTGAAAATGTTATAGAAGATTTAAAAACTAAAAATAAATACACACCTGAAGAATTAGCTAAATTAAAAACAAAACTTTCAGTATTTAAATTTTCAAAAGTTGTGCTTTCTTCATTATTGGCTATAGGTTTTGTAGGTTTTATTCTGCCTAAAATAAATCAAAAAATAACACAAATTTTCATGTCCAAAAAGAAACAGGAAGTTGAACCTCAAAAGACCAAAACGGTTAATGATTTGCTTTTCGAGAAAAATACTTTTGAGGAATTTAATAAAAGAATTAGTGCTAAATCAGAAAATAATAAAACGTCATTTAAAGGCTTTTTAAATATTGCGGCTCATATGCTTGAAAATAATAAATATGTTAAGCTTTTAACTTGTGATGTCGGTATTTTATCAGGAAGGGTAAAGTCTGCAAGAAATAAAGATGAAGCAAGAGAATATGCACTAAGGGATACAATGTCTTCATTCGGCTATTATGCGACTACTCCGCTTATAATATCATTATTACAAAAGCTTACGGGTACTAAGAAATCTACCTCGATTGACCCAAATGCAGCTAAAACTATCTATAAAAACTTAACGGCTTTATTAGAAAACAATAACGGAGCAATGAATGCAGCTGAGTTCGCTAAAAAATCCCTCGGAGTTCTTGATGACAATGCTAAAAAATTGCTGGAAGAACTTCCTTTTGAATCTGATGTTATATCTTTAGATACATTTAAAGAATTTATTAAAAATTTAAATCTGGGCGATAAAGCAGACAAAATGGCAGCATTACAACCTAAACAAGCCGTTAAAGGTTTAGTTTTAACGAAACAGCAATGTGCAGATGTTCTTAAAAACGGGTCTATTAATTCTCCTGACTTTATGTTGAAAATTTATTCGGACAAATTTACCGATAAAATAAAAGATGAAAAGAAATTTATTCCTATGAAACAAATAACTAAATTTAGGGATAAAATTGATGATTATGTTAATTCTATAGTAGATTCGGCTAATAAGACAAATAACGGAATAGTTGATAAAAAACTGCTTGATAAATTAAATAAAAAGAACTTCTTTATAACAACGGCATTTTTAATAGCCGGACTTGGTCTTTCTGCTATATACTTAGGCATAATTGTTCCGAGAATTCAAAATGCAATGACAAAGAAAATAACAGGCTCTGCTGCTGCTCCCGGGTTAAGACAGTACGAAACCGAGAATAAACAAAAAACCGAAAATAAAAATTAAAAGTTTTTATTCTGTATATTTTTTAATTTTTGGAAAGATTTTCTTGTATCCAATTAAGCATTGGGATTAGTGCGTTTGCTCTGTGAGATATAGTATTTTTTATATCCTCGGGCAGCTGCGCTATAGTTTTATTATACTCGGGTACAAAAAATACAGGGTCATAACCAAAGCCGTTTATACCTTTTGCCTCTTGCGAAATAAACCCGAAAACTTTTCCTTCCTCAGTATGAATAATATTCCCGTCTTTATCCGTTAAAACCATTGAGCAGGTAAAATGAGCATTCCTTTTTTCAAACGGGATGTCTTTTAATTCATTAAGCAGTTTAGAGATTTTTTCTTTCTGAGTGTTTGCATATCTGGCAGAGTGAATTCCGGGTCTGTTATTTAAAATATCAACACATAAGCCCGAATCATCCGCAAGACAGTATGTTTGCATAATTTCGGAAGCTTCTTTTGCTTTTATGATTGCATTTTCTTTAAAATCTTTACCGTCCTCAACAGGGTTAAATTCGCCCTGAACAACGTCAAAAACTATTTCGGGGTTTTTGTTTATTGCGTTAATTTCCTCTAATTTATGCGGGTTTGAGGTCGCAATAATAATTTTTATCATTATTTTCCA
>CANQAL010000062.1 GCA_947589255.1 Candidatus Gastranaerophilales bacterium | reverse complement strand
CGCCAACACGGGCAACAAGTACATGGGCGCCTTCACGTGGCACAACAAGACCAATACTTCGGAGATCGATATCATCCTGCCCGGGCATAACGATCTGTACACCACCTACACGGGCGTGAACCTCGCTGCGTACATCACGCGCACCACCTCGTGGAGCAATGCCGCGGATACGAACACCTTCGTCACGCAGATCCACCAGTACTACCTCAACTCCAAGGGCGATATCTGCATCAATCCCAACCGCTACGGCGGCGAGATCATGCGCACCGTCACCAAGGAAGAACTGTTGAAGTACACGCAGGATGGCAAATTCAAGATGGTGTTCACGAGCAACCAATACGATAAGAACACCTCCACCGGCAAGGGGCAGAATACCTCCGTCGACGTCGTGTTCACAGCCGACGGCAAGATCAAGCAGGGCGCGAGCGACATCGGCACGTACACGATGTACGGCAAGTGCTACATCAAGCTCGACTTCACGCAGGCACAGTCCAACGGCGAAAAGACGTATTACGGCGTCGTCTCCCCGGCATGGCTGAACGATCAGAACAAGTCCGGCTTCACCATCACGGCGCTCGGCTACACCAACTCCACGCGGAGCATGTCCATCTTCCTGAACAACTACTCCACGCTCTCGGGCACCGGGCTCGTCGGCGCATAAAGGGCGAAGAGGGAACATTCAACAAATTTTGGGGCTGCCCCGCCGCGGGCGGCCCCAAAATTTGTTCCCCCCCGCCCCGCCGCCCTTCCCCCCTACGGGGGGAAGGGCGGCGGCACGTCGGCATCCGAATTTGAACTGTTCGGATATGGAAAGCAGATTTGCGTGTCGCTTCCATTGTTGCTTACTTAAAGTTTTGCTGATAAATCTCGTTTATTGTTTCGGCGAATAAAGTGCACAATCTGCTGATAAGATTATGAATGGAACATGAGTTATCCATATTGATTCTTTTCGTGCGGCAAGGTTTTCAAATCATCCGTCCTATTTATTCTGAATTCGTTACGTCCCTGAAACCTAAAACAAACATGGTCGGGATGTTTTTATTTTACGTCTTCAATTAATACATCATTGACTTGACAAATTTTTAGTTTACGGTTATCTAATAATTTTTTGATAAACCATCTATTCAAATCGTTTTTATAGGAGCTAATTTCAAATACAAAAGTCACTAATGAACCGATTCCCGTTATTACCGTTGAAATAATAGCAAGTTGAGAAAGTTCGCCTAAGCACACAAGTACGGCTTGTAAAATAGTACCGGCTAACAATAAAGTTGCCAGCAATGATAAAATAACCCCGAACAAAATTCTTACCTTTCTTTTATACGCACCGAATTGCTTTTCTGCTTGTTGTAATCTCAATGAGTAGTTTTCTTTTTGTAGTTTATCGATCTCCTTGTCTTTTTCTTTTGCCAAGGCTGCAAGTTCTGTTTGGTGGCGGACTTCTCTTTCTTGCGCTTGTCTATCAAAAGACTCTTGCGCATCAAAAATATGGTTCGCCTTGATCATGTCCAATACCTCATATACGGTGTTTTGCGAAAGTTCCTCTATATTGTTTTGAGTACTCTTCACTAAGAAATCAGTTACCATTGCATGATTTCTTAAAGCGACATAATCGTCATCTGAAATCCGAGAAGCTGTTTTTTCTTGTTCGATTAATTCTATAAAAGCGGTAAGCATTTTTCTTGAAGGTTTATACGCACTATAACAAAATGATAGCACTTTGTTGGTTGCAACTTGCTGTGCCTTCTGTGAATTCTCGCCACTTATGATCATGCCAATAAATGCATCGCTTATAACTGGAGATATTGTGTCTTTGTAATTGTCATTATTGTACTTCCGTATAGCATTTACAAATCCATAATTACTACTTACATAAAAACAAGGAGCATCAGCGAGTTTCATTATGCTATTGTTTCTGCGTAAACTGTAAATATGCATGGCACTGTCTGTATCAATATCTATGGCGTTTTCTGGCAAATAACTATTATTTTTTGCAGAAGAACGATACTCTTGTATTATGCCATCATGAATTTTATCATAACTTTCTACAAAAATCTTATCATCCCAGTTGATGCCATCGTTGAATAACTCAATGCCTATTGCGGTTAAATGACTATTCAGTAATTCTATTTCTTCAGCGACATCTTCAGTCCTCTTTTTTTGGCTTCTAAAATAATTGCAAACGTCAGATGAACGGGCCATATCATAATTTGTACTCTCTACATACTTTTCAGCCGTTCGCAACACCTTCAACACTTCATCGTAATTTCTTTTAAAAATATAGATTTTACAATCTTTTTCAATCAAACTTTGAATTAAAAATCTATACTCTTGTTTATAAAACTCGCCATAATATCCAAGCAATCTAAAAATGATGGGGGTATCAATATACAGTGTTTTATTTATAAAAGCACTGCTTTTTAGTCCCTCATTAAACATATATGATTTTATTAATACGCTCTCACATAGGGAAATGATAAAATCGAATAAAGTGTTTTCCTTCTCTTGTAATTTTTGAATATAACCTGATAAAAAATATCTATATACATCGTTTTCATCATTAAAAGACCCATGACCCGTATATACCTTAGGGTCAAAGTTGTTGTCATCAATAAAGTCGGATATGATTTTATCCGCAGTATTATAGTTGATTTCTTGAGGAGCCTCACAAAAATCGACAAAACCTTTTACAAGCAATTCATACTTTTCTTCGAATGCTTTTGCTTCTAAATCTAGGTTAATTTCGGGCAATTGATCTAAATGGAAAATCCAATTATTATGTTTTTTGTCCACATATCCTCGTTGCTGCATAATATTTAAAATTGGCCTTAATATAAATAGTTCTAATCTATAGCCATATTTATGATTAAATTGTTTAGAAAGTTCTTCAACAGTACAATCTTCTATTTTTTCAGAACGTATAAGATTAATCACAAACGGCATGAACGTACTATTTATATCTTGAGGCAACCATTTTGATTTAAGAATATAATAATTTTTGACTGTTTTATCCATTTGTATGCTCCCCAATTTATTGTATTAATTTTTTTTGTCCCCAAAATCCAACAGACGTGAGGTATCGATCTGTTGCAACACGCGCAGTTGAGAGCGCGCCATATCATTGAGACGTTGCAAACGCTCTGCCTGCGAAACGCCTTGCTCGATCAAAATGGCGTTATAGCTTTCCATATTGGCAATCACCAAAAGTTGCTCCACTGTGGCATAGTCGCGGATATTGCCTTTTAAGGTCGGGTTCTCCTTCCTCCACTCGCCGGCAGTTTTGCCGAACAGTGCAACGTTGAGAAGGTCGGCTTCGTCGGCATAGACGTATTTGAGTTGTTCCTCGGTGAGCGTGGGAACGATATTCTCCTTGATGGCGTCGGTATGGATGCGGTAATTCACTTTTGCAAGTTCGCGCTTCGACGTCCATTCAAGTTCCTTCTGTTCGGAGATTTTCAGACGTTGGAACTCTTTGATGAGATATAATTTGAACTCCGCAGACACCCAACTCGCAAATTCAAACGCAATATCCTGATGTGCATAGATGCCGCTGTTGTATTTGCCCGCGGAGACGGTCAGCCCGATGCCGTTCAATTTTTGGATCCATTGGGAAGGGGTAATCATAAAGGCATTCGTGCCGGCGTCCTTTGTAACCGTATCGAATTCGACACGGTTAAAATCGGGGTTGTTGAGTTCTTCCCACACGGCAAGAAAGCGCAACGTCTCCTTGCTTCGCAGCCAAGTGTAAACCGTAAACCTCGGGTCTGTGGGGTTTTTGAACTTTGCAATGTCCGTAAGCGAAATATAGTCCGATTGGTCTACTTTCTTGTATTTAACATTCAGTCCTTTTACCGTAATTTCTTTGTTAGACATATTCACTCCTTCGTTATTTAAGTTGCGACTTTAATTCTTGAAAGCTATCTAAGGCGCTCTGCAGATTTTCTATTATCTCATCCGCCAAAACTTCGGGGTCGGGAAGATTGTCCAAATCGGCGAGCGACTTATCTTTAATCCAGAATATATCGAGGCTGGTCTTGTCTCGCGCGTAGATTTCTTCAACGCTGAATTTACGCCACCGTCCATCGGGATTTTCGGGAGACCAAGTTTCTTTCCTCTCATAACGGTTCAGCGGATTATAGCACTGTATAAAATCCTCTAAATCGGCATCATTCATGGGGTGTTGTTTCAACGTGAAGTGCATATTGGTGCGCAAATCATAAATCCACACTTCTTTTGTCTGCCGCTCGGCGCTTGCGGGGCGTTTGTCAAAGAATATAACATTCGCTTTCACGCCCGGCTTATAAAAGATACCTGTCGGCAACCGAAGAATGGTGTGTAAATCAGTTGTTTCAAGCAACTTTTTTCTGACAATCTCACCCGCGCCGCCCTCAAATAAGACATTGTCGGGGACAACGACGGCAGCTTTGCCCGAGGCTTTCAGGATCGTGTTGATATGCTGAATAAAGTTAAGCTGTTTGTTTGAGCTCGTCGTCCAAAAATCAGAACGATTGTAGACCAAGTCTTCTTCCTCTTGTTCGCCTTCTTCGTTGGTGAAGGTAAGCGAGGATTTCTTGCCGAATGGAGGATTTGTCAAAACATAGTCTACACGATAACCGGGATCTGTCAGCAGGGAGTCTCCTTGCGCAACGGGAACATTCCCATAAATATCGCCGATATTATGCAGATACAGGTTCATCAAACACAACTTGAATGTGTTAGCAACAAGCTCGTTTCCATAGAAAGTTTCGTTTTTCAGAAATTCTTTTTGCTCTCTGTCAAGAGTATAATTTTGTGGATCTGCAAGAAAGTCTTGTGCGGCAAGGAAAAAGCCGCCGCTTCCGCAACAGGGATCGGCAATTGTTTTCAACGGTTCGGGGCGCAAGCATTTTACCATAGCACGAATCAACGGACGAGGGGTGAAATACTGTCCTGCGCCGCTCTTGACGTCTTCGGCATTCTTTTGGAGCAATCCCTCGTAAATTTCGCCCTTGACATCAGACGACATCGAAACCCACTTTTCTTTATCGATCATTTGTACAATTCGATAGAGGATGGCGATATTGCTGATTTTATTGATTGCGCCTTTGAAAATCTTTCCGAGGATACCGCCGCAATTTCCCAACATTTCGAGCGTCTTTTTATATTGATTTTCCAGATCGGATCCTGTAAGAGTATTCATGTCTATCCATGTGAAACCCGTGGGAATCCCCACATTGCGGTTATAGGGCGGTTTAGAATACTCGTCCGACATCTTCAAAAAAATCAAATATGTCAACTGCTCGAGATAGTCGCCGTAAGATACACCGTCGTCCCGAAGGGGATTACACATTCCCCATACTTTTGAAATAATAGTGGATGTCTGTTCAGGCATAATGCTCTCCTTATTGATACAAAGCTATAATTTCAATTTGATAAACAGGTTTCCCATAAATAGAAGGCACGGCAATTGATTCAAAGTTATAGACATTTCCTTCTGTTAAATTGGAAACCGTCCTTATGAAATTTTCCTTTGCTGTTTTATCTTTTATACGCGTAAACACCGTATTTTTCATTAGCTCAGTTCCATTAGGAAATACCCGTTTTACTTGGGCCAAGCAATTTAGCTTCATATCGATAATATCTGCTTTGGTCGCTTGATAGAGATTTGTCTCCATTATATTTCCTGTGACGGCAAAGTCGTCTGATTCGTATAAAATCTCGTCTCCCCCAAATATTACTTGGATAGTGTTCAATGTATCTTCGAGCGTTTTTGTATCATATTTGGAATCTTTCGGCGCAATGCCTATCTTTTGAAAGCCGCCCATTAGCTTTACAATTTCTTTCATCTCCGTTAAAAGAGATTTTATTGAGTTAACTTTTAATACAACAGGAAGACATATAAAATCACCGGGGTCTGATTGTAAAATTCCCTTTATATAACCTTTTTCAAGAAGACTTGCTTTAACAATGCTTAAAACTGATGTAACGGTTTGAATCTTCTTTTCTTTGCTTTCACTTTGCGATTTATCCAAATTCGCTAAATCGCTCGAAACGCCTCCGCCCAAGTTAAAAAGCTTAAACCCGCCATGAGCAGTTGCTTCTGTTTTTGAAGATTTAGTATATTCCATACCGACAGCAGTGGTCAGTTCGATATATTCGGAATACCCTCCATTTAAGATAGCATAAAGATCAAGTAATCTGCCTTGATTAATATAATATGGGAAGAATAATTCCGTTTTCTTTTCCTGTTTTTCCATTAGAGTTCTCCATTGAATGCTTTTTTCAAAATACTTTGGCGCAAAGCTTCTGCTTGGAGCAAGGTGGCATCCACTGTTTTTTCAATTTGAATGATGTTGGACAATTTTGTTTCAATATCGCAGACCATTTTGCGCTGCTCATTAAGGGGGATAAGGGGAATCTCAAGTTCTCTGCATATTTCGAGCGTTAAATTTACTTGCCCTGCCGTTGCTTTAGACTTCTCTTTAAGAGCCTCGATAGTTCTATGCGATAGCAAGTAATATGCCAAATATTTATTATACAAGCCATCACGACATCTAAATCGTGCAATGGCCTGATTGATATTCCATTCCTTGTACTCATTGGGAACAATGGATACTTTACCTAATGGCGGTCCGACAATATTCATTAGGACATCTCCCGGATACACTATCGAACGACTTAAATCATTGTTATGAGTAGCTGCAGTTATAAAAGTTGGCTCAATGGTAAAGTCAAGTTCCGTATTAAAAGTCAAATTATATACTTTAATAAACGGAATGCCATCCGTCTTGATGAAAGTATCCTTTGGCGGGGTTGTCCCCTTTGTAATGAAAGCACATAATTCTTTCAGTTTGTGCTTTTCCGCATAACCGCTAAAACACTTGTCAAGGATGGCTTGTTTGTGTATCCGAAGCAGTTTTTTTGTTTTTGCAAGGCTTGTTATCCCATCCTCGAGTTGTGAAAACAGTTCTTCGATTTTTGCAACAATACGTTCCTGCTCGGGCAAAGAAGGGATTGCCACCTTAATTTTGGAATAATGTTGTATCCAATACCGCTTATGTGTGCTTGCATCAAAATCAATAATTTGCATCCGATAAAAGATAAATTTCGGAAGAACCAACTTCTTGTTGGCTGTTAAAATCTTCATAGCAGAAGATTTCACTTTGAATTTGAAATTGACATATTGAGATGCCGTCGTAAAATCATCAAATATTATAACCGGCACAGCATCGTAAATGCCTTTCTTCTCGTTTGTATAACCGAGAAGAAAGGATTTTCCTGCCGTCAAAACAGGTATTGGATAGCTATCATCATAGTCTGTTGATTCGACAATGAAAGGGGTGGGCTGCTCATAGGACAGCAATTCTCCCAATTCATATTCAATCCATTCACTCATTAGCGTTGCCCTTCATAAGTTCTTTGACAAAGTTTAAAGAAACTTATAAAATTCCTTTTGGCTTTCATTCCAATTTGGATTATTATCTGCAAAAATTTCTAATGCCTTAAAAGTTGTTTCTAATTCGATATTCGTAACAGTACGCCTATCAATTACACCCATTGCGGCAAGAAAAACTTTTGATACACAACTCTGTTCGTATAAATTCATTCCAAGTCTCCTATGCTACCAAAGCTAAATTCATTTCATATAACAAGGTTTCATATTGTGCGCCAAACACTTCATAGAAGCGTCCCAAACCGCCTTGACGGTCGAAAGGGCTCAAATCGAGGTCGCTCGGCTCAATGCTAAGCGATGAAGCGATATGATCCTTGATTAAGCGCAGCCATGTCATTTGTTCCTCGGTAAAGTGGATCGAACCCGCATTTTTCCTCAATGTCCACTGCATGAAGTTGTAATTTACTCTATCGATAAAGGGGGAGAGGTTGTCCATATAGCCCATTTCAAACCGAATGATTGAGATAAGATCGGTGAGTTGCGCCATGGTGCCACGCTTCACTTTTTCGGGGCATCTTATGGCGTAACAATCCCAAAGGCGCTCTATGGTAATTCCCTCGCTATGCAATTTATTATATAAATTTTTTAAGGCGTCGATTGCCATGGGACGGTCTTCATATCTTTGATCGTAAAGAATGCGGAGGGCGATAATTTCGTTTTTGTTTTCCTCGATAAATTTCCGAAAGTTTCCGAGTATCATATCGGCGTGTTTCTGCTTGTCCGCATCAAAACCCACAAAAATAACAGTATCAAGATTTGTACTATCGATGATTTGATTATGGCTTCTCCTGACGTTCTCTATATAATCCCGCACTTCGGGTTTATAAAACGGGGCGACTGCCGCCTTGATCATTTCTTTTTGAGCAATCTCTATTTGCTCCTCGGAGGGAGAAACCGTATTGTTTTCTTTCTTTGCCGTTGCAATTATGATTTCTTCATCAAAGGAATCCAAAAGGCTTTGCGCCGTCTCGCTCGCAGAAGTACCGACTACCTCGGCAAACTGTTTTCGTTCGGTTTGCGTCATTTGGTTGTTGAGGCGAATCAAACGGTTTGCAAGGGACGTAAGGGTATCTTCATCTTTTGAACCCATAGCAACATTGAGCATAAGTTCTTTCATGCTCACGCTCGGCTTTCGCTCCAATGTACGTGTATCCGTCTTCCTCGAAGTTGTAACGCCTACTGCGTCAACTATTACAAAATGGTCTTTGCTTTCACTCGCCGAAGGCGTCACCTTTTGCAGATCGTCTTTTGATAGGATTCGTGTGCCGCGTCCTTTCATCTGCTCAAAATAATTTTTGCTACGGACGTCGCGCATGAAAATCAGACACTCAATAGGCTTGACATCCGTTCCAGTAGCGATCATATCGACTGTTACTGCAATACGCGGATTATAGTCGTTGCGGAAAGCGCTCAATATCGCTTCGGGGTTGGATGCCTGATAGGTTATCTTTTGGCAAAATTCGTTCCCTTCGCCAAACTCCTGTCGGACAATTTCGATGATGTCGTCCGCATGGCTGTCGGTCTTGGCAAAAATCAAAGTTTTTGGAACTTCTCGGCGGTTGGGGAACAGTTTGGTAAACAGACTTTCTTTAAAGGCGCGGATAATCGTGCGGATTTGACTGGGATTTACCACATCTCGATCAAGTTGAGTGGGAGCGTAGTTGACATCTTCATCCAACTGCGCCCAACGTTTTTCACGAGAAAGTCGATTTCTGTATTCAATTAATTGCTTCAGAATGTGCCCGCCGTTTTTTGTAACATCGGTTTCAATAATGAAAATATCTTCGCCGACATTTACGCGGTCGATAATAGCTTGCTCTCGTGTATATTCACTGACAATATTCTCATCAAAAAACGCAAGCGTCCTTTTATCGGGCGTTGCAGTAAGTCCGATAATAAAGGCATCAAAGTATTCAAGAACTTGATTCCATACATTATATATGGAACGGTGACATTCATCAACGATGATACAATCGAAAAATTCAGGTGGATATTTTTCGTTGTAAACAACTTCTTTGGACGGTTGACGATTTGCACCGACTTGTTCAAACATAGATGTTTCCTCGGCTGATTCGTCAAGTTCTTCGCCCTTTAAAATTGAGTACATTCTCTGAATGGTACTGATACAAATCTGCACATCGGCGGGAATGTAGGAATTTTTCAGTCTGCGAACGCCATAAAGTTCCGAAAAGGAGCGGTTATCGTCATTGGGTCGATATGCAAGAAATTCCCGTTCGGCTTGCTCTCCAAGACTTTTTGTGTCCACGAGAAAAAGGACTCTCCGCATCTTTCCGTATTTCAAAAGACGATAGGCGGCTGTAATTGCAGTAAAGGTTTTTCCTGCACCTGTCGCCATCTGCACAAGGGCTTTGGGGCGATTTTCCGCAAACGAAACATCCAAATTTTTGATTGCTACAATTTGACATTTTCGAAATCCTTCCTCATTCAGAGGCGGCAAATGCTTCAAATTGTTTCTGACCGTATCGGATTCCACCAATAAACGTTGCAGGGTTTCCGGACGATGGAAAGAATAGACACGCCTTGCACGATATTTTTTATCATTATAATCGGTGAATCTTGTTATTTTTCCGGTTGCTTCATATGCAAATCGAATAAAATACTCATTTTTTACCCATTTGAAAACGCTGTGAGCATATCTATCTGATTGTGCTTCAACGGTAGATATGCTTTCGCCCAAATCGTCTTTTTTAGCCTCAACAATACCGACGGGAACGCCTTCGATAAAAAGCGCATAATCAACAGGTCCCGTGCTTGTGGGATATTCTCGCACGGCAACGCCAAGTGATGCCATCGGGTTAACTTGTTTCATGTCCTGCACAACCCAACCCGCCTCATCAAGTCTCTTGTCTATTTCTTCTCTTGCTTTTTGTTCTGGCGTCATTGACAATCTCCCTTGTCTTCCACTATCTCCATAATATCTTCAATGCTGCAATCAAGGGCATTGCAAATTTTCAAAAGCACTTTTGTGCTTACGTCCTCGTTGCGACCCAGTTTTGCAATCGCAGTAGAAGTCAGACCCGCCGCGACGCGAAGATCTTCTTTTCTCATATCTTTGTCTATTAGCAATTTCCAAAGTTTTTTATATGATAGTGCCATGGCGAACCCCTTGCTTTGATATTTTATATGATAACACATATAAGAAAAATAATCAAGGAAATCTCTATATAATAGAGAAATTCGTCGAATTGTTTTTTCCCAGCCCCGATAGGTTTTAACTTCTCCCCCAAGGCGGGTTTCCCGCTTGTTGATGGGCGAAGTTGTGGCACTTGTGACCAACTTCCTTATCCTGCTTAGGCATCCGTTTT
>CANQAL010000061.1 GCA_947589255.1 Candidatus Gastranaerophilales bacterium | reverse complement strand
ATATGCGTAGGGCCAATACCGCTCCCAGTTGCAGCCCCTCCGCCTATCGGGTTTGAACTCGTTACAAAAGGATATGTCCCGTAATCTATATCAAGCATTATACCTTGTGCGCCTTCAAACAAGATTTTCTTATCCTCTTTCAATTCCGTTGAAAGTTTTTCTACCCAATCCAAACATACATAAGGTCTGAATATTTCGGCATATTTCTTGCAATAACCCAGCATTTCTTCTTTTGAATAGGTTTTAGAATTATAAACTTTTTCCAAAATCTTATTTTTTAAAGGAAGTATTGCGTCTAATCGTGAATTTAACAATTCTTCATCGTATAAATCCTGAATTTTAAGCCCGTATCTGCCGATTTTATCGGAATACGTAGGGCCTATTCCCTTTTTGGTAGTCCCGATTTTAACCTGTTTTGCTGAATTTTCGCTTATTCCGTCTATATCAATATGATACGGAAGTGTAATGGTAGCAAGGGGGCTTATTTTTAAGGATGAAAGGTTTACTCCTCTTTCAATAAGTTCTTGAGTTTCTTTTAAAAAGGTTTCAGGATGAATTACAGTACCTGCACCGATAAAGCAAAATTTATTATCGTATAGAACACCCGAGGGAATAAGATGAAACTTGTATGTTTCGTTATTTACCACAACAGTATGCCCCGCATTACATCCGCCCTGATACCTGATTATTACATCAGCATACTGCGCAAGTAAATCCGTTATCTTTGCTTTACCTTCATCTCCCCACTGTGCGCCAACTACTACCGTATTATTCATATTAACCTCTCAAACCATGTCATCCATGATTAAGTATAAAACAAATTAGGGTTAATTTAAATAATTTTAAATTTTTGCTCCGGAGGCTTTATATAAGCTGATTTGGTTTATAAAATACTCTATTTTATCATTGGTAAGCTGTTTTTCGGTCACAAGAAGATTTTCTTTTTTCTGAAGTAAATCCAAATTGGAAATTATTCCTTCTTTGTATTTCAGTTGAGTGTATCCAAAATCAGACTTTTCAACGTTATAATTTTCTAAAGTTTTTAAATATTTTTCATTATCCAGCTTTAAGTCGCAGAGTGCATCGTTAATTTCCTGAACGGAAACAATATATGTTTTTTTATAATTTTCAACAGCTTGATTATACTTATTTTTTTGAAGTTTTAAGTTTGCAATCTTAGCTCCGCCCGTAAATAAAGGAAGTAAAGCCCCGCCACCTAAAACTGCAACTGCATTTGTCCAGTTCATTTTGCTTAAAAATTCGGTAGAACTGAAAGAAATCAAACCCAGAATATTAAAACTCGGAAGAAAATCTTTTTTTGCCGCTCTGATATCAATACCTGTTTTTTCAAGCATTATTTCGCTTGAAAGGTAGTCGGGGCGGTTTTCTATAACATCAGAGCTTACAGAATCCGGAACGGATTTATTAATTATAAGATCATCATACGCAATACGGGCATAATTGTTTTTATTTTCGGGACTTTCGCCAATTAAAACCGCAAGCATATTTAAAAGTCTTTCACGGGATTTTTTAAGTTCAATTATATCCGCATTTGCTCTTATATATGCCTTATTAGCATTTACGGTATCTGCTGTTGATATTAAACCTTCTTCGTTGCTTAATTTCATTAAATCGTAAATTTGTTTTCTGTCTTTAATTATTTCTTCCTGAAGATTTATTAATTTATCAAGTTTAACAATATTATAATAAGTGCTTCCTACGGCGCTTACAACTGAAATATAAGCTGCTCTTTCATTTTGAGCGGAAATCTCAATTAATTTATCAAAAGATTTTGTTTTATCACGATTTTTGCCGAACAAATCAAGTTCGTAACTTGCATAAATAGGAAGTGAAATAAGCCCGTCAGAACTTGTTGAGGCGGGGAGTTTATATAAAGCAGGCACTGCTCCTACCCCGATAGAAGGCATTTCCTTTGACCTTTGAATATTTTTATTTTGTCTTGTTTCTTCTACTTTTAAAGAGGAAATTTTTAAGTCATGGTTACATTCAACCGCCTTTAGAATGTAATCAATTAAAATTGAATCATCTAAACCTTTCCACCAGTTAATGTTTACATAAGAAATTGTATTATTAATATCCGCAGAAGGTTTTTTAGCCGCAAACGATTCTAACGGTGCATAACCTATAAACATTGTAAATATTAATATTAAAGTTATTATTTTTTTTATCTTCATAACTTTTATTCCATATTATAAACTCGGGGTATTGCCTTTAATTTAGTTACATACTAATATATTTTTAGAGGAAAAGCAAATTAATTATGGAAGAAACACAAAATCAAGATAAAGAGCAGGAAAAAAATCCAAAAAAACGTACACTTATAATTGTTATATGTGTAATTGCTTTATTGGGTGCAATCGGTTATTATTTAAATTCTTTGAGGTTTGAATCAACCGATGATGCGTATGTCGAAAGCGATATAGTACAAATCGCTCCGAGAGTTTCAGGTCAAATAGAAGAAATCTATATACAAGATAATCAAAAAATAAAAGAAGGCGACTTAATCGCTAAAATAGATAAAGCGGATTATGAAGTTAAATATGAGCAGGCACAAGCTGCTTATGAAAAAGCGCTTTATTCTCAAAAGGTAGCAAAAGCTAATTTAAGCGCAGTCAACTCTGAAGTATCACTCGCAAAAAAAGATTTGGAAAGATATAAAAACCTTTATAAAGCAGGTGCAGTATCTCAGCAGACACTCGACAGCGCTCAAACAAGATATGACGATGCACAGGCAAAATTACTCTCCGCCGAAGAAAATATATTGTCGGAATCTAACAATAAAGTAGCGGATGCCAATTTAAGAGTATTAAAAGCTCAAAGAGATCAAGCTCAATTATATTTAAAATATACGGACATCACAGCCCCCAATTCGGGTACGGTTACAAACAAAAATGTAGATAAAGGCAAATACGTTCAAGCAGGTCAGCCGTTATTTATGCTCGTCAGCGATAACATCTGGATAGAAGCTAACTTTAAAGAAAATCAAGTCGGTAAAATGAAGCCCGGACAAGAAGTTGATATCAGAATTGATGCATACCCGAATAAAAAATTTAAAGGAAAAATAGACAGCATTCAAAAAGCATCAGGAGCAAAATCAAGCTTATTCCCGCCTGAAAATGCCGTCGGTTCGTTCGTTAAAATCGTTCAAAGAATTCCCGTTAAAATAGTATTTACGGAAGAAATAAATCCTGAAGAGTACAATATCTCCGCAGGAATGAGTGTTGAACCTAAAGTAAGAGTTAAATAAATGGCGGAAGAACAAGCACTAACGCAAGAGGAATGGAAACCTAAGTATAATCCGTGGATAGTCTCAGTTCCTATAATCGGTGCGGCATTTATGTTTGTGCTGGATGAAACTATTGCAAATGTTGCACTGTTACATATGGCAGGAAGTTTTAGCGCTTCAAGAGAAGAAGCTTTATGGATTTTAACCAGTTATTTAATAGCCTCGGGCATTATTATTCCTGCAGTTGACTGGTTTTGTAAATTAATGGGCAGAAAAGCATTTTTTACCTTCAGTGTAATATTGTTTGTATGTTCGTCATTTTTATGCGGAATATCAAACTCTTTAGGAATGATGATATTTGCAAGAATATTGCAGGGAATAGGCGGCGGGGCTTTACTGCCTTTGGCGCAGGCAATTTTGCTTGAAAACTTTTCCATAAGCGAGAGAGGGAAAGCAATGGCACTATTCGGAATGGTAGTAGTCATTGCCCCAATTATAGGGCCTGTACTGGGCGGGTGGATAACGGATAACTTAAACTGGTCATGGATATTTTTTATTAATATACCAATCGGTGTAACAACAATAATATTAATAAAATATCTGCTGGAAGATCCGCCTTATGCAAGAAAACAGAAGAATATAAGAATAGATACAATAGGGTTTTTCCTTTTAACAATATGGCTTGTAACATTGCAGATTATTTTAGATAAAGGCAACAATGCAGACTGGTTTAATGCCGTCTGGGTAAGAAGAATGGCAATAGTAAGTGTCTTAGCCGCAGTATTTTTCTTTATTTCACAGTTAAAAAGAAAAAATACTCTGGTGGATTTATCGG
This sequence comes from Candidatus Gastranaerophilales bacterium, assembly GCA_947589255.1. Classification (GTDB taxonomy): domain Bacteria; phylum Cyanobacteriota; class Vampirovibrionia; order Gastranaerophilales; family Gastranaerophilaceae; genus Avigastranaerophilus. The sequence goes on along the minus strand of CANQAL010000061.1, from coordinate 6,846 downwards.
TTTTTAAAGATAGAAATTATTCGGTCGGAACACTTGTACAGGTAGTTGTAAACCTTGTTTTACTTGCCTCAATGGCAATACTTCCGCAATTTTTGCAGACACTTATGGGGTATAATGCATATTTAAGCGGATTAACCATGATGCCCCGAGGTGCGGGGAGTTTAACATCTGTATTATTATCGGGAGCACTGGCAAATAAAATTGATAACAGGCTTTTACTTTGTGTCGGTTTAATTTGTATAGGTATTGCGGGTTTTCAATTAAGCGAGTTAAACCTTGATATTTCAATGACGTCAATATCAGTACCTAATTTTATACTGGGTCTGGGCATGGGCTTTTCAATGGTGCCGAGTATTGCATTATCTGCAGTAACACTGAATAACAGCCAAATGACAAATGCTGCGGGGCTTCAAAATTTGCTAAAAAATATAGGTGGTGCTATAGGTACATCACTTTCAGGTACTATGATTGCAAGATGTTCGCAAATGCATCAATATGAAATGGTTAAAAATTTAAATGATTTAAACCCTGTATATCAGGAACGATTAAGTTCAATGGCGGCAGGATTAGCGCAATATACACACCCTGTTACTGCAAACTATATGGCGCAAAATATGATGTATAAACAGTTAATACAGCAATCAACCCTGCTTGGGTTTGTTGATACCTTCAGAATGTTTTCAATAGCCGCAATGATTATTATTCCTACAGTTTTCTTATTGAAAAATATTGACTATAAAAAAGAAGAACAAGAAAATTAATTGTTCTTCTTTTTAATTAAATATATTATATAAAATTATTCTGTTTTTGTGTTTGCTTTTTTTGCTGCAATTTTATCAAGAGTATACATTACAAGAGCATTAACGGCAGTAATCGCAGTAAGAATGCCTAATGCTTTAAGTCCTTGTTTTCTTATTTCAGGATAATTTTCTTTCGCTTTTGCAACAACAGCATCAATATCAAATTTTCCAAGTTTATCAGCAACTTTTGAAAAATCAAGATTTGGAGATTTTTTGGTTGAAGATAAAAATTCTGCAGTTTTTTCTGCTGATTTTCTTGTCAATTTTGCAAATACATCTTCACCTAAAATTGAATTACGTATATTAGCTCTTGTCATTTCCGGTAAAGCTAAACTTGAAGTTAGTGCAGTAACAAGCCCGCTTCTTGCCACACAACCAATTAAACTTGGTTTATTTTTTATTTCTGTTGATTGTACTTTCATTAATAATTCTCCTTATCGTACTATGATAAAACATCTGATTAATTTTTTTTGCCATAAACAAATTAAAATTATTAATTCTTTACAATTATATTTTAATTTTTCTTTAACAATAGTATGATTAACTTATGCAAGGGATGGAATTATGTTGAACAAAAAAGTAAAGTCAATAATTCTTGCGGCCGGGAAAGGCACAAGAATGAAGTCTGAACTTCCGAAAGTTCTTCATTGCATATTTAATAAACCTTTGCTGGGTTATGTATTAGATGCCGTTAATAATACGGGGTATATTAATGAAAACTTTGTTATAGTAGGGCATGAAGCAGAACTTGTTGAAAAATATGTAAAAGAAAATTATGAAAGTGCAAAATGCGTGCTTCAGTCGCCTCAGCTTGGGACAGGCGATGCTGTAAATAAAGCAGCACCGTATTTAAAAGATTTTGACGGTTATGTTATAGTTGTATGCGGTGATACTCCTATAATTACATCTGATACACTAAAAAGTTTTACAGATTTTCACGATAACAATGCGGCTGATTTAACCGTTATGTCAGCAATATTTGAAAACCCGAAAAATTACGGCAGGATTATACGGGATAAAAATAAAAAGTTTACGGCAATAGTAGAAGAAAAAGATGCTACTCCCGAGCAAAAAGCCGTAAAAGAAGTTAATGCCGGTATATACTGCATTAACTGGAAAACCGTATCAAATGCTTTTAACTCTTTAAAAAACAATAACGCACAAGGGGAATACTATTTAACCGATATCGTAAAATGGGCAGTAGAAAATAACCTGAATGTTCAGTCATATATTTTAGATGATAATGAAGAGATATTCGGTATTAATTCTAAACTCCAGCTTGCACAGGCGACAAAAATAATAAACAGAAAATCATTAATCAGATTAATGGATGAAGGTGTTCAAATAACAGACCCCGAAACAACATATATTTCACCCGAAACAACAATCGGAGCAGATACATTAATACTTCCCAATGTATATATAACAGGGAAAAATATAATAGGGTCAAAATGCAAAATAGGGCCGTTTTCTCATATTCGTGACGGTGCCAAAATCGGTAACAATGTAAGAATAGGCAATTTTGTAGAGATTAAAAAATCAGAAATTAAAGATAATACAAACGTATCGCATTTAAGCTATATAGGTGATGCCGAACTGGGGTCAAAAGTAAATATAGGCGCAGGTACAATAACGGCAAACTATAATCCTATTTCAAAAGTTAAAAGTAAAACAATAATAAAAGACGGAGCAAATACAGGTTCAAACTCCGTACTTGTAGCGCCCGTAACAGTAAACGAAATGGCATCAGTAGGTGCAGGAAGTATAATAACAAAAGATGTAGAAGCATATTCACTTGCAATAACCCGTTCTCCGATGAAGATATTCTCGGGTTGGGTAAAGAAAAAAATTGAAGAGCTATCAGGAGGCAATAAATGATGGAATTAGAACTGGCATTTCCGCAAGGGGAAAAGACAATCAACCCGACACACGACATAAAACTGTTTGCAGGCAGGTCAAACATGCAATTGGCTCAGGAAATTGCAGAATATCTCGGTACAACGGTCGGACCGATGATTGTTAAAAACTTTGCCGACGGAGAAATATACGTTCAAGTTCAAGAAAGTATAAGAGGCGATGACGTATTTATAATTCAGCCAGTATGCAACCCCGTTAACGAAAACCTGATGGAACTTTTAATAATAATAGATGCCTTCAAAAGAGCAAGTGCAAAATCAATAACTGCGGTAATTCCATATTACGGATATGCAAGACAAGACAGAAAAACATCAGGCAGAGAAGCAATTACAGCTAAGCTTGTTGCTGATTTACTTACAACGGCAGGGGCTGACAGAATACTGGCAATGGATTTACATACAGGGCAAATTCAAGGATTTTTTAATATTCTTGTAGACCATATATATGCAACATCCGTACTCGTTGACTATGTAAAGAAATTAAATATTCCGCAGGAAGACTTGGTGGTAGTAAGCCCTGATATGGGCGGAGTAAGCCGTTCAAGATACTTTGCAAAACAAATGAACTGCCCGATGGCAATCATAGACAAAAGAAGAAATCGCCATAATGAAGCAATAGCCGTTAATATTATCGGTGATATTATGGGTAAAACCTGCATAATGTTTGATGATATTATTGATACGGCAGGCACAATCTGCGGAGCCGCTCAACTATTAAAAGATAAAGGGGCAAAAGATGTATATGTATGCGCAACACACCCTGTCTTTTCAGGCCCCGCACTGGAAAGACTTGAAAAAGCACCTATTAAAGAAGTTGTTGTAACAAATACAATCCCCTTAAACAAAAACTTCTTACCCGAAAAAATTACACAATTAAGTGTAGCGCATTTATTGGGTGAAGCTATTTCAAGAATTCATGAGGGAGAATCCGTAAGTTCATTATTCGGATTTGAAAAAGAATACGATCAATAAAAATTTTTCAATAATATAAAACAAGCACATTATGTTAAATCTAATGTGCTATTTTTTTAATTTATTACTATATGTTATAATTAACTCAAATAAAGGAGCATCTAATGTTTTGGAATAAAAATGTTAATTTAAAAAATATCCTCTTTGGTATAGTAATAATTTTTTTAATATGGTTTATAATTCAAATAAAAACAATCGCCTTACTGGCATTCGGCTCATTTGTTCTGGCATGCTCATTAAGTCCTGCAGTGGATAAATTAGAAAAAAAGATGAACCGTTCAATGGCTTCCACAATTATTATCCTCGGAACAATACTTATTGTTATTTTATTTTTAATTCCGATAGTAACGATTTCAATTCAGGAAATACATCAAATAATCAACAATATTCCTGAAATCATCAGAAATATAACGGACTTTTTAAGTAATAAAACAATTATGGGTAAAAGATTAATTGAATTTATAAATACTGATACATTAACAAGTTCATATTCACAGGTTGCATCAGGTCTGGTAAATAAATCAATAGATTTTACAATGGCATTTGTTGAAGCAATAACAGTAATAGTAACAATGGGTGTCATAGTATTTTATATGATAAACGAAAAAAACTTAATCCGAGATGCAATAATAACCCTGTTTCCGCCAAAGCTGAAAGCTAAAGCAAAAGAAGTATATGAAAATATAGAACATAAAGTCGGCGGATATGTAATAGCACAGGTTTTATCGATGTCGACAGTAGCAATATTTACTGCGGCGGGCTTAATGCTTTTAAAAGTGCAATATGCGGTATTATTGGGGTTAATAGCAGGTTTAATGGATATAGTTCCGATAGTAGGACCGATAATAGCATTTGTATTAGGAGTGTTATGTGCAGCACCGCAAGGCTGGCTGATAGTAATATTAACGGTAGTAGTATATATAGCGGCACAATGGGTATCAAATAATTTTGTAAGGCCGCTGGTATTCGGCAAATTTTTAAATTTGCATCCGATAATAATAATCTTTGCTTTTTTAATTGCGGCACAATTCTTAGGTGTATGGGGAGTAATATTATCACCCGCAATAGCTGCATTATTAATAACACTATTTGACGAATTATATTTAAAGACAATAAATACTTGCAGGCGGGAAAAACCGCAGGATGAATGCAGTTAAAAAAACTTAACAAATAAATTTTTGGACACTTGACAAGAAAATTATATGTGTCATAATAATAATGTAAGATTTAAGTGTAAGCAAAACACTAAATGAAACATTACAACCCCGAACACATATAAACTCCTAAATAATAAACACAAAAGAGACCATTAGGATGCAGAAATAGACCACTGAAAGGTGGCTTTTTTTTGCGCAAAAATAGATTTTATACAATAAAACATTATTATAAGTGTTATAATTACAATTTAAATTTTAAGCGAAGAAGAACCGAGCGACAATTACCGCCATAATTATTCCGATTAAATCGGCACTTAAACCTGTTAAAAGCGCAAAACGATATTTTTTTATCCCAACCGCACCAAAATAAACGGTTAATACATAAAAAGTTGTTTCACTGCTGCCAAGCATGATTGCAGCGAGCTTAGAAGTATATGAATTAACATCGTTATTGGAAATAATATCAGAGAACACCCCGAGTGCCGCACTTCCTGAGAGTGAGCGGACAATCGCAAGCGGAAGAATGTCAGCAGGAATATGAACCTTTGATAAAAATCCGCCAAAGCAACCTGCTAATGCTTCCACCATGCCCGATGCCCGAAGCATGGATATTGCAACAATAATTGCGACAAGGTACGGGATAATATTTAAGCTTACCTTGACCCCGTCTTTAGCGCCTTCAATAAAAGCCTCATAAACAGGGACTTTGCGAAGTATTGCAACGGATAAAATAATTAAAATTATTGCAGGTAAAGCCCATAAAGATATTAAATTAATAATTTCTTTAATCATGGGAGTTTACCTCGTTAATTTTTTGGGGCGGAAAGATTTTTTGAAAAATCCTTGCCAATAGAATTGCACAGATAAAGGCTGTTGAAGTAACTATTAAAGTAGGGACAATTATTTCTGTAGGATTTTTACATCCTGCTGCAGCTAAGATTGCTATTACGGTTGCGGGAATAAGCTGAAACCCCGCTGTATTCATAGCCAATAATGTACACATGGAATTTGTCGCACTTTCTTTATCCTTATTAAGCTCCTGCATACCTTCCATAGCTTTAATACCGATAGGAGTAGCGGCATTAGCCAATCCAAGGGCATTAGCGGAAAAATTCATTGCCACGTCACCAATTATCGGGCTGTCTTTTGGCAGTTCAGGAAAAATAATTTTTGCAAGAGGCTTTAATATTTTTGATAAGAACTCAACAATCCCTGATTTTTCGGCAATTTTCATAATTCCAAGCCAAAAAGTCATAATTCCAAGGAGAGTGAGGACTATTTTAACGGCGAGTTCAGCACCGGAAAATACAGCACCTGCGACATCTGCCAATCTGCCGTTTATTGCACCGAAAATTATTGAAGCAACTATTAAAAAATACCAAATGTAGTTCATAAACTTATTTTATTTGATTAGTAGTAAAAAATCAAAATATTAAATATTGACGAATGGATATTATCATAAGATAATGTTTCTAGTTGAGGCTTGCCTTAACATAAAAATTGAATATTTTAAAACTATGTCGATGTGGCACTCTGCCGACGAAAAAGGTACAGTGTACCTTTTGAGGAGAGGGGTTCGAGTATTGACGAGAACATTCCGCCACAAATGACTGATTAAAACTGACAACTAAATACATTCAAAACTGTGTCGATGTGGCGGAATTGGTATACGCGCACGTTTGAGGGGCGTGTGGTTTATCCTTGCGGGTTCAAGTCCCGCCATCGACAGTTTCTTTTTCTGTAGACTAATTTAATTGAAGGGACTTTCACCGTATTGTTTGCTCAAAAATATTCGCAAACAATAGGGTTCAGCTACGCATACTTATCCCGTAGGGCTCGTATTTCATATACTCGCCCACGGTCTAAGCAAAGTCCCGCCCAAGGCAGTTTCTTTTTCTGTAGATTAATATATTTGAAGGGACTTTCACCGTATTGTTTGCTCAAAAATATTCGCAAACAATAGGGTTCAGCTACGCATACTTATCCCGTAGGGCTCGTATT